>JAICPY010000275.1 GCA_025929585.1 Steroidobacter sp.
GTTTCGGCATCGCCAACTACGGCTACGCCGGCATTCCCGTTCGGAAGGATCACAAATACCTCGTCAGCCTCTGGACGCGATCGACGAGCCCGACGCCTTTGAGAGTAGCGATCGAGAATGAAAGCGGGCGTACGCTGGCCACCGCTGATTTCCAGGCATCGAATGGAGAATGGAAGAAGACTGACCTGACGCTGGTCGCAAATGCAGATGCTGCAAGTGCGCGACTCGCGATCACAGCGCTAGATGCCGGGCAACTGGATCTAGACACGATCTCATTGTTTCCGGAAAACACATTCAAGCGCCGTCGCAACGGAATGCGTGAGGACATTGCACAGAAGATCGCTGATCTCGAGCCTGCCTTCATTCGCTTTCCCGGCGGCTGCATCGTCGAAGGCGAGCACCTCGAGGATCGATATCAATGGAAGCACTCGATCGGCAACATCGAGGAGCGCAAACAAAACTCGAACCGCTGGCAGGATGCGATCAAGCACCTGACTTCACCGAACTATCACCAAACGTATGGGTTGGGTTTCTTCGAGTACTTCCAATTCGCGGAGGACATTGGCGCGAAGCCCGTGCCGATCTTGAATGTCGGAATGGCTTGCCAGTATCAAAGCGGAGAGCTGGTGCCGCTCGATGAACTGGATCCATACATTCAAGATGCTTTGGATCTCATCGAATTCGCCAACGGACCGGCAAGCTCCAAATGGGGGGCCAGGCGAGTGGCGATGGGCCACGCCGCACCGTTCAATCTCGAACACATCGGTGTCGGCAACGAACAGTGGGGCGAAGCGTATTTCGATCGCTATGAGATCTTCGCTCGGGCCATCCATGCCAAGTATCCGGAGATGAAGATCGTCAGCGGATCAGGCCCAGGCGTTGACGATGAATCTTGGGCTTTGGCGTGGAAGAAGTTTCGCTCCGGCACGCGCGCACACGTTGTCGATGAGCACTACTACCGTCCGCCGCAGTGGTTCTTGGAGAACGCCACGCGTTACGACGAGCAGAGTCGCCAATGTCCGAAGACACCTTCGCGCACCTGCCCCAAGGTCTTTGCAGGCGAGTATGCCGCGCACGATGTCGAACGCAAATCGACGCTGCGCGCGGCCATCTCGGAATCCGCATTCATGACGGGACTACTGCGCAACAGCGATCTCGTCGTGATGTCCTCATATGCTCCCTTGCTCGCACGGTCCGATGCCTATCAATGGGCTCCGAATCTCATCTGGTTCGACAACACGCGCGTGTTCGGCACGCCTTCCTACTATGTTCAACGGATGTTTAGTCGGAACCGGCCGGAAGTGTTGCTGCCGATCGAAGTGAAAGGTGATCCTGTGAATCTCACATTGCTGCCGCCCGAAGCGGTAGCGACGAATCGCGCCGTTCCCTTGACGCCCTATGAGCCCGATTTCATTCCGACTCTTTACGCGAGCGCGGGCCTAAGCGAAGGCAAGAGCGAGGTCGTGCTTTTCCTCTCCAATCCGTTCCCGGAGGTGCGAAATGCGAATATTCGACTTCGCGGGGCTGAGCTGGGACGCACTGCGACGCTGGCGCAGCTCACAGCCGAAAGCGCCGATGCGGTGAACTCGCTCGATGCACCGATGAACGCAGCGCCTAAGCAGCTCACGCTTACGATGCAAGGTTCCGAAATCGTAACTCCGCTGCCGGCATATTCATTGACGGTGATGCGTGTTCCGTTGGTACGTTAGAAGGGGACGCTCCTCGTCTTCGAGGAGTCCCCAGCCCGCACATGTTCGATCATATTGACGCATGAGCGCGCACGTTATCGCTAACACAGCTCGGAAGGCAGGATGGCTCGCGATTGCTCCGCGGTCCCCCACCTGCATTGCGAGGAATGTCGGGATTGTCGCAATCCTTGTTTAGTCAACAACCTACGATGTTCAGCTGCACGCAAGTCGTATGACGACAGACGATGCGAAACGCAGTCTCGAAGAAATTTCTGGACGCGCAATAATCAAATGCGGTAGAAAACGATCAAAATGCGACAAACGCAGCAAGGGATTTCAAGATGCACAAGCGTTCGCTTCATTGGGGGCTGCGAAGGTCACCGACTTAGGTGGTGGACCAGCCGCACTCGCGTCGATGTTTCTTCCTTCGTTGCAATCGAGGGAATGGTTTTTATTTGAACCATTTTTTTGCGTAAGAATGACACCGGTTACCGTTAACACAGGTATCTAGCTAACTCATCTACCGACTGGCCAACCATCTCGCTTCGAACTGACATCCTTAGGGGGGAATGAAAATGTCGAAGATCATGCAACGCAAGCGCAGCGGCCCCGTAGCCTCTGCTGTGGTTACGAGCGCATTGCTCGTGTCGATTTCGACGCAAGCGCAGACCACGCCCGCTTCGGGAAGTACCGAAGACAAAGACGTCGAAGAGGTCATCGTCACTGGATTCAGAGGTTCTCTGAACACCGCGTTGGCTGAGAAACGCAACGAAACTGCTGCGATCGACAGCATCGTGTCCGAGGACATCGGCAAGTTTCCGGACAGCAACCTCGCCGAATCCATGCAACGCGTGCCAGGCGTCACGCTATCGCGCGGCGATGGCGGCGAAGGTCGCAACATCTCCGTGCGCGGACTCGGGCCCGGCTTTACGCGCGTGCGCATCAACGGCATGGAAGGTGCGTCCCAAACCGGTTCCAGCGATATCTACGGCGCTGGAAATAACGGGCGAAGCTTCGACTTCAACGTTTTTCCTTCGGAGATTTTCTCGGCGCTCGCCGTGCGCAAAACTCCTTCCGCGGATGTGGAGGAGGGTTCGCTCGGTGCAACTGTCGATCTGAAGGCTCCACGTCCATTCGACTACGAAGGCAACGTGCTCACGGTTACCACACGCGGTGTCTACAACTCCGTGAGCGAGGATCTCGACCCACGCGCCTCGCTCCTGGCTTCGCAA
>JAICPY010000188.1 GCA_025929585.1 Steroidobacter sp.
GTCCGCAGTCCGTAGTCCGTAGTCCGCAGCTCGCGTTTGCAATACGGCGTGCGGCTTGCGGTGTGCGGGGTGCGATTCAGATCCGAAATAGGGGCTCATGCTCAATGGCCTGCAGCTTCGGTTGGGTGAAGAGACAGAGCGGCGGAAACTTTTTCGAGTTTGTTTGCGCGAGAGCCTTTGATCAGGACGGCGATGCCGCTCGTGAGCGAGGCTCGCGCGGTGTCGATCAACTCATCCAGATCGCCGAACCACTGCGCGCCTTCCCCGAAGGCATCGACGGCGAACTTCGCGCGCTCGCCGACAGCGAGCAGACGTTGCACGCCCGCTTCGCGCGCATATCGACCGACTTCCGCGTGTAACGCATCTGCACTGTCCCCGAGCTCTTTCATTTCACCGAGCACGAGCCAGCGAGAACCTGCGAAGCCACGAAAGGCATCGAGCCCGGCTCTGAGCGAGCTCGGATTAGCGTTGTAGGAATCATCGACTAGATAAGCACCGTTGATCGCAGGCTTGAGCTCGAGCCGGCCGGCCACACCCTTCATCGCGGCCAAGCCTTCGACGATCTCATCCAGACTCGCGCCAGCAGCGTGCGCGACCGCGGCAGCACCAAGCGCGTTGCGCAGGTTGTGAAGTCCTGCGAGGGTGAGCGTCGCGGGGCGAGTGCCCTCTGGCGTCACTAGATCGAAGTCGATGCGAAACCCTGCCGCATCGCTATTTGCTTTGACCTTGTGCGCCATGAATTGGGCAGGCTGCTCGAATCCGAAAGTCAGCATGCGTTCGCTGGCGCAGTTCTCGCGCCACAATGCGGCGAATGCATCGTCCGCGTTGATCACCGCGACGCCGCTCGCCGGCAGGCTACGGAACAGCTCTCCTTTACCCGCGGCAACACCTTGCAAGCTCCCGAAGCCTTCGAGATGCGCCGCGCCTGCATTCGTGACGATGCCGATGGTCGGTTCTGCGATGTTCGCCAAATGCGCAATCTCTCCTTGATGATTCGCTCCCATCTCGATGACCGCATAGTGATGCTCCGCCCGCAAAGCGAGCAAAGTGAGCGGCACGCCGATGTGATTGTTGAGATTGCCGCGAGTGATCAACACGGGGCCACGGCGGGTCAGGATCGAGCCGATCAGTTCCTTCGTCGTCGTCTTGCCGTTGCTGCCGGTTACACCGATGACGGGGATCGAAAACTGCCGACGCCACTCACGCGCGAAAGCCGATAACCCGGCAAGCACATCAGGCACCACGATTTGAGGAATCGTGACGGGAAGCGTTTGAGATACGAGCGCTGCGATCGCCCCTTTCTTGGCTGCATCCGCAACGAAATCATGTCCATCGAAATTCTCGCCCGACAGCGCTACGAACAAGGAGCCAGGTTGTAAATTGCGAGTGTCGGTCGACACGTGTTCGAACAACGTATCGCCGCCAACCAACTCGCCGCCGGCGCATTGCGCAACTTCGCTGAGACGCCACGCCATCATGCGTGCCTCCCCAACGCGGCGAGCGCCACATCTCGATCGCTGAAATCGCGCTTCACTCCAGCAATGATCTGGTAGTCCTCATGTCCCTTGCCGGCAATCAGAACCGCATCGCGAACAGAAGCTCGCGAGATGGCAAGCTCGATGGCACGTGCACGATCGCGTTCGATCAGGGCACGCTCGGGCGCCTGCATTCCACTGACGATCCCTGCCACGATTACATCGCCGTCTTCGCCACGTGGATTGTCATCTGTGACGATGACTGCATCCGAGTTTGCTTCTGCAATCGCGCCCATCAACGGCCGTTTGCCGATATCGCGTTCGCCGCCGCATCCGAACACGCACCAGAGCTGGCCGGAACAATGCTTGCGCAACGCCTGCAACGCCTTCTGCAATGCATCGGGCGTATGCGCATAGTCAACGATGACGAGTGGCTTACCTGGAGAGGTCAGCATCTCCATGCGCCCAGGAGGCGGCAGGCTGCGCTCTACAGCAGCGATGGCATCTGTGAGCGCAACATCGGAGTTGAGCAACGATGCGAGCACGGCGAGAACATTGTCGACATTGAATGCGCCGATGAGCCGCGAATGCATGCGTCCGCGACCCCAACTGCTATCCAGATCGAGATCGAGCCCGACCGGAGTCGTCGCGACGTTCGTTGCGCATACGTATCGCGCATTGGACGCGTTGCCGGTGAACGCCGAAACCGACATCTCGCGGCCATACACAGTCAGAGCGGCGCGACGGGATTGCATCGCGAGCGAACGACCGAAATCATCATCGATATTGATGATCGCGTGCTGCAGCGTGGGCCAGGCGAACAAACGAGCCTTCGCTGCCCCGTACGCTTCGATCGTGCCGTGGTAGTCCAGATGATCGCGAGTGAGATTTGTGAAGATCGCACTTTCGAAACGCACGCCCGCGACGCGATGCTGCTCCAACGCGTGCGAGGTCACTTCCATCCCAATGCAACGCACGCCTGCCGCGCTCAGTTCAGCAAGCTCGCGATGTACGCTGATGCAGTCCGGCGTCGTGTGTGGCCTCGAATGCACCTCAGCGATGCGTCCGTATCCCAATGTTCCTGCGTAAGCCGACTGAAATCCGAGTTGCTCGAGCGCAGCAGCGAGCATGAATGCTGTAGTCGTTTTACCGTTGGTGCCGGTGACCGCCGAGATCCTTTGATGACGAGAAGGCTCATCGAAGAATCGATCAGCGATCTGCCCGAGATGCCGCGCGAGATCCGGAATGCCGAGCGCGAAGATGTGGTCTGGCAAGTCAGGTGCCACCCCATCTTTAGGCTCCCAAAGCACTGCGAGTACGCCGGCGGCAATCGCCTCATGGACGAACGACAGGCCGTGTGTCCGCGCACCGGACAGCGCGATGAACGCACCTCCCGCAGTAACGGCATGACTGTTGAGGCTGAGATCGCTGATTTCCAGCGATGCAGGTACTCCCGTGGCAATGCCTTCGAGCAATGCCGCGAGATTCTTGACGCGCTCCGGATGAAGAGGTGCTGTCATGATTGCGTTACTCATGACTCGGATGCGCCTGCACCAACGTCGCTGACGGGAGCTGCTCCAATCCGTCGGGCGGCACGCCCATCAAACGCAACGCGCCGGCCATCACGTTCGCAAATACCGGAGCCGCGACGTCACCGCCGTAGTACTTATCGCCATGAGGTTCATCGATCACGACGACAGCAGCGAGCTTGGGCCGGCTAGCAGGCACGACACCTGCGAACACGCCCATGTACTTTTGCTTGGAGTATCCGCCCTGCTCGGCTTTCCATGATGTTCCGGTCTTGCCGGCTACGCGATACCCGAGCAACGCCGCACGGTTTCCCGTGCCGTCCTCCGACACCACGCGCTCCATCATTCGTAACATCTCTGCAGCGACGCGCGCATCGAGTACACGCTCGCCAATGACAGGCTCATCGGCGCGACGCAACGTGATTGGCCGACGGATGCCACCGGAGCCGAGGATTGCGTATGCCTGCGCGAGCTGGAGCGAGGTTACAGACATGCCGTACCCGAACGAAACCGAAGCGGTGCCGATACGCTTCCAATGCGAGTAGTGATTCAACAAACCCGCCGATTCGCCGGGGAAGCCGCTGCCGGTCACTCGTCCAAATCCAAAATCGTTCAATGTTTGCCAGATCGATTCCGGAGGTAACGCCAGCGCCATCTTCATCATGCCAACGTTGCTCGATTTCGCGATGATCGTCGTCAGGGGTACGGCCCCGAGAAAGTGCTTGTCGCGAAACGTGTTCATGCCCACCGTCACATAGCCTGGGGCCGTGTCGATGATGGTGTCTGCGTGATAGCGACCAGTGGTAACTGCTGCCGCTGCAACGAAAGGTTTCAAACTCGAGCCCGGTTCGAAAATATCGGTTGCCGCGCGATTGCGATAACGAGACGGCGAGACCTGATCGCGATCGTTCGGGTTGTATGCCGGCTGATTGACCATCGCCAACACTTCACCCGTGTCGACGTCGATGATGACGGCCGAGCCCGCTTTCGCGCGATGCTCCTGCACGGCGGCTTTCAATTCCCGATACGCGAGATATTGAATGCGTAGATCGAGGCTCGTGTACAGATTCTCGCCGGGTCGCGGTGCACGAATGCTCTCGACGTCTTCGACCGTTCGGCCCAAGCGATCTTGAATGACCCGTTTGGCGCCCGCCTCTGCTCCCAGCACGCGGTCGAATGCAAGCTCCAACCCTTCCTGCCCGATGTCGTCGTACTTCTTGGTGAAGCCCAGCAGATGGCCTGTCACTTCACCGGCAGGATAAAAGCGCTGATACTCGCGCAGTAGATACACACCCGGAATTTTGAGCTCCGCCACCTGCGCGGCATCGCTCGGCCGCATGTGACGCACCAGATAGATGAACTCACGATCAAGATTGCTCGTGACGATTTGCTCGAGCCATTTCTTGTCGCGATTCAGAGCCTCGGCGAGACGTTGAAATTGATCCGAGGCACGCACCAGCTCGGGCGGGCATGCCCAAATCGTGTCGACCGGAGTGCTGGCGGCCAACGCTTCACCGTTACGATCGTAAATGCTGCCACGCACAGCAGAGATCTTGGCAACTCGCGTGTAGCGAGCATCGCCCTGTTTCTCCAGGAACGCTTGATCGAAGAACTGCAGCTCGACCGCTCGCGCGACCAATGCGAAGGCCGTGATCACGAGCGCGATCAGCACCAATCGCAACCGTCCGCGAAACTGATCTTGCGAGAAGCTTCTGTTCTCCTTGCGCATCATGGCGTCACGATCCGCACTTCATTGGGTTTCGGGATGACCATGCGCAGATTCACGCGGGCCGTCTGTTCGACTCGGCCGTGAGTCGACCATGCGCTTTGCTCGAGCTTCAATTGCCCCCACTCGATATCGAGGGCATCGCGCTCGGCATTCAATGTCTGCAGCTCGATAAATAGACTGCGCGTTTGATGGCGAGACCAAACGACGGCAATGGCGGAGGCAAGCAATATCGCCCATAGGCCCAGCATCGAGAGCTTCGCGAGCGGGCTCATGCTGCCACCTTCTGCGCCACTCGCATGATTGCGCTGCGAGCTCGCGGATTGCGGGCCAGTTCAGTTTCGCTTGGGTGCACTGCCTTACCGAGCTTTTGCAATCTCGCACGCGCGTGCGGCGGAATCTCCGGCAGACCGGCATACACGGGATCATCTTGTGAATGCTTCTGAATGAAGCGCTTGACGATGCCGTCCTCGAGCGAATGAAAGCTGATGGCACATAACCGCCCACCCGGCGCGAGCGCATCCAAAGTTGCGTTCAACGCACTTTGAATCTCTGCGAGCTCATCGTTGATGTGTATGCGAATCGCCTGAAAGGCACGCGTTGCCGGATGCTTCCCCGGTTCTCGAGTCGGAACCGCGGCTGCGACAGTAGCCGCGAGCTGAGCGGTGGTCTGGATAGGACCCTCAGCACGAGCTGCGACGATCGCGCGTGCGATGCGCTTCGCGAAACGTTCCTCGCCATACTCTCGAATGATGCGCGCGAGCTCATGCTCCGTCGCTCTTGCGACGAAGTGCGCCGCGGTCTCACCGCCTCTATTGTCCATCCGCATATCGAGCGGACCGTCCTGCGCGAAACTGAAGCCGCGCATGGCGTCGTCGAGCTGCGGAGAGGAAACACCCAGGTCGAGCAACACGCCGTCCAAACTCCCAAGCAAGCCCAAATCGGTCACTACTGCACTCAAGCGCGAAAAGGGACTGCTCACTAACGTCAACCGTTGTTCCGATGCGAATCTCGCGCGCCCAGCCGCTATCGCTGCTGGATCACGATCGATTGCAATGACTTTGCCCTCCTTGCCTACTCTCTCCAGCAGCGCTGCCGTATGGCCGCCGCGACCGAACGTGGCGTCCAGGTAAACGCCGCCTGCACGAATGTTCAGCGCAACCAGGACTTCGTCCAGAAGCACCGGCACGTGCTGCAACATCGTTTCTATCCGTTCATCGAAACACCAAGCGCGGCAGTCGAGCGCACCGCTGGATGCGAATCGCTTGTCGACACGAAGTTGACGATGATGCGCATTGGAGGTTCGGCTGTTGACACTGGGTTCGCTCACAGCGACAAGGATTCGAGCTCTGGCGGAAGCTCTTCCGCCGACTCATCAGCCTTCAGCCACAGTTCGCGGTTGTCGTTCCATAAGGTCTCGTCCCAAAGCTCGAAACGATTCCCTTGACCAATCAACATCGCGGCGCGGGCCAGGCTGGCGTACTCGCGCAAACTCGGCGGAATGAGAATTCGTCCGCTCCCATCGAGCTCCAGGTCCGTTGCGTGGCCAATCATCAAACGCTGCAAGCGCCGCGCGACCGGATTGAGCGTCGGCAAACGGCGCAGCTTCAGCTCGATTTCTTCCCACTCGGGCAGCGGATAGATCAACAGACAGCGATCAGCGCGATCGACAGTTGCGACCAGTCGGCCGTTCGAGCGCTCCACGATGCGCTCGCGATAGCGGGTCGGCATGGCCAACCGCCCTTTCGCATCTAGCGTCACCTTGTTTGCACCACGAAACATGCTGATCCCCAAAGCAGGTCAGAGACGGCACTTGCCTGCCCCTCTTCCCCATTTGCTCCCACTTTTTCCCACCGGATTGCACTATATGGACGCATACCGGCGCAGTCAAAAAAATCTGAGTAATTTCCTCTTTTGCGACAGATACTTAGCGCCGATCGTGTCCTTGGCTGCGGCGGGCCCTAACGCTGCACATCGCAAATCAGTGGCTTAGCTCACCTTCTTGAGGTGATGTGTAGCGACGCTGCGGGTTCGCCTGAGCTCTCCGAATGAGCAACTTGGCGAGAGACTGCGCGCCGACTGCGCA
>JAICPY010000088.1 GCA_025929585.1 Steroidobacter sp.
CGCGAGCGGGTGACGAAAGGGCGACTTGCCGAAGAGCGTTCAGCTATTCGGTTGCTGATCGCAAGTTACCTGCGAGTTCCAATCGGCGAAATTACCATTCGGGTTGCGCTCCCACGCCCAGACATGAAGCTCGTAGAACGCCGGCAATCGATACCGATTCGGCTCGCTAACGAGATTCAGCAGATGCCCGTCCAACGCTGGCTGAGCGTCCGGATTCGCCGTGTTCCAAACATCCGCGAGCACGATGAACTCGACGCCGACGAGACGTAGCCGACCATTGGTCAACGGTTCATAGATCAGCGCTTCCGGCACATCAGCACTCAACACAGCATCGCCGACGCGATCGGGCAACACGTAGTGGACGCCCATGGCGCCGGAGTTCGGACCGCTGACGCACGGGGTTGCTGGGACCCAACCTTCCGCAAGCGCGACATCGATATTCTTATAGCGTCTCGTGGCAGCGCGCACCTTATCCACGAGCGGCGAAGGCTTCACTCGTGAGGCATGATGTCCCGCCTGATCGGCGGACGAAGTCAAGTCGTGCGCCGATCCATTGCCGGCGAGCGCGAATAGCGCGCCAGTTACAGCGCCGAGAACGGGCAATTTGAGCGAAAGGTTCATGGTGCTCTCCTGATCATTTGCATAGTGGTTCATTGAAAATAGGCATCTCATTGCATCGCAGCGACTATTCGAATGCAGTCGAGGGATCGATGATTGTCTCCACGCGGGAGACACGGTTTGCCGGGAAACCGCCTAGCTCGGCATGGCGGTGGATCAAAGCCGGATCGGTGCTTGCATAGATGCAATAGATCCGATCGGCAGTGACATAGCTGTGGATCCACTGAATCGACGGCCCGAGCTCGTCCAGTACCTTGCAAGACCTTTGGGCAATCGCCGCCAGCTCCTGAGGTGATAACGTGCCCGCACCGGGCACGTCGCGCTCGATGACGAATGAGCGTTGTTGGTTACTTGCGTCCACGGCACAGCCCTCCATTCCAGACAAGAGTCCTCATGCACATGTGTTTTCCCCATCTCTTTGTTGACACGCCAACTGCGTGCATTTGGAGCAGAACAGCTTGAAAATCAGATCGCCATGAACGCCTCATGATCTTTCCATGAACAGAAAGTCCCCATCGGATCAACATCCTACGAGTGCACCTGAACTGCGCTGCGGGAGCATCGTGCGAAGCTCGACCGGATTGGCGCCTGGGGAAAGCACAGCAAGCGTGCTGCGCTTCAGCGTATTTGAGTTTGATCCAGCCTCCGTGGAGCTGCGCCGCAACGGACGGCGCGTCCATCTACAGGAAGTGCCGTTACGAGTCCTTCAAATGTTGCTGGAGCGCCCGAACGAGCTCGTGACGCGGGAGACGTTCTTCGCGCGTCTGTGGCCTCATGACGAATCGGGCATTCTCGATGACAATCTCAACACCGCAGTGCGCAAACTACGCCTGGCGCTGACGGATTCCGCTCATCACCCACTCTTCATTGAGACGGTCCCCAAACGCGGGTATCGTTTCCTTGCACCGGTCCAACGCACAGAAGAACAAGTTTCCGAGCAACCCGATCCCGAACTGCCGCAGCAACATGCGGAGCCGCAACGCGGCGTGCGTCCGGCACACGTGAAGGTGGTCGCGTCGATGATTCTGGCGCTCATCGCTACCGCGACGGTCGTACTGATCAAGCAAGGCGCGACTGGCGAATACACCTCCTCCCCAGAAGAAGTGAAAACCGTTGCCGTGCTGCCCTTTGTCAATGCGGGCGGCAAAGCCGATGATGAGTACTTCAGCGACGGCTTGACCGAAGAGCTCATGGATCGCTTGTCTCGATCGGGTGGATTGCGTGTCGTCTCGCGAACTTCCACGTTTGCTATCAAGGGTAAGGACCTCGACGCACAGGCAATTGGCAAAATGCTGGGCGCGCAATCGCTCGTCGAAGGCAGTGTGCGCCGCAATGGAGACCGACTGCGTATCAATGTGCGACTCATCGATGCCGAAGACGGCTTCCAACTCTGGTCCGATGTCTACGACCGGCGCACAGATGACGTCTTGCACGTACAACAAGAAATTGCGCTATCTATTGCGGACACCTTGGCAGGTCAAGTTTTGAATCCCGCTCGCCAGGTAGCGCCGGAGGCCGCTCTGGCTGACCCCCTCGCCTACGACTCATATCTAAAAGGTCGCTTCAGTTGGCATCGCCGCACGCAAGACGGCCTGCGTGCCGCCGTAGAGCACTTCGAGCAGGCCGTCCAACGCGCACCCGAGTACGCTCGTGCTTGGGCAGGACTCGCGGACGCCTATGCCGTGCTCGGCTTCTACGATTACCTTCCGCCCGCGGAAGCTTTTCCCAAAGCGCAGGAAGCGGCTCGTCGCGCGTTGGCCCTCGATGCTAATAACGCCTCCGCTCAAGCAACACTGGGTTATGCGGCGCTCTATTACGACTGGGATCTGGTGGAGGCGGAGAACCGATTTCTCAAATCCATCTCGCTCGATCCAGGCTATTCCAAATCGCATCAGTGGTATGGAAATTTGCTCACGGCTTCGGGCCGCTTCGAGGAAGCCGAGAGGGAAATGCGCCGCGCTCAGCAGCTCGAGCCTCTTTCGCTAATCGCGAGCGCCGCACTGGGCTGGGTGTTGTATCACGCGGGTCGTCACGAGGAGGCTCTCACGCAATACCAGCTCACGCTCGCGCTGGATCCCGATTTTGAGCTCGCGTACTTATGGAGTGGCTGGGCGCTCGAGTCGCTCGGCAAATACGACGAAGCGCATACCATGTTGCAAGAAGCCGTTGCACGCTCCCGTGGGAATGGCATCAGCACCGCATCGCTGGCGCGCGTACAAGCGCTACGAGGCCAACGGGAGGAAGCAGAACGTACGCTACGACAGCTGATGAGCTCACCGGGCTACGTACCCTCATACGAGATCAGTAAAGCATGGTTTGCACTCGGGCGAATCGATGAAGCACATGCATGGCTGCAGAAGGCCTATGAGCAACGATCGCACTCGCTCGTGTTCTTGCGTGTCGATCCGCAACTTCTCGAACATCAGCGAGACGCGGGATTCCTCAGCGTCGCTACCCGAGTAGCCACGATTGCCAAGTGAGATACCTATCCAGACACCGGTCAAAGCATCGGCATGTGCGGCACTCGCACCACCGCAGTCTGTGATGCCGTACAATCGGCCCCATCGCATCCAAAACATCTAGAGAACGGATATCGATGCGCTCACGTTTGAAACAGCTGTTTCAGCGGACGTGCGCCAAGAAGACCCGGTCAGCGCTGGCTGCAGATCCTTCGAGGAGAGAACAATGATCAAACGCATTCGAGGTGTGGCAGCCATCGGGTTGCTCGCGGCGACTCCTGTGTTTGGCTCGAGCGCGACGATCAGCGTAACGCACGACTACAACGGCGCGCGTCCGGCAGAGATCATCGCAATTCCATTTTCACAAGTCGCCTCGGTGCTACCGGATGCGCGTATGTATCATTTGATAGTGCGAGATGCGAAGGGCCGAACGTTGTCCTCGCAGATCACCAACTACGAGCACGACCATCGGGGGTCGCAATACGACGATCTCGTATTCTCCTATGATTTTTCGCCCGGGGAAAAGCACGCGAACTTCGTCATCGAGTCCGTGACTAGCGCAACGCCGCCGGAGGCTCCGTGTGTGTACGCGCGCCAAGTCCCGGAGCGTTACGACGATATTGCCTGGGAGAACGACCGAATCGCCCATCGCATGTACGGTGCTGCGCTCAATTCGCCGGCCGCTGCTGGAGAGCGTTTACGCGGCAGTGGGATCGATGTCTGGGCGAAGCGCGTTCCCTACACTATCGTCGATCGTTGGTATGCCAAAGGCCACGATCAGTTTCACAAAGATGAAGAAGGTGAAGGGCTCGATCTGTACAGCATCGGCGGCTCACGCGGCGCTGGTGGCACTGGCATTTGGGATGGTATGAAACTTTGGACATCCGACAACTATTCGACGGCGCGGATTCTATCGAACGGCCCGCGACGTGCGGCCTTCAAACTCACGTATGCACCGTGGGATTCCGGAGCGTTGGGCAAGGTGAGCGAAACGAAACAGTTCACGATCGACTGTGGACGCAACTTCGACAGTGTTGAGAGCATCTTTGACTTCGAGGGTGAAGAAGCGCTGGTCGGCGTCGGCATCACCGCGCATCCACAAGCAACTGGTTTTCCCGCACCGGTCCTGACGAAAGATCCCGAGGGACACTGGATGAGTTTGTGGGAGCAGAACAGCCACGGCGGGCTTGGCGTGGCGGTCGTTCTTGCAAACGACACTTCCTCTGCCGGCTACGCATACGAAGCCGGCGCCACCAGCAAAGACAATGGCAACCACTTGCTCTTAGTCAAAGCACGCCGTGGTTCGCCCATCCGCTATTTCACGGGAGCGGGCTGGTCGAGAAGCGGACAGTTCGACAGCAGGGCGGCGTGGGAAAGCTACGTCAAACATTTCTACGAACGCACTCAAAAGCCCCTGACCATCAAGGTGACTGCCGCGCCCTAGACGCGCTCCTAGATGAGTGCTCGCGCGCGAGTGTGTCTATACGATCAAGGCCTCAAGTTGAGATCGGCAACCGCCGTCGCTGCCAGCAAGAACGCGCCGACACCGTAAAACTGCGTGTCTTCGTAGCTCACGTTTTCTGGCCGATCCGAAACCGGCTGCACGTACCCGAGCTTGCCGTCCAGGTGCACGGCTCGGGTAAGCGCAGTCCATCCCTTCCGAACGGTCGGTTCGAACTCGGCTCGATCGAGTAGACCGGACTTGATGCCCCAAGCAAATCCGTACGTAAAGAAACCGGTGCCGCTGGACTCTGGCAATGATTTCTCAGGATCGGAGAGCAGCGAGGGCGACCAGTATCCGTCTGACTTCTGAATCGCCTTCAGTTTCTCCGCCATTTGCTTGAAGACCGTCTCCATCCGTGCACGGCCAGGATCGTGAGGCGGCAGCAGTGGAATCATTCGAGCCAGGCCTGCAAATACCCAGCCATCACCTCGACTCCAGAATACTTTCTCGCCGTCCGGCCCACGACGTTGGAAGAATCGCGAATCGCGGTAGTACAGATGTTCTTCACGATCGAAAAGATACTCCGTCACGGCAGCGAACTCCTTCTTTGCATACTCGGCGTACTTCGCATCTCCGGTCGCCTTCGCAAGCTCGATCCACACTGGGGGCGCCATGAATAGCGCATCACTCCAACACCATCGCTGCGCACAACTCACTCCACGAGGATCGCTGTACTCGGCATGCTCGAGATCCACCTGAGGCGGATACGCGAGAATGGTGTCGAAGCGTTCACGTAGCGGTGCAATCGCCGCCTGCCCTGCCCCGTTGCGAGCGGCCCATAGATAGGAAGCCCCGATCACATGATCGTCCGCATGGTACGTGCGCTTGCCCAGCTCCCATTTATTGGCGAGCCCGCGCGCGAGAATCGCTTGTCGATACCCCGTTCGCTCAGAGCGATCCGCCAACTGAGTGAGACCGACGAAGAGCGCGCCTTGTACCCAACCATAAGGATCGGGTGTATCGGGTGAGGTGTTCGGCGGAACGTATCCACCAGCCATCGTCGCCAACTGATAATCGGCGACCTTCTCCGCAAGGGCCAGAACCTGCGCCGTTCGAAATGCTGTGGCGGCATTCGCTCGTACCTCGGCCGCCTGCGCGCCTGCGCCGAGCGCTGGGCCTAAAAATACAAGCAGCAGAAATGCAAAGCGAACGCGAAACGAGTGCACGTTTTGTCCCCTATGGCTGATCGGCGTCGATGATTTCAAGCTCTTCAATGGAGTCTGTAGGAGGCGCTATGCTAATTGCTTTGCGGAGCACCGGACACTCTCCGCGCTTTTAATACTTCAGGAAACAAATTGAAATCGAATGTCTTTCGGACGCTGGTGCTTCTAATCCTCTGCCCTTGCGCCCTTGCGCAGGAGTGTCCCGACACATCGATGTACGAGCGCGCACGAGGCACGATCGAGGATCTTGGTCGCATTGTGGCACCGACCGGCGTGCAGGAGCTGTATACGACCAAGATTGGCGGGATCGACCAGTGGGTGAGTGTGCGGGGGCAGGACAAGAACAATCCCGTCATTCTGTTTGTCCACGGCGGTCCGGCGACTCCGAACATTCCGCGGATGTGGCAGTTCCAACGCCCACTGGAAGAATACTTCACGATCGTCAACTGGGATCAACGCGGCGCAGGCAAGACGTACAGCAGCGTTGACCCGGATTCGATCAGCGAAACGATTCGGATTCCGCGCTTCGCGGCCGACACTATCGAACTTGCCGAGCATGTGAGGCAACGTTACGGCAAGCGCAAGCTGATCCTGATGGCACACAGTTGGGGCACCATTGCGGGACTCATGGCCGCCTTAAAACGTCCCGATCTGTTCCACGCCTATGTCGGCATCGGGCAAATCATCAACACTCGGGAGAACGAGCGACTCAGCTTCGAATACGGCCTTGCGCAAGCGAAGGCGCACGGCAATACCGCAGCCCTCGAGGAGCTCGAGACCATTGCTCCTTATCCCGGCGATCAGCCGATTACACGTGAGCGCATTGTGCTGGCCCGTAAATGGGCGCAGCACTATGGTGGCCTCTCCGCCTATCGAGACCAGTCGATGTACTTCTTCCGCGCGCCGCTCCTGGCGCCCGAGTACACCGATCGCGACCGTTGCCTCATCGATCAAGGCAACGTCTTCACCTTGGGCCGGGTCCTTTCGGAATTCCTCGAGGTGAACTTCGACACCGTGCGCGAGTTTCCCATTCCCGTCGTAATGCTGCTGGGTCGGCACGACTACACCACGCCCTCTGAACCCACCGCTGCTTGGATGCGAGAGATCAAAGCTCCCTATAAGCGCGTCGTATGGTTCGAACGTTCCGCGCACATGATCCCGTGGGAAGAGCCAGGCAAGATGTTGGTGACGCTGCTCGAGTATGTCCAACCGTTAGCGGAGAAATGAAACGCGTTAACGTTCACGTCCTGCTCTGGCCAAGCCATCAGCGCTGAAGAAATACGCCCAAGCCGTCCAGCAGCATCTGCACACTGATCATGACGAGCACCATGCCCATCAAACGCTCCATCGCCGTCAAGCCGCGCTCCCCCAGGATCCGATAAAAGAATGGCGCACCGATCAAGATCGCAGCGGTCAGCGCCCACGCGATTGTCATCGCGAGCCAGAGCGAACCGGTACCTTCTGGATCTGCGCGCTGCAGCAGCAACAAGGCGGCCATTGCAGAAGGGCCTGCGATCAGTGGAATCGCTAGAGGCACAACCAGCGGCTCCCCTTCGGGTGCTTCGCTGTAGCTTCCCGCCTGCGGGAAGATCATGCGCAGGGCGATCAGAAACAACACGATACCGCCAGCGATGCTGATCGTTTCCTGCTCGATATGCAGCAAGCGCAGCGCGTGGTCGCCCAGCAGCATGAAAACGAGCAGGACGGCGTACGCGATCAGCACCTCGCGAACAACGATCGCGCGCCTGCGCTCTTGCGGAACGTTCTTGAGCACGGAAAGAAATACTGGAACATTGCCCAGCGGATCCATGATCAAAAACAAGGTTATGACGGCCGAGATGAGGTCATTCATCGCTGTGCGTCTTTGAACAGTACGGAATTCATTTCTTCGGTCTCCCACCATTATTGGCGCTGGCGATGCTCACGCAAGCTAATATCAGCATCCGCCTTAGATGCCTCGGCGCCTTTGCCTGAATTCCCATGACGCACACAGGACGTATCTTCACTCATCACGAGCCGCCCGCAATCTTGTTCGCGGTGCTCCACGAAATTGACTCAAGGGTCTGCACACTGGCCTCTTAGCGTAGTGCGTTCCATCAACGAATAGAAACGATCAGCCATGCTCTCAAAGCTTTTTCGCAAGTCATCTGACGCTCGACCCCGCTTCGAGCAAGATTCATCCCTTACCGAAGCCCTCGAACGTCGCATCAACGAAATCGAGTTCCAGCCAAAGAAGGGCTTTCTGAAGGACCAGCAACAACCGAAACGCTCTGCTGGGTCGCGGACCACAGCTCGAAGATAGCGCTTCGCCTCATATATATGTGACCTCGCTCATACCGGAGCTCCTCGGAAAGGAACAAAGGACCCACTCATGCCGGGTACCGCTTCTGTCCTAGATCCCGATGGCAATAACATCGAAGCTGCCCATCACGGTCCCGCTAAAGCGTCGGCCGACGTGATCGTCATCAGACCGTGATCGTAGGAGAGTCCATCTCTCTCCATCGTACATAAGAGCAAGTGTTTTCGGTGCTCGACTGGCACAAGATATCCCATCGATGCGACGCATCAAACGGAGGCGATACGTCCATTCTCAAATGTATCGATGGAGGTGGCCGCGATGTCGCAAGTCGATATCTATCTCAAGATCGACGGAATTCCGGGAGACAGTACCGCTGTGCGGCATGAAGATGAGATCGTGATCGTCTCGTATCAGTCTGCCGTGAATGCATCGCGACCCTCGATCAGCGGCGGCGGAGCCGGTGTAGGCAAGACGCAATTCGCGGGCATTAAATTCCGCAAGAACATCGACAAGGCTTCAGTGCCGCTGTTGCTCGCCTGCAGTTCAGGCCGTCACCTCAAACAAGCCAGCTTCAATTTCGAACGTCCGGGCGAATTCCCCTTCAAGTTCTACACCGTTACTCTCGATGACGTATTCGTGTCGGACTTAGCTCAGGCGGTCGGCCACCCTGCCGTTGCCGTGAGTGAGCCAGCAGGATTTCTCGAAGAGGTGACTCTGCAGTTCGGCCGAATACGCTGGGTGTTCACCAGCCAGAATGCAGATGGTTCGCAAGCTCCACCCATCGAGGGTGGTTGGGATGTCGAGGGGCACGAACAACTGTAGAGTAAATATCTGACGATCGGTGCGTCCTGCAGTGCTCGTAGGCAGCGCTCAAATAAATCATCTCGTAACTGCCTTGCTCGTAAGCGAAACCATCGTTGGACGATGGACGTTAAGAGTTACTCTATCTGACCTCACCTACGCCCGGTTCCACAAGACTGGAACCCTCGGGACATATGGCTCGTTGCTCTGAATCGAGCTGTTCCGTTCCGGAGTGCAAATGAATAAGATCCTCGTCACCGTCCTTCTTGGTTCGTGCTGCGCGTCTATCCAGGCAGCAGACACCTACTCCATCGACCCAAACCACACCAGTGCGACGTTCTCCTTTCAGCATCTTGGATTCTCGACCTTCCACGGCAAGATTCCGGCCAAGAGCGGCACAGTCGTGCTCGATCCGGCGAAGAGTGCCGGCAACATCGAAGTGACCTTCGACCTCGAAGGAGTCGCGACCGGCGTCCCGAAGTTCGACGATCATCTGCGCAGCGAGGACTTCTTCGAAGTCGACAAGCATCCCACCGCGACGTTCACGTCACGCAAGGTCACTTTCAAGAACGACAAGCCCGCGTCGATCGCTGGCGATCTCACCATCAAAGGAATCACCAAACCTGTAACGCTGCAGGTGACATCCTCCCACTGCGGCACGCACCCGACGGAGAAAGTGCCCGCGTGCGGCGCCAACGCGTCGGCGAAGATCAAGCGATCGGATTTCGGCTTGACCTACGCGCTTCCGGCCGTCAAGGATGAGATCAGCCTGGATATCGAAGTGGAAGCGATGAAGAAGTAGCCGATGCGGCGTAGAGCGCGCGAGCTTCGAGTGCGGGTTCTGCGGCCCTGGATGACTGCGGCTTCGCTGGCTCCTTCCGTCAGCCTTCCATGCTCTTCAGCAACGTCTCGATCTTCGTGTTAGCGAAATTGCAGAAGGTATCCGAGACCGCATACGGCAGGATGATTTGATCGCCGTGTCGCATCGCGCCGCAAGTGTAGACGACATTCGGTACATACCCTCCGCGTTCGGCAGGTTCCGGGCGGATCAGGGGTTCGCGCGAGCGTGCCAGCACGCGGGATGGATTTGCCTTGTCGAGGAGGACCGCTCCGATCGAATATTTTCGCACCGGGCCCACTCCATGCGTCAGCAGCAGCCAGCCCTCGTCGATCTCGATGGGTGCTCCGCAATTGCCGATCTGCACGAACTCCCACGGAAATTGTGGTTTTAGAATAGCTACGCCGCCATCCCACGAGTACAGATCATCAGAGTAGATAAGATAGAGATTCTCGTTGTCTTGCCTGCCAATCATCGCGAACTTTCCATCGATCATGCGAGGGAACAGGCCCATGCCTTTGTTCTGGGCGGCGGTTCCGCGCAGCGGCGATAGACGGAATGACAGAAAGTCGCTGGTCTCGATCAGCTCGGAGCGGATCGCTCTACCGCTATACGCCGTGTAGGTCGCGTAGTAGGTCGTGTGTTGCCCGTCATCGAACTTCACGAACCGGGCATCCTCGATGCCATTCGACTGGGATTGGGTGACGGGGAAAATCACCCGTTCGCTGACATGTTCATCCGGCCCGAAGGCGAGATCGACCTGATCTCCATCCGGACCTGGTAGACGATTCTGGACTTTCGGAATGGCGGCGAGCGGCGCGGTCGGGTCGAGCGTCACGCAGCCGTCAGCCGCGATGGATCCGGATCGAAACGTCAACGATGAGATATGCCCTTCGCCGACCGCACGCAGGCTCAGAATGAAACGCTTAGCACCCGGCGCTGCACCGGACTGGTCGGGATGTTCGACAATGCTAGGATTGAACAACGCGGCGGCTTCGAAGGAATACTCATGCAGGAAATAGGCGCCGACCAGCCAACGTTGTTCCTTGGTGAACGTCGAGTGTGACGCAAAGGCATCTTCCATTTCATCGGCGCGCTGCTCGAAGATCTCGAGCAAGTTGCGATGTCGGCTCTGAAAGTTCTCGAGAACATCCGTGAGCTGATGCTCGACTGTTGCAGAATCCAATGCCAGCACCCGATCGACGATGTGATTCGCCCGAGTCTTGTCGGTGGCGTTGAGGTCACGCGGTTCGGTCGCGGGTTTGAATGGCCGCACGACCACTCTTGCTGGGTTAGGTCGCAGCGAAAGCGGTTGCCGATTCAGGAATGTAACTTGCGACAAGATATCCTCGGTTGGTGTGATCGGCTAGGCGCGAAACTCAAACACGCAAAACCCGCAGCGGTGCATGCTTCGTGCGATTGCCGCCCAGGCGCGCAAGCTCGCGAACTTCGGCAAGTCCGAGCACATAGGAAACGACGGACTCCCCGCCCCGGTTCTCGTTCGCACGATCAGGATGTAATCCGTCGCGGCAGCTTCCTGTTTCCAGGTCGACCAAAGGCGCAGATAAATCGTTCTTTCCGAGAAACCACGCGAATGCACGCGCTGCGTCTGTTCTCCACTTCGGATCGCCGTCCGCACGCCACGCCGCAAGACACGCGGAGATGGTTGCTGTCGCTTCGAGAGGCTGCTGATCGAATTGCTGCGGCGGTTTGCGCAGGTCGCCGAAACTTCGGGAACCAATCGGCCGAAACAATCCTGTCGCAGTCGTCTGCAGCGCCACGAGCCAACGAAGCGATCTCAATCCGACCGCCGTATAGCCCGGCTCACCCAGAGCAAGCCCTGTTGCGATAAGCGCCTGCGGCAACCGTGCGTTCTCATATGCGAGACCTTCTTCAAACCACACCCACTCCTTCGTCTCGACCGCCGACATGATCGCCATCAGTCTGTCGGCAAGCACGCGGCGGATATCTCGGGCGCGCGAATCGTCAGCTACTACCGAGCAATAGGCATCCAATCCGAGCAGCGTGAAGGCCCAAGCCCGTGGCGATTGGAAGCTCTCTGTACTCGGCAGTGCTTCGGCAAACAGCGAGGCGGCCCAGCGACGACGCGATGTACTAGCATCGTTGCGTGAGCACTCCCCGAGCGCCCACAGCGTTCGTCCGTTGCTGTCCTCTGATCCGCTTTCTTCGAGCCAACGGCGTTCAAAGCTCATGAAGTTGCGAAAGCGCCTAGTGTCCGGATTCCACGCATGCTGCACGAAGGCCGCGAAGCGCGTCGTCAGCACCTCGGGCAAGCGCTGCTCGCCGGAAGTGCTCAGAGCACAAGCCACGAGTAATGCACGGGCATTGTCGTCAATGCAATAACCATGAGATCGATCGGGTACTGAATGAATCGCGTGCTGAAAAAGCCCCGTGTCATCGCACATGGACAACAAGTGCCCCAGTTCCATCTCCGGGAGCGGCTGGCTCTCCTCGGGAATCATGTTTGCGGATTGAGACGCTATGACTTTGAGGCGCTGGCCACGGCGCACTTTCTCGAACGTCGCCAGATATCGTTCGGCAGTCCGCTCCCACGTCATCGATCGGCTGTTTGCGTAAGCGACCTTGCGCATGTCCTGCCGTCGGCCATCGTTGGTGAGCAATCCTGAGATCGCATCCCCGATCGCAACTGCATCTCCGAACGGCACCAATGCGCCTCGTCCCTCTGCCAGCAGCTCCCGCGCATGCCAATAAGGCGTGGACACTACGGCTTTACCCAATCCGAAGCTATACGCCAAGGTGCCCGATGTCATCTGCGCTTCGTTGAGATACGGCGTGACGTAAACATCGCTCATCGAAATGAAGTCGAGCAGCGTGCGTTTGTCGACGAAACGATTGAGGAAGACGACGTGATCATCGAGACCCAGCGCTCGCACGCGCGCTACGAGGCGCTCGCGATAGGCTTCGCCTTCATTGCGAACGAGGTTTGGATGCGTTGCCCCAAGCACTACGTACACCGCATCGGGACGACTCTTCAGAATCGAAGGCATCGCATCGATCATGACTTCGATGCCCTTATTCGGGGAGAGCAAACCGAAGGTGAGGATGGTCGCTCTGCCGCCGAAGCCCAGCCGTGCCTTGGCTTCATCGGGCTCGAGGAACGCCGCATCCGGAATCCCGTGCGGGATGACTTCAATTCTCTCCGACGCCACGTTGTAAACGCCGCGTAGCAGCTCGCGACCTTTCTCCGCCATCACGATGACTTTCGCCGAGACTTCAATAATCTGGTTCAGAACGGCACGCTGCGAAGGTTTCGGTTCAGCAAGAACCGTGTGCAACGTGGTGACGATCGGCATGGTGAGCCGAGACAGCAGTGTCATGACCTCGCCGCCAGCCTCTCCGCCGAAGATGCCGAACTCATGCTGGAGGCACGCGACATCGAAGCCCTCTGCATTCAGCAAATCGGCAGCATGAACGTAGTCTGCTTCTTTGTTATCGTGGATTTGCAGTAGGACTTCGGGCGGATAATCGTAGACATGGCCATGATCGGTCATTGCTACGATGGCAGATTGCACGTCGACGCGCGATTTGCAAACAGCTTGGTGCAAATCAGTCGTAAAGGTGGCTATGCCACATCGACGGGGAAGCGAGTTACCTACGAATGCCAAACGGCTGAGCGGGGTCAAGAGCGCACCTCCTGTGAGCGGGCGGACGAACGCGTCGTCACACGGCGATAAGGAGCGCAACCGCGAAACAGCACGAAGGGGAGAAAGGGCGTTGTGCCCGCCGCCGAGTGTACAGCAATTGGCCCTTGACCGCTTGCACTACGCTCTGAGCGAACTGCGCCAGAACACGTCATAGAGAGTGTGCGGCCGCATGCGCGCGGTCATCTGCAGCCGAGCACCATCCGCAGCCAGCATCATCTAGCGAATTTTCGGAATCTGTGATTTCCTCGCACCGCGATACGTTGCATCGAGCACACCAATTTGCGGTGAGTGTATGTTTGACATCGAGAACTTTCCTGCCTTCGTGACCGCCTGCGTCTTGCTGAATCTAACTCCGGGGCAAGACACGCTTTTCATCGTGGGGCGAACGGTCGCAGAAGGCCGCCGCGTGGGAGTTGCATCTGCGCTCGGCATCAGCGCAGGCACTGTTGTTCATATCCTAGCGGCAGCACTGGGCTTGTCGGCCATCCTTGCGACGTCGGCCACTGCATTTCTGATCGTGAAGCTCATTGGTGCCGCCTATCTTATTTACCTGGGCTTCGGATTGCTGTTCGCTCGAAGCTCAAACGCTCTCGAGCTCGAGCCTTCGTCGCAGCTCCCTCCTAGCGAGGCTTTCAAGCAAGGAGTGCTGACGAACGTGACGAATCCGAAGGTCGCGCTCTTCTTCCTTGCATTCTTACCTCAATTCGTCGCACCCGACGGATCATCGAGAATACTGTCGATGGTATTGCTTGGACTTACCTTCCTCACGACGGGAACCCTGTGGTGCGTGACGCTCGCGTTCATTGCGGATCGCGTGAAGGCAGTGCTCACGCCGGGTGCACGCGCCGGTGTCTGGCTCTCGCGCGCCTGCGGTACGCTGTTCATTGCGCTCGGGCTTCGGCTAGCGACCAGTCGGTAGGCGCGCAGCCGCGGACTCTGCCGTCCATCGATCCATATTTCCATATTTTTTCCATATTTGCTCCGCAGCGAGACTCAACACGCATCCAGCTTCTCTGCTATCAGTTGCCTATCTCATTGCGCAGCAGCACTCGACCCAGTTCGTGTTCTCCCTCTTACCTTTGCGAACCTTGCGTGCTTTGCGAGATCACTCTTGTCCGAGTCCTGTTCGTAACTGACGTCTGCCAATTGATAGCTAGCCAAGAAGGTCTGATAGCGGCACGTGGCATAGCGATGTAATCGTGCTGTTCAAGCAATCTCTCGCGAAGCGAGCAGAGCCCGCAAAGGTCAGAGGAGTTCGATCTGTTTCAGTTATTGCGCCGCCGCCGCGCAAGTAGATTTATAATTGCGTGCAACTTCGAATGCGCGCAGCGGTCCAATCCGGCGATCAAAAGAACAGCCGTGAGCAAGTGATGCTGCCGCAATCTCTCCAGCCCTCCTCAGTTGCACATACAACCACCCGACGGCACTACGACGTACTTCGCGGCTAGTCTGCCAGTGACACGGACGCAAGCGCGTGACCAGTTGTTCGTCCGCTTGGCGGCGGCACTGCTGGCTATCGCGCTGCATGTTGTCGCGATCCAGTTTTTGAATATGCGCAGGGAACGCGAAACGCACAAAGAAAGGGCGATGACCCTCGTTCGCGTCGCAGAACGTGGCGAAGCACCCAAGTCTCTTCCAACACGCCCCGCCAATCCTGCTCTGTCGTCGGGCGGATCTGTTCGGCAGCCAACGGAAATTTCAAATCCTGCTGTCTCGCCTGCTCCACCTTTATCGGAATCATCCGTCACGGAAAACTTCGACGCCGAGAGGATCGCCGCCAGCGCAATCGGGAAACTAATACGAGAGGAGGGCTATAGACATCTCGACGGACGTAAACCCGTGACCATCGACGAGCCCGCGCCACCGTCAATCTTCGGCAAGCCGCGTCGCGCCCCAGGCGACATGGATCATGATTCGGTTCAAGGGAGCACCTATATCTGGCACAGCGAAAATTGCTACACACTTCTGGAGTTTCCCACTCTCAAGGATCCGAATCAGACAATCGGAGCACCCAATCCGCCGATGTGCCAGTTTGCTTTCGGCGAACGCGAACCGCGTGGTGACCTGTTCGAGCATCTAAAGAAAACGAAGCCTCTGCCAGAAGCCAAACCCGGGGTTCCCATCGAGCTCGCTTATCCAGAAAAGAAGGAGTGATCAGCCGTTGGGCGCTAGCTTCATTGTCACTAGTACCCCCGCCGAGTCTTGGATAACCCAGTCGACCTGACGGGCCATGTCCTTGAGCAAGGATTCGGAACCCGATTGACGCCTCACGCATCGACTAGCATGCGACCCATTCATCAACTCCTGAGCCAGATCCGTTGGGATCCTAACTTCACGGGTGAGTTCCAGATTGCTTTTGAGGACCACATGAAGCAGGACTTGCAGTGTGTACCGGTGAATGAGATGCGCTTCGATGATAGCGAGCGAGGAACGTTCAGGGCGTTCGATGGCGACGGCTATCTCGTCTGCATTCCTCTCCACCGTATCCGGAAGGTCTATCGAAACGGCGAGCTCATCTGGAGCCGTGAAGTCGAGTAGGCTCCGGCCGAATGGGCCTAATTGCCCCTCACCGCGCAGTCGCCACGGTTAAGTCAATGTCTATACACTGGGATCCGCAGATAAACTGTATTTCACGCCGCTGAGCAATCATCCGAGAAGAGCGCCTCCCTATGAAATACGCCGCCATCACGGGCTGGGGCAAGTGCATGCCGCCGGCCATCCTCGACAATGCGGGGCTCGCTACGTTTCTCGAGACCAGCGACGAATGGATTACCAGTCGCACCGGTATCAAGGAACGGCGCATTTCGCATGTCCCGATGACCTTGCTTTCTCACGTAGCGTCGGCGCGAGCACTCGCGTGCGCTGGACTCGATGCGAGCGATCTCGACCTCATCGTGCTCGGCACATGTTCAGCGGACGAACAAGTACCGAACACTGCATCGGGCGTACAGTTCTTACTCGGCGCAAACAAGGCAGCCGCCATGGATGTGAACACCGCCTGCACGAGTTTTCTATATGGATTATCGAGCGCAACCGCGATGGTGCGCACCGGCGTAGTTCGTAACGCGCTCGTGATCGGCGTGGAAGTCATCAGTCCTTATATGGATTGGAGCAATCGCAACGTCGCGGTACTTTTCGGCGATGGAGCGGCCGCCGTGGTAATACAGGCATCGGATGAGCCCTCTGGCGTGATTGCCGAGAAGCTTGGCTGTGCCGCCGACGCTCGACACACTCTGCGCGTGCGCGGCATGGGCACGATCTATGGCAACAACCAGTTGCAGCTCGGCGATACTCGCTGGGACTTCGATGGCCAAGAGATCTTCAAGCGCGCCGTGCACGGGATGAGCGAAGCTTCGCAGGCTGCGCTGCAGCGCGCTGGTGTGGACAGCACCGCTGTGGATCTCGCGATTCCGCATCAGGCCAATCTGCGCATCATCGAAGCAGTTGCCAAGCGCGTCGGCATCCCGATGGATGCGGTTTATTTGACAGTGCAACGCTACGGCAATATGTCCTCCGCAACTGTGCCCGTTGCGTTGGTCGAAGCATTGGAGGAAGGTCGCGTGAAACCCGGCTCGCTACTACTCACGCCCGCCTTCGGCGGCGGCCTGACTTGGTGCGCACACGTTATTCGCTGGGGCGAACGCGTAACGCCGCTCGGAACCAGCGGCCTGTCGCTGCCCGATTGCGAGCAGAGCGGAGTTGAGCTGGTTCAAGACCTCATCAAACGCAAAGGGAACACATCCAAAGGCTTCGAGGCACCGCTGCCAACGCTGTGAATGCGGATCGGCGCCGCCAGTCTACATTCTCGACAACACGGCCTTCGCGAGAGCTTCGAGCTGCGCCTGCTTCAAGCGTGCATTCCCACTGATGTGGAATGCCCTGTTGCCCGATTGCACGGTGATTGTTTCGTTCGGCTTCCATTTTTGCACGAAAGCAGCATCGCCAAACCCGCTGAGCACAATCATTTCCCCACCGCCGCGCTCGGATTTCTTCTGATCGGCTTTGATCGCGCGCTGCTTTCGCTTCTCGAAATGATCCGCTGCCAACGTCTGCAGATGCAAGAACCCGCCGGCTCCCAGCACCGGATCCCATGTGCACTCCGTGCCGGTGATCGTCTTGTCCGGTTTCGCGCGCCCTTGCGACAGACCCACCTTCTTGAAATCCTCTGCCGTAAGTAGATTGCAGGCGTGATCCGCGCCGAGAGCCGCTGTTGAATTCTCCGCGGGACTGCTAGCTGCAAAACCTAGGAGTGCTACAACCAAGATGCAGCGAGCGAGACTTGTAGACATAGGATCAGCCTCTTGAAGGGGGCGCCGATGATAGCGCAAAGAGCCACGGCATTCTGTCGAGAGAGCAGCTTAGGCCAATCCATTCGCGATGACACTGCGGCAATGCGCCGTTGTGTTCTAGGTTGGGTGACGGGTGACGGGTGACGGGTAAAAGGGTGTTCTTGCCGTTAGTGGCTGTCAACGCCAATTATTATCCGCGTGCACATATGAAGAAGCCCCCTCCCTACCCTCCCCCGTAAACGGGGAGGGAATCGGAGTTGGATAGGAGTGAAGCGAGATGTGCCTATGTGCGTGGAACGTACCGTGATGTGTACGTGCGGCGTGCGGCGTGCGGCGTGCAAGATGATGCGAGCGTAAGCAAGCATGTCAACTCTATTCCCTCCCCCGTTTACGGGGGAGCAACTGTGTCGC
>JAICPY010000086.1 GCA_025929585.1 Steroidobacter sp.
AGCTGCGCCCGGTTTGCTCCGGGCTGACTGGCCAATCTCACAAACTCCAACCGCGAAGACATCACTGATACCTCTTCCCACGGCATGGCAGATCTCCTCACAGATACCTGCCATCAATGGTAGAAAAGTGTTACCCATGTCATCGTACACCTGTTACCCATGTCTCCGGTCTGTACACCCTCGAGCAGGGGAGGGAATCTCGCAGAGGGGTGATTCGTGAGTCGTGTGACTCGCGGGTCGTCAGAGGCGTCGCCTTTCTTGTCCGCTCGTGCTACCCGCAACCCGCTAGTCACGACCCGCTGAATTGAAATCAAAGCTCGCTCCCGCACGCCGCACGGAACCGTCCAACGCGTGCTGCGTTTTCGCAGCATGGAGAAGCAGATCAATCCCATCACCCGATGGTTGCATGGGATGAAAGTGAGGGGACGATGTGTTCACGCGCAGTCCTCGATTACGCATCTGGCACTTCGTACATCGAACAGATCGCGCGGTCCTCGAAACGGCATTAGGCCTTCGGCATGTAAGGCTTGTGTTCCGCGCCATCCATAGTTCAATAAGCCATAGTTCAATCAGCGCAACGCCAATACTATGTGGGGCAGTTCAACCGCCACATCGAGCGATCGTGTCGATCCGCTTCGTTGCCCTGCCGAGGTACATGAATGTTAATGCGATACAGCGCGTTTAGTTTGCTGATTTGGGTGCTCGCGGGAGTGGCTGCCGCCGAGACTTCGATCGAGCGCTTGCGTTCGCCGTCGGAGCTCTATGGTGAGCTCTTCCAACAGGTGCAGATGCAGGCGATATTCGAAGACAGCAAGACTTTCGTCGATGCGGTACCGCGCCACACGCCTGCAATCATTCTCGAGCGTTACCGAGAGGAGAGTCGCCGTCCCCAATTCGACCTAAAGCACTTCGTCGCCACACATTTCGACGTACCGACGATTGCCGAGTCGCAGTACAAGACCGAGAAGGGCGCGGACGTGCGCGAGCATATCGATCGTCTGTGGGAGGTGCTCACACGCAAGCCGGGTGCGCAGCCGATGTATTCCTCGCGTATATCCCTGCCGCACCGCTACGTCGTTCCGGGCGGACGCTTCGGCGAGATCTATTATTGGGATTCGTATTTCACGATGCTCGGACTCGAGCGGAGCGGCCGTCACGATCTCACGGTCGCGATGATCGACAATTTCTCTTTTCTCATCGATCAGTTTGGACACATCCCGAACGGCAATCGCACTTACTACTTGAGCCGATCCCAACCGCCGTTCTTTGCCGCCATGGTGGAGTTGGAAGCGCTACGCGGCGGGGTGGACGTCTATAGGAAGCGATTGCGATCGCTCCAACGTGAATATGCGTTCTGGATGGACGGAGAGAAGCAGTTGGCCGCGAACCAGGCGCATCGGCGCGTCGTGCGACTCGCGGGCGGCGAGATCTTGAACCGTTACTGGGACGATCGCGACTCGCCTCGGGAGGAATCGTATCGAGAAGACGTGGCAACTGCGCGAGCCTCTCAGCGCGAGCATTCGGAGGTCTATCGGAATTTGCGAGCCGCCGCGGAAAGTGGCTGGGATTTCAGTTCCCGCTGGTTCGCCGATGGCAAGACACTCACGACCATACGCACGACCGATTTGGTGCCGATCGATCTGAACAGCTTGCTGTATCAGCTCGAGCAAACGATCGTGGCGGCATGCAAGGCAGCGGCGCAAGACGTTTGCGTCAAAGACATGCAACAACGCGCTCGCGATCGGAAGGCCGCGATCGATCGCTACCTATGGAATGAGAAACAGCAAGCGTTCACCGACTATGACTGGCGCACACAGGCGCCCGTCGACCAAGTGACTGCCGCCATGGTATATCCGCTGTATTTCAAAGTCGCAGATCAGAAGCAAGCGCGCGCAGTCGCTGTAACCGTGCGCGAGCAACTTCTCAAACCTCACGGCATCGTCGCCACGACGCAAGCGACCGGTCAGCAATGGGACGCACCCAATGGCTGGGCGCCGCTTCAATGGCTCGCGATCGGCGGCTTTCGCCAGTATGGAGAAGAGACGCTAGCCGGCACCATCGCTCAACGCTGGGTCGGCAAAAACATAGAAGTTTTCAGAGCCACCGGCAAACTCGTCGAGAAGTACGATGTAGTCAGCGAAGGTGAAGGCGGAGGCGGAGAGTATCCGCTCCAAGATGGCTTCGGGTGGACAAACGGCGTGCTACGAGAATTGCTGGCGTTGTATCCGAGGTTGGCTGAAAGGGCACAATAAAATAAGGGTTGACAGTTGGTCGTTGACGGCCAGATTAAGAAGTAGAAGCGCCGTCACGCGCTCGCTTCTGGCTGCCAACCGTCAACCGTCAACCGTCAACTAAGGTCATGCGTACTCGCACCATCAAAGCCCAGCATCCGGCACTTCGCGATGACATCGGCGACCTGATTACGCGTCGGCCGCTGCCCAGTCGAACCCTTGCGCAAGTCGATCCCTTTCTCTTTCTGAATCATCATGGACCTCAGGTCTATGGGCCCAATAATCGTGGGCTTCCTTTCGGTCCGCATCCTCACCGCGGATTCGAAACCGTCACCTTCATCCTTGAAGGATCCCTTTCGCACTCGGACACGGGCGGACACGAAAGCATCATTCACGCGGGCGGAGTGCAATGGATGACTGCGGGCAGCGGCTTGGTGCATGCGGAGCTATCGCCCGAGGAGTTCAAGCGATCGGGCGGGCAGATGGAAATTCTGCAGCTGTGGGTGAACTTGCCCTCGAGACTGAAAATGACTGCGCCGCGGTACGTGGGGTTGCAACGTGATCAGATTCCGTCGATCGCGATAGACAGTGCTGTAACGCTGAATCTTGTCTCCGGTCGTTGGCACGAGCACCAAGGAGCGATCGAACCTTTGTTGGATATCTTCATGTCGAGCCTCGAGTTCGCGCCAGGCGGACGTGTGAGCTTCGAGGTGCAGGCTCGTCGAAACATTTTTCTGTACTTGATCCGAGGCGATCTACGCATTGGTGAGAGCCTGGTGCCGGAGCATCATCTTATAGAGTTCAATAATGACGGCGAGCGTCTGGATCTTTTTTCACCCGCGGGCGGGAAGATCCTTTTTGGTCACGCCGAACCTTTGGGTGAGAGTGTCGTCGCGCATGGCCCGTTCGTCATGAATACTCGCGAAGAGATTCATCAAGCGATCCAAGACTACCAAGCAGGACGGTTCGAGCGCACGATCGTTTGAAGTCATGCGCTCGCAGGGTGCGTCTGCTCCGCTGCGGCACTCATGGCGCGTGTGAGTAGCTTCGCATCGCCAAGCTTGGGTGCAAACTCCGAGAACATCTGCGATGGACCCTGCCATTTCAGCTGCTCCACATCCGCGAACAGCGCAGCGTCTGTTCGAAGGGTTGCGAGTGTCTTGAACAACAATGCCTGTTCACGCTGCCCAACCAAGAGATTATCCGGAAATGCCTCGATCGGCCCGTATTGATTGAGAAGCCGTGCGGCACTCATCTTGCCGATTCCTGCAATGCCGGGGTATCCATCCGCAGCATCACCCACGAGCGCGAGATAATCAGGGATGAGGCGCGGCTCCACGCCAAATTTCTCACGCACTGCATTGGCGTCGCGAATCGCACCCGCTTTCCGATCGACCTGCACGACGCGATCTTCGCGGACACATTGAGCGAGGTCTTTGTCCGGCGTCCAGATGCTGACTTTGAGCACGCGAGGATCGAGCGCTGCAAGATGCGCCGCCGATGCCAGGGCGTCGTCGGCCTCCAGCTCAACCATCGGCCAAACCGCAACACCCATCGACGCGAGTGCTTCCTCGAGAGGATGAAACTGAGCGAGCAGCGCAGGCTCGATGCCATCGCCCGTCTTATATGTCGGCCAAAGTTGGTTGCGAAACGATTCGATCACATGATCGGTGGCAACACCGATATGGGTCGCACCTTCCTCGATCATCTGCAGAACGCCATTGAGCACACCCACAACGGCCCCGAACGGTTTGTCCTTGCCTTTATTGAAACGCCGCAGGCCATAGAAGTGTCGGAACAACTCGTAGGTACCGTCGATGAGATGGATGATCATGGGAAGAGGGAAGCGGATAGGGGATAGCGGATAGGGGATAAGAAGATCGAGCGCGGGGCTGAGTTTACTCGTGCTGGGATGGAGTGCGGTTGTGGATGAGTCAATTCCGTTGCGCCGCCGCGCGGCTGCGAGAGATCTTGGTCGTCCCTTGGCGTACCTGTGTCGGTTCGTGAGCCACGCTCGTTTCCCGGCAAGGAGGAACCGCGAGAAGTGAGTGGCGTTCTTGTATACGGAAATAGGAGAAGCTCGATGGCCAAGAAACTGAAACTGCCGAAGCGGATCGCGGGAATCAAGATCCCCAAAGCGATTCGTAAGGGTCCGATCAGAGATTTTATGAATTCGCGCGCTGGACAGATCGTGATCGCCGAGGCTCTGGTCGCTGCGGCGGGTATCTTCACGGCGAAGAAGGTGGATTCGGACCTGGACGCGGCTGAGTTGGCCAAGCATCCAGGCGATGGCGTGCGACGAGCGGCGAAAGCGCTGTCGAGCGATGGAGTGGATCAAACCGAGCGATTGACGTTTGCATTGAAGGAGGCGGCGCGAGCATTTCGAACCGCGATGGAAGACGGACCACCCGCAGGGAGCGTGGAAGCGGCTCCCGTGAAAACCGATGCCGAGCCTAGCGCAAAAAAAAAGCCTCCTTCCCCGCGAGAGCCGGGCTCGATCCCGCACTAGCGATTTCCGCGTGGAAGCCGCCGCGCAAACGCTTACGCGCTATCGTCGAGCGTTGGTTGCTGCGTCGTTTACAGCGCCGACTCGAGCGTGAATGGCGCGAGTATCGACACCCTCCCGAAGTCTCTGTCGGGCCCTTCTTTCGGTCTCGCCGGTCTGCGAAGGAGGGAACGCAGGTTTACCGAAGCTTGGTCCAGATCCACTTCCACAAAGAAGCGACCTGAGGTTATGTGTTGTACTCGTCGCAGGTTGATTGCGAGGCCGGCTGAGTGTGCGGCTTCGCTTCCATCACGGTATTCGGTGCGTCATAGGTTAACGTCGCTGTCGAATTTTCACTGCCATCTTGCAGCAAGTAGATTTCTTCAGAGGACAACTCAGCTCCGGCTGCCACGTGCAGATCGGAGAATTCCGGGACAACCAGGAGCGGCGCGCGAAGTACGTCATTCGCATCGATGAATCGCAGTCGACTAGGTTCGAACTGAAAGTCCGAACTGTCGTCGTTCTTTATTCCCACCACGCGATAGACGAAGTATCTACCTTCGTTGCCCATGAAGCTGTTGCAGGAGGCGATCCGCTCGTAGTGGATGCTTACCCGAGTTTCGGTTTCAGCCGGTTGCGATCGAGTGCAAGCGGTGAGCAGTGCGAATGAGATGGCGCAAGCTAACTTGATCGTCATGCCTTGGTTCCTAAATCGAAAGCACGGCTGGCCTCGAGGATCAATCGCGCCAGTTCTTCGTTCTGCTTGGAGCCGATCTGGTTATCCATGAACACCTCGTACACTTTGATCGCCAGCACAGCGATGCCGGTTGGCACCGTCGGCACTCTACTCGGAAAGCTGCTGGGGTGCTCTTTGATAAATCGGGCCGCACATTGCACGGCTTCGTGTGCTGCTCGCTCGGCGGGTGAGGTATAGCTGAACTGCCATTCGTCGACTCTGCGATTGATAACCGACCTGTCTTCTCCTCCGGCGGAGATTCCCGCAGCAGAAAAAATTCGGCAATCGTAATCTCGGCACGTTTGCGGCCGGTGTGTGTAGATGGAGCACTTGCCGCCGTCGAGCATCGGACACGTGCCATCGGCGCGCGCGACCATCATGGTTTGGCCGTGAAGGGTGTTTGCCAAGTGCTGCACCGGGATTGCAGCAAGCGCGGAACGATCTTCTGGACGAATCGGAACCGGATAAGAAGATACGCAACAACCTACACAGTCCCCGCATGGCACGTCAGCGTTGGCTTCGCCACGCAGTACCGCACGCATCTGCTCTAGCCACGATCCGAAGGGACCTGCAGCTACCGACGTATCAATTTCACTTGTGAGGGCGATATCCATTGCGGAAGACTACCGAGCGTAGCAAGGGCTGCACATCAGAGCAGAGATGATTTGGGGGCTTCTTAAGTCCACTCAGTCCGCAGTCTGCAGTCCGAAGCCAGAGTGCTTAGCGCAGGAGCCGGAGGGCCAACGGATGGATCATATTTCTGGCTACAGACTGCGGACTACAGACTACAGACTGAATTCTTTCCACCTATCGGTTCGCGTCATCCTTCCTGTACCTTAGCCGCATGCTCTCGCGGCCGATCCAAAAAACCCGCAGCATGTCCTTTTTGCTCATGCTGTTCGCGCTGTCCGCGGCCATTGCCGATGAGCCCATTGCCGGTGAGCCCACTGCCGGTGAGCCCACTGCCGGTGAGCAATGGCTTCGCGTCACAGCAACGGCCTACAACTCCACCCGTGCGCAAACCGACTCGCGACCCAACAAAGGCGCTTGGGGGGACACGATCGAGCCTGGCATGAAAGTGCTGGCCGTTTCTCCCGACCTGGTACGCAAAGGACTAAAACGAGGCGTCAAGGTACGCATCGATGGAATCGAGGGTGACTGGATCGTACTGGATCGAACACCCTCGCGGTTACGCAACCACATCGATATCTATATGGGTATAGATATCGATGCGGCCCGTAAGTGGGGCCGCAAGAAAGTGACCATTCGCTGGGCAAGTCAGAGCGAAGCATCTTCTGACTTAGATCAGGCCGAGGTACCGTCGCCTACCGTGCGAACCGAGCGAATACGATTCGCTGCTACGTGAAGATGCGTTTCAGATGGGTCGAATCGAGCGATCCGAATCCTGGCTCAACTCGGAGCCGCGAGCGGGTGCCATCGCTCCGCCGACTACGGCGCCGATCAATAGTCCGATGCTGGAAATCAGAGCCCAGAGTCCGATAGCAAGTCCGCCGAAGAAACCGAGTACGGGCGCATCGAAGATCGCGAATAATCCCCACAACAGCAGGCCAACAACTATCGAGGGCAGTACCGCAGCGGTAATACCTCGCCCGGCGGAACCTGCTTTGTAGCCGCCGACTGCACCGCCGATCAGACCGTTGAGCGCCGGCACGAAGAAGAGCAGGAGCGAGATGCCGATCATCCATAACGAGCTCACGAAGATGGAGCTATCTTTGATCTGCGGCATGACTTATCTCCACGAAGCAAGGTCTTTGTGGAACCGATCAGCGCGTCATCCGGTTCCGAGCGCCATTGTGCGACCCTGTCTGGCGAGTTCCGCGTACTGCGCTGGTACTAATGTAACCGTTGCGAGATCGAGCGAATTCGGCAAGTCGTTCGGTGGCCACATATCCCCACTGCCGGGCACCTGGCATCGGTATGAAGCGGAAGATCGTTCCCAATACCAGTCCGGCAGCCGCACCGCCCGGGCCTGTGATGAAGATGCCTGTCAACGGCCCCTGGTTTGCCTCTGGTGAGAGAAGGATAGGACCGAAAAAGCCAGCGCAAAACCCAGCGAGTCCAGCATCAAGGCCCACAAACCGATGGGTGGCGATCCTTTACTGCTCATGGCGTCTAGAAGATCAGCACGAACGCGAGTGATAGCGCAAAGTACGCGCCGAGTGCGCCCCAGTAACCCCACGGGTCGGCGGCTCGTTCGATCGTACGACCCCATATTCCTGCTTTGGCGTACACCGCGCCTTCCAATAGGCCATGCACGATGTAGAGGCTAGGAGTATGCCGAGAACCCTGAACATATCGAGACCCTACCGCTGGAGTGTCTCAACTACTGCGAACTGCTTCCTATAACGCATCGGGCGGACCGACGCGCCAGAGTCATACACGGAAGCATCTGCATCGAGTCCGATTTTCTGGCGCTGCAAGAGTGAGCGATTTCGCAAGATCCGCCTGGAGCTCTGCAGCGTCATAACACTGCCTCTATAGTCGCAGCTGCTCAGTGCGAGGCTTTACGCCATAATTGCTTCGCCCCACGGCCAGAATGATTCTCAGCTATTCGTATCCATTTTCAATCGGAAGGAACGACGTGAATACCAAGATTTTCTCAGCCACCTTGTCGGTAGTTGCAACGCTCATGTGCCAGGGTGCATTCGCCGAGGACACTATTTATATCGGCAAGGCAGCGCCCTTTACGGACACGACGACGATTGCGAAAAACATTCTGGATGAGTGCAAGCTACCAGAGTCGCAAATGCAGTATTTGCGCGAGCTCGGTGAGGAGCTCGACATCAACGTCGTCGAAGACGAAGCAGCCGTGAGCGAGAACAAAGGCAAAGTTCTGATCGTCGAGACATTCAATGCGATCTCCACAGGCAACGCTTTTTCTGGACATAAAAAACAGGTAATCGTCAAAGGAAAGCTGCTCGAGAACGGCAATGAGATCGGCAACTTCACCGGCATTCGCGGCTCGGGCGGTGGCGTGTTCGGCGGCTACAAGTCTTCTTGCGCAGTGTTACATCGCTGCCAGGCGGCGTTGGCCAAAGACATCCTGAACTGGACGAAGCAACCTGCGAAGGATTCTCGCATCGGCGAATAGGGCAACGACTTGGGGCCGGCGGGAGAGCCTTCCGCCAGCTTCGCGCACGCACTTGGACGTAGTGCCGGTTGGTCACGAACCTGACTGCGGAGCACGTAGCCAAGATTCTCTCGCAGCGGCGCGGTGGCGCAGCGGAAAGAAAATAAGGTTGCGACGCTACCGTTGATGCCAGCCTGAACAAGCAATTTGGCAGTCGGCTGATTTTGTCGCCGCCGCGCCGCCGCGAGATTTCGTGGCGCAGTTTACGGTTGTTGATCGCTACGTTTGTGCTGAGAACGTGTGAAAGAGATTCCTTGGCTTTCAGCGCCGCGATGGCATCAGCATTCTGAGAAGTAGCAGCCCAGCGGTGATTGCGAGAGCGAAGGCGACGAGATAGAACCGTGTGGAAAAATCGCCACTCGAAGCCGTCGTGAAGAGCTCATACGAGTAGATCACGAACGCGTTGTAGCTGGCGTGCAGCAGGATGCAAGGCCACAGCGAGCGGGTGCGCTCATACAGCCACCCTGCAACGATACCGACCGCGAAGGCGGTAACGAGTTGATAGACGTTTAGGTGCGCGATCCCGAAAAGCGCAGCGGAGCCGAGAATCGAAGCGGTCTTCGAATACTGGCGTAGAAAACTGCGCAGGATGATTCCGCGAAACAGCATTTCCTCCAAGAAAGGCGCAATGATGCAGCCGAATAGAAGGGCGAGGCCCTCGCTGGAGACCATCGCCTCGAAGACTGCTTGCTCATGAGACGTCATCGGCAGGAATTTGACGACGATGGCGTTCAACGTGCCGGCCGCAATGACTAAACCTGGCACCAGAAGAACGATCGGAATGGCCAACAATCCCAACGTTGAAGCGACGGAATGGCGGGCGGGGTGAAACAAATCGCGGTAACTCAGCTTCTTATACGAAAGCAACAGCGAGAATAGAATGCCGTTGCCGGCGACCGTGATCAGGCCCGATAGGTCTAATGGATCCACGTTTGCAAATCGATCGAAACTGAGCAGAACGCTGGCCACCGCGATCTGCAACGCGAACAGCACGACGATGAGCAGTGTCGCTTCTACGGCGTTTGGAAAGGTTTCGTGTTCCTCGCTCATGGTTCTTCTTCTGATCGAGCGTACAGGCGTCTATTCTAGGCGCTAGGCCCCGCCCGCGAAATGCCTAAAAGCGGGCCAACTGTTAAGTCTTCCTCCATGCGTTGCGCCGGCAACGTGGAGGCTCTCGTATAACCAGCTCACCTAGTACACTGTCTGCATGAAGAGCCGATACGCGACCTTGGCTGTGTATTCGCTGTGCCTAGCTGTCATTGCGGGAGCTTGGCTGGGCATCGAGCTGCGGGAGGTTGGGCAACTGCCGCCGTGGTGGGTCGTCGTCTTCGGCATCGGTGCCTCCCTGTTCGTCTGGCAGTTTGGGTTACAGGCGCCGCGAGTCGGACTGATCTCGATGGAGCGGGTGCCGCAGGTGGCCTTGCTGCTTATGTTCAGCCCGCCGGTCGCGGCGGTGGTGTGTGCGATCGCATCCATGCTGTGGCCTTTGATCAGCCGCCGCTATAGCCATGGCTCCGCGGCGTTCGCGAGCATACGCGCTATCCATAACGCCTCCATGACAGTGCTGATGCTGCTCGCGGGCGGGTATGTCTACCTGGCGCTCGGAGGCGAGCACCCGCTGACCACGTTTTCTGCCCGGACGATTGCTGCGCTCCTCACCATGGCAGTAGTCGCCCAGATCGTGAACATCTGTGTCATGGCATTGTTCTTCCGCTTCGACGGTCGCGACGTTCGCCGGATCATCACGCCCGCTTATGCGCTTTCGGATTTGATTTTTGTGCCAGCGGGTGTCCTCGCCGCATTGCTATACAACACTGGGGCTTATCCCGCGCTGATGTTGTTCATCGCACTGATGGTGTTGTTCGTGTTGAGTTTCAACAGTCTCGGACATTCGTTCAACGCGACCGACGATGAAATCGGCCCGTTTGCGCGGCTGTTCAACATCGGACGAGTCTTGCACGGCGCCAGGAACGCAGATGAGCTCGGCGAGCGCATCTTGTCCGAGACGCACAGTCTGCTGCGCTTCGATGAATTCTATTTCGTGCTACTGGATCCGGACCGAAAGGCACTCGAGGTGCGTGTTCACGAACGCCGAGGTGAGCGACGGGCGGGTCGCACGAAGCCGGAGGATGCCGGCATCTTCGGCTGGGTGGTCCAAACACGTCAGGCAGTGCTGGTGGAGGACTTGGCGAAAGCTCCCGATGCTGTGAAAAAGCGAGTTCAGCAAACCGACAAAGAAACCGGTTCGTTCATTGTCGTGCCTTTGATCGATGACGACGGCGTACTCGGGCTTCTGAGCGTTCAACATACTCAAGCAGAGGTTTATTCGAGCGCCGACCTGCATCTGATGCAAAAGCTTGCCGAACAAGTGGTGCCCGCCCTCGCAGATGCTTTGGCTTTCGAGGATCTCGAGAACTATCGACGTAGGTTGGAAGAGCGGGTCGCCGACAGAACTCGCGATCTAGAGAAAGCCAATCTCGAGAAAGAAAGGCTCATCGCAGCGTTGCGCGAGCGCAGTCAGACGCTCGAGCGTGAATCGCAGGAGGATGCGTTGACCGGCGTTGCGAACCGCCGCTTCTTCGGCAAGCGGCTCGCGGCAGAAATAGAAGTTGCCCACGCCGTCAATCAGCCGTTGAGTGTTGCGATCGCGGACTTGGACTGTTTCAAGCTCGTCAACGACAGGCTGGGGCATCCGGTGGGCGATGAAGCGCTGCGACGCAGTGCCGGTCTCATGCGAGGATTGTGTCGAGAGACGGACCTGATTGCCCGGATCGGCGGGGATGAGTTCGCTTTCTTGCTTCCCGGAACCACAATCGAAGACGCGATGCACTTGTGCGAAAAGCTACGTAGCGCCGTCGATGCGCACGATTGGCAGAACGTGCATCCCGAGTTGCGCGTCAGCGTCAGCATTGGTCTCACGCAATGGGACGGCGCAGCCCAGGTGGAAGATTTACTCGAGGCTGCGGACTCGCAGTTGTACATCGCGAAGTTGTCTGGGCGGAATCGCGTGGTGTGAAAGAAAAACGTGATGAGGTGATAGGGTGATCGAGTGATGTGGTCAGAATCGGAAGAGAATGTTTCCGTTCTATCGTCATCACCTTAGCAACTTCATCACCTCGTCACTCTCATGCTGCGAGGAATGTCCCCGTCACGGAAGCTTGAACGTCGCTACGATGCGCGACAGCTTTTCCGCTTGACTATGCAGGCTCTCGGCGGCGGCCGCGGCTTCCTCCACGAGCGCCGCATTCTGCTGCGTCATTTCGTCCATTTTCTCGATCGCCACGTTCACCTGCTCGATGCCAATGCTTTGTTCGTGACTCGCGGTGGAAATTTCCCCGATGATGCCCGTTACTCGATTGACGGACGTGACGATCTCTACCATGGTTTTGCCCGCCTGATCGGCGAGCGCGCTGCCATCGTCCACCTGAGTGACGGAGTCGGAAATGAGCGCTTTGATTTCCTTCGCCGCTATCCCAGAGCGCTGCGCCAGATTGCGCACATCGCCTGCGACCACGGTGAAACTCCTGCCGTGCTCGCCCGCACGAGCCGCTTCGACGGCCGCATTCAGCGCGAGGATGTTAGTCTGGAAAGCGATGTCTTCGATTTCGGCAACGATGCGCGCGATCTCTTCTGAACCTCGTTTGATGGAGCTCATCATTTGTACAACCTGGTCGACGACGCGGCCGCCTTTTGCGGCGATCGCCGCTGCTGCGACTCCCAGTTTGTTGGCTTGATTGGCGTTATCGGCATTGCGACGCACGGTGTTGATCAGTTGCACCATGGAGGCGGCGGTTTCCTCGAGCGCTGCGGCTTGCGCGGAAGTTCGAGCGGATAGATCTGCGTTACCCGAAGCTATTTCGCCCGAGGCGCTGGTGATCTGAGTAGATCCGTCTCGTACGTTGCCGACGATATCGGCGAGACCTTGGCTGATGCCGTTGATTGCCTGCATGAGCTGACCGATGTCATCGTTGCGATCGACGTGCAGTTGCGAGGTGAGATCGCCCGATGAAAGCCGTTGTGCCACGTTCCTCGCGTCATTCAGCGGCTTCGTGATCGCGCGGCGCATGATCCAGTAAACGACCAGAGACAGGATGGCCGCAGCTGCGATGCCAAAGCCCATATGGATGGCCTGCGATGAGGAGAACGATTCCGAGGCGGCGACGCCGAGATCGCGAGCATCATTCGCGAAGCTCCATAGCAGCAAGAGGACCAGCAGGCTGGTCAGCGCAAAGCAGACGCTTGCCACCTTCGCGCTCAAGCTAACGCGCTTCTCGTGGCTGACGTCTATTCCGACGTACAGCGCACCGATGATTCGCCCACTCGAATCAGTGAGCGCGTCGTATTCAGTCAGGTATTGAGTGCCGAAGAGCGTGGCGTAGCCGACGTAGGACTGGCCTGCAAGTAGACGGCTGTATCCCGGATGAGCGTGGCTCAACGTCGTGCCGATCGCCCGCTCGCCGTTTTGCTTTTTGACGGAAGTGGAAATGCGTACGAAGTCTTTTGCGCTCCTGACGAAGATCGTTGCCGTTGCGCCTGTTTGAGCTGTGAAGCGGTCGGGAATCGTGCAATCGAGATTCAGCACCTGATTGCCTGTGCTCATCACCGGCGTCGGCCGCCCCATCACCTCCACGGTCCGGGAAGGATCCACTTCCACGCGGTTTGCCAGTGTCTGCTTCAGTTGCTCGGCGAGCTGTCCGATACGTGACTGCGATCTCGCGAATGGATTCGAGCTCATTATCGCGCCTGCCTTTTTCTCGCCAGAAGTTCGGACTCTCGTAGGGTCAAACTACGATGTCGTTGCCTTGCTTCATTGTGCTGAGTGACGGGCATCCTCGCACGTAAATTGCCGACCCGGTCAATCGTACATACCGCTGTGACAAGGCCGTCGTTGGCTCGCATGGAACATTCTGCCTCCCCGATTGATATGACATTGCATAGAGCGATCACTGACGGGCGGGGAGAACAGTTTGCTATCCAGGGTTATTTTTCCAAGCAGGATCGCGCGTAGCGCAATCCTGCTCGTGTTGTGTGCCGTGTTTGCAGGCTGCTCGAACGGGCGCGGCAGTGTAGAAAGTGCCCAACCTCCGACCTCGGAGGAACCTCCGCAGACCCCTCCTAATCCTGAGCCTCCTCCGCCTAGCGAGCCGGGATTGCCGCCGGAGGAGCCACCACCTGCTCCGCCTCCCGGCACGCCGTCTTTCTCGGTTGGCGGTACGGTGAGCGGACTTTCCGGTTCCGGTCTCGTCGTTCAGTTGAACGGAGCGCAACAAGAAGCAGGCATCACGGCCAACGGAAATTTTGCATTTGCGACTCCGATCGCGGATGGCACCGCTTATGAAGTTGACGTCGAGACGCAGCCTGCCAACCCTGCGCAAACCTGCAGCGTGCAAAATGGTGCGGGCACGGTCGCGGGCGCGGATGTCACGAACGTCACTATTGTTTGCAGCACGCAGGCATTCGAGGTGGGGGGCACCGTCACTGGCTTGAGCGGTAGCGGATTGGTTCTACAGCGAAATGGCCAAGACGACCTACCGATTGCTTCGAATGGCAGCTTCACTTTTCCGAACGCCCAGGCAAGCGGCTCCACCTATGAGATTAGCGTTAGCGTTCAGCCGCTGGATCCTTCGCAAACGTGCACGGTCGCAAATGCGAGCGGGACTGTTGGGTCGGGTCGAGTGCAAAACGTTCGTGTGACTTGCGCGACCAACAACTACTCATTGAGCGGCGCGGTCACGGGATTGCTAGGTACTGGGCTCGTTTTAGCAAACAGCAGCGATCGGGTCGAAGTACAAACGGATGGTGCATTCACATTCCCCACTTCGATTGCGAGTGGTGGCTCGTACGACGTACGAGTGGAGTCCTCGCCGCAGAATCCAACGCAAGCGTGCACCGTCACGAACGGAGCCGGCGAAATCGCCGATGCCGACGTGACTAACATCACCGTCAGTTGCACGACCTCTCAATTCACGATCGGAGGGACCGTTGCCGGCCTGGCAGGTACAGGTTTGCGACTGCAGAACAATGGCGTCGATGACCTCGAGGTAAGCAGTGACGGCACATTTGCGTTCGTGACCGCGATTGCGAGCGGCCAGCCTTACAGCGTGAGCGTCGCGAGTCAACCTTCGGGTCCGGCTCAGGACTGCACTGTGCAGAACGGCAGCGGCGTCGTCGGCGCAGACAATATCAGCAATATTCAAGTGAGCTGTGTCACTACGGAGTTCACGATCGGCGGAACGGTGAGCGGGCTGTTAGGCAGCGGATTGACGTTGCAGAACGGCAGCGACACGCTCGCAGTCGCTGCCGACGGTAGCTTCACGCTTGGCGCTTCGGCCATCAACGGCACGCCGTACAACGTAAGCGTCGCAGCTCAGCCATCATCGCCAACCCAGGTCTGCGAGGTGGCAAACGGCGCCGGCACGATCAATGGCGCGAATGTCACGAATGTCCAAGTCAATTGCACGACGAGCTCATTCACAGTCAGCGCTGCAATAACCGGCATCTCGGGCTTCTTCCCATTTGTTCAGATCCAGAACAATGGCAGCGATCTCATCAACGCCTTCGCCGATGATACCTACACATTCGCTACGCCCGTCCAGAGTGGTCAACCGTACAATGTGCAAGTCGTGGGCGGCACACTGACTTGTACCGTAATCGGAGGCGAGGGGATCATGGGCGGTGAGAACGTGACTGTGCAGATCACCTGCACGAACTAGCATGCCGCTTAAGCGGCGGTTGACGGTTGACAGACAGGCGGCGCTAGGTTTCTCTGGCCGTCACCCGTCACCCGTCACCCGTCAACCGCTACTTGGGCCATGATGGCTAGCGGCCGGCCTTCGAGATCTTTGAAGAAGGCCATCCATTCTTCGGTGCCATCGCCATGTTTGTGAATCATGTGCGGCGCGCTCATGAAGTCGACTCCGGCTTGCGAAAGCGCTGCATGTGCAAGCTCGATATCATCGACCTGCAAGTAAAGAATCGATTCTTCCATGGAGATCGACTCGTTTTGCGAGAGCATCAGGCGGGTGCCTGAGCAATCGAAGAATGCAAGCGTCCCGAACGTGTAGAGATGCGGTAGGCCGAGCACATCGCGATACCAGCGTTCGGACTCGAGAATGTCTCGCACCGTTCTGGCGATCTGACCGATACGACGCAAGTTCGCGTTAGACGACATGGAAGATCTCCGGTGCGCCAGCGCACTGTCTCGTGGTGCCTGGAACCAGCCGCGGAGCGCGCGCCGATTCCGCAACTGCAATTTGCCGAGTACATTGGAAAGATGAAACTTGACCGCGTCCAAGCTGACTCCGCGACGCGCAGCAATCTCGCGGTTCGTCATGCCGTGTTGCACGGCGTGCGCGATCTTCCACTCCGTCGGCGTCAGCAAATCCTCATGCGGCGGACGACCCGGTTTGGACTTGTTAGCCATGCTGCAATGATAGTAGGTGAACGGGCGAATTTCCCTACCCGAGTTGCTGGAGGCGTACGGCGTGCGGCATGCGCTCAGGGTGACCGCATGGTGGCGCAGTAGTGTGATTCGTGACTCGTGACTCGCGGGTCGTCAGAGAAGCTGGAAGGTCGTCTGCCTTCTCTTACTACCCGCGACCCGCTAGTCACGACCCGCGTACTGCGACGTACTCGCCGCCACTCACACCTCGATCAACCCCGCCCGCAGCGCGATCAACGTCAGCTCCGCCTGATTGCTCGCGCCCAGTTTTTGTTTGACGTTGTATAAATGTGTACCGACTGTGGAGGCGGAGAGATTCAGGTCCGTTGCTATCATCTGGACGGCTTCGCCCTTGGCGAGGCGGAGGAATACTTCGAACTCACGTTCCGACAATCGCTCGAGAGGAGAGGCTCCTTCGCCGTCGATTTCGGCTAGCGCGAGTTCCTGTGCCAGCGAGGGGTCGATGTAGCGGCGCCCGGCGGCTACTGTCCTGACAGCATCCAAAAGGGTTTCCGGTGCGCTGCGTTTGGACAAAAAGCCCAGCGCGCCCTGGGTGAGCGCCCGGCGCGCGTGCATCGCGTCGTCGTGCGCCGAAAGAGTCAGAATGCGCGCGGCTCTATGGTGCATGCGAATTCTCTTCAATGCTTCGATGCCGCCCATTCCCGGCATAGATAAATCCATGATCACCACATCGGGATTGCATTGCGGATAGAGCGAACAGGCCGCTTCGCCCGAGTCAGCCTCTGCAGCGACTTCAACGTCGGCTGCCGCTTCGAGTAGTAGACGAAATCCAAACCGCACCACCGTATGGTCATCGACCAGGAGCACGCGAATCATGCGACGCTCCCCGCAACATCAGGCGCGCTTCTCAATGGAATCTCGCCGATCACCTCCACGCCTTTGGGTGTGCGATTCGCTACGTGCAAGTTCCCATTCAGCGTGGCGAGACGTTCGCGAAGTCCTCGCAGGCCAAAACTGCCGGGACGCGACCAATCATTCGGCAGACCTACACCATCATCGAGGATGCTGATCAGGATTCGGTCCTCCTGCGTGCGCACGCTGATTGCGATCTCGGAAGGCGATGCGTGTCGGATGGCGTTGATCAACGCCTCCTGTACGGTGCGATACACCGCGAGTGCTGCTGTGGGTCCCAATAGTTCAGGCAACTCTTGTTCGATACTGATTTTGATCGAGGGATGGCGCTTGCGCCACTCTGCCACGAGTCCCTGCAATGTCTCCGTCAACCCTAACGTGTCCAGTGCTATCGGTGCGAGCCTGGGAATCAGGCTATGCATCGCATCGTACAAAGCAGCCGCTTCATTCGAGATCGTCTGCGCAGCTTCCAGTGTGGGCTTGTCATCGTGTGTTCGCCCGATGATTGCCACCGCCAGCGACCGGATCGCGGTCACCGACTGTGCAAATTCATCGTGCAATTCCCGGGCAATCGAGCGGCGTTCCTCATCCAAGCGCTGCTCGATGAGATGCGACAACTCGCGTCGCTCTTCCAGATTGGCGCGCGCCTCGAGAGCTGCGCGTTCGGCCTGCCATTTTTGTTCGACGGATTCCGCCATGCGATTGAATGCCGCACCGATGGAAGCGGTTTCCTCATCCGGCATTGCCGGCAGCCGGTGCGACAATTCACCTTCTTGAATGCGATGCAGTCCGGATGCAATGATGGGGAGCGGTGCGAGTGCGCGTCTAACCAGCGAGAAGATCAGTAAGTTCAGTAAGATGAAAGCGGTGCCTCCGACGATGAGGAGCTGCAGAAAGTCGTCCCAGCCGTCCAGCACGGCGCGCGATGGGTTTGCTTCGACCGTCAGTTTTGCTCCACCGGACAAATCGAATACTCGTGGTTCGATGTCCGGCAGCAACAGGTGCGCGAACCAGCGCGGTGCTTCGCGCCCCGCTTTGTAGGTGGCGGTAGGCGAGCGGTACAACACCTGCCCGGAAGCGTCCAGCAGCGTGATTTCGTTAGCTCTCACCCGGCCTAAGTGTTTTAGAAAGAGCAGCACGGGAAGCGGACCATCTCGCTCATAGGTTTGCGCCACGCGGCTCAATAACTGGGTGGCGACTACGTTGGCCGCCCGGATCTCTTCGCTAATCGCACGTTTGGTCCGATCGATCTCGAGGGCCAGCATCAGCACGATGAAGATGGCGCTCAAACAAGCGACGATCAGGTTGATGTGGGTGCGGAGTTTCATCGATCGTGAAGACGTGTAGGGTGGAGACGTGAACTTCCTTTCTATTCTGACCCCTACACGTCTACACGCCTACACGTTTGCACGCGCGCGTCAGGGCTAGCGCCCCCCGATTCATGAAAATCATGAGTCCCCATTCATGATCCTGGCGTTGTCCTGGACGGCGCATAGCGCAACGATCTAAACCTGCGA
>JAICPY010000057.1 GCA_025929585.1 Steroidobacter sp.
ACGAGCGCCACGATGGCCGCGCAATACATCGCGGCCAGACGTATCAACGTCGGCTGGCCTGATAGGCGTCGGTTCGTGGAAGGAGCTGAATCATTCATCGACGGCTTGCCTGAGCGCGAACTTCGAACATCAGCATTGTGACGCATTGCGATGGCGAGTGCCTCCTGACGAGCACGCATTTCGCACGTGATCGCCGGGCGGCGGCGTCAATACACCTGCCAGGATCGATCCGTAGAAGCCGAAAATGTCGCTGCGAGCGCAAGCGCTCACTATCCTCTTCTAAAGCTCCCGACGGCCGTTGTTCGAGGCATCTGCTGAATAGATGAAAATCCAGCGCGCAAGTGCACTGTCGTTCTTGATCCTCGTCACGCTCCAGCTGCTGAGCACATCGCATGCGCGCGCGTCGGATTCCTACGCGTGTCTTCGATACGAACCCGTGAGTCTCACCGGAACGATGGTGCGACACACCTATCCAGGCCCGCCCGACTACGAAAGTTTCTCGAAGGATCGGCCGCAGACCATCTGGGTGTTATTGCTCGACCGCAGCATCTGTGTCGATGATTCCGATCCAACGTATCCGCGCGTGTATCACGAAAGAGAAGTTCAGCTGCTCGTGAGCATGGAGCAATACCAGAGCTATAAGACTCTTCTCGGGAAGAAGGTCATCGCAACTGGCGAGCTCATGCATGGAGGCGCGAGACATGACAAGCGGCTCGTGCTCGTTGTCGACGAAATGTCACGAGCGCCCTCCAGATGAAAGGTCATCGAGAAGCCACGCGTAATCTGCATGATGTGGTTGCGCTCGAGTAAGGCGCACTAATCGATGCTGCAAGGTTTCAGTGATGCACTATTTCATGAGCGTCATCGCCGATCTTTTCGGCCTGAACATTCAGCATCTCCACCTCGGGCATCGATCCCATCAACGTGAAAGCCTGTTTGGCCAGCTCTCGTGGAACGCGGCCGACAAGATGCACGAAGCGTTCTGAATTGCCGGGAAACACATCGAAGATCCCGTACTCATCGACGCCGGTGCGAATCGCAAACCACGCCGTCGTGCTGGGCTCGTTATTGACCAGTTCGTGTGCCGAACGGAAAAATTGTTCTACGTCTTGCTTATGGCCTGATTTTGCTCTGAATGTGAGGAGTAGGCCCTTAGTGCTAGGGAACGGGGAGACGACCGGCAGTTTGTCCGCCAAAACCTCGAAGTTCTGAATTCGCGGCTCACTCTCGAAGAGATCCGGGGCACGTAGCCTCAGTGCCGCGACCACCGGCCCCTCGGTATGCGCATCCGGCGCGGCATCCTCGCCGAATACATCGATGATTCCATATTCACCCCGGCCGAAGCGGACGGCGAACCAGGCTTCGCTCTCGGGTTCGTCCTTGACCATCGGCAGCGCCGAGCGCAGAAATTCCTCTACCGCAGCTTCCTTTCCATGTTTGGCGTGCATCCGAACCAGTAATCCACGGGTGGGCATGGCGCACCTCCGCATTCGCATTCCAAGCCGATCGGCGCACATGAAAGCGGGCGATGCGTGCTCACGCAATGCGTAAAGGATGAAAATAGGAATGCGTTTTCGCGTTGGCAATTCGATGACATACGGTCCGTCCGCTCGCGCGCGAAGGGTAGGACGCGCAGCAATCAGCCTGGCAGCGTTTGCTCCTCCAGCCACGCTAAGTGGTTCAGCGCCTGCTCGCGGCTATGGCCACACATTGCGGCGCTCGGCCGCAGGGACAAGCAAACGGCGGGCCGCTCAGGCCGGCCAAATAGCCGGCATCGGTCATGCTCGTCGAGTTGGATGCACCTCACTCCCGCAGGTTTGCCGTGCGGCATCCCAGGGATGGCACTAGAAATCGACGGCGCTGTACAGCAGGCGCCACAGCGTTCGCGACAGTTCATTCGTCCACTCATTCGCCCAGTCATTAGCCACACTCATTAACTAGGGTAGCAATCTGAGTGACCAATCGCGACCGTGGACGCTAGCTCATCCGCGACTGTTCACTCCCAATCAGACCGGCGGCGTTGAGATGTAAGTAGCCATACGAAACCCGCGACGGCAAGGGCTACGGCAAGTGGATTCTGCTTTAGCACATCCACCATCGAACCCGTCGATCGTCGAGCAACCCGCAGAGATCCCTTGGTCATACTGTCCAGATGATCTCCCAACCTCACCTTGAGAGACGTTGCCTCCTCGGTACCGGTCGATTCGTACAAACCCTCGCCGCCGAAGTGGGTGGGATTTCCCGGGCGTTCCGGCGGAATCGACGTTGAGTTCATGACATCTTCCTCGTGTTATCGCTCGATACACAAGGAATGCTGCATCACTCGGCAAAGTTCATTCGATCATGGAGTGAACTGGTGCTCGTCCTTGAGGGTAGGCGTGATGAGGGCTGCGGGATGAATCGCGATGGCTATCGGAAGTGAATGGCGGACGGCGGATGGCGGATGGTGAAAAGCCGAAGAAAACAGAAAGGTGTTGGTACAAAGTCTCTCCTCTTGCTCTTACCGTCCGCCGTCCGCCATCCGCCGCTCACCTTCAGGCTGCCGCTGCTCTACCTCTAGTGCTCTCGTCAGCAGATCGTCCTTCTCATTCCACACACCGTTGATCCATTGTGCTGCTAGTTCGCGTGCGGCTGAATCATTCTGGTAATCGCCACGCGTCAACTCTGGTGGGATTGCGCGTCGCCGCGCATAGATGTGGACCTCTGGTATTCGGTTCGCGAATAGATCGGCGAACGTGGGCTTGCCGTGCGGGTAGACGATCGTGACATCGATGATGGAATGCAGCGCGTCACCCATCGCCTCGAGAACGAAGGCGACGCCGCCCGCCTTGGGTTTGAGTAGATGACGATGGGGCGAGCGTTGCAGTTCCTGCTTGAAAGTCGTAAATCGTGTGCCTTCGGCGAAGATCAGCACCGAAATCGGGATGCCGCGAAACTTTTCGCACGCACGCCGAGTGGTCTCGAGATCACGGCCCGCGAGCTCAGGGTGCTTGACGAGTTTCTCGCGCGAGTAGCGCTTCATGAACGGGAAATCCAGCGCCCACCAAGCAAGCCCGAGTAGGGGCACCCACTTCAGCTGGCTCTTCAAGAAGAAGCGCAGAAAAGGAATCCTGCGATTGAATGTCGCCTGGAGAATGGGGATATCGACCCAGCTCTGGTGATTTGCCAGCACAAGATAGTGGCCGGTGTAGCTGAAATCGGCGCTCGACTCCACCACCATGCGTGTGCGGGTCAATGTGCGAATCATCCAAGTGTTCACGTCGATCCAACTTTCGGCGACGGCGATCAACATTCGATCGCAGATCCGTTGCAAAGCCGTCACGCGCAGAATCGCCTTCAACAGTGCGGCAATAAAGAGGACTACGACGTGAACTACTGTGTTCACGATGAACAATAGAGCGCCCAACGCGATTCGCAACCAATTGATCACGGGTGTATTTCGGGCTTCAACGTTCTTGCTCTTGCCGGTCGGGCGCAGGGCAATTGCGCGCGTAGTCTGCGGGCGAGCGGCCAACGATGGATTTGAAGTCGCGAATGAAATGCGACTGATCGAAGTAACCCAGCTCGTGCGCGAGCCCAGTCCAGTCTGCTGGTGCACCGAAGCTCAAACGCTCGAGTGCTTCGTGCAGCCTATATCGGTTGATGACCCACTTGGGTCCCACACCCACATACTCGCAGAATAAGCGCTGAAGCGAGCGCTTGTTCATCTTGGTGCGCTCGAGTAGATGTTCAACGCTGAGGATATCGCGATTGAATTCGATTTCGCGCACGATGCACGCGGCACGCTGCGCATTGCAGTCCTCGGGCGGCAGATGTTCGATTAGAAATCGGCTGACTGTTTCGATCTTGTACTGGTCATCCGCTCTAGCGAGTACCTGACTCGGCAGTGCGCGCGCAGTATCGCCGTATACGCTTTCGAGTGGTACCGAACGATTGCGCAGCGTTGAGACGGATCGTTTCAAGAAGGGTCGAAATTCACCCGCTTTGAACTTGATGCCGAAAACGGCACCTCGACCCTCGAGCGAGCGCGTAAATCGGCCGGATTGAATCCCGGCTACTCGTGCCTCGTGGCGATCGAAGACGATGTGCACATTCGGATGCGGCAGCGTTTCCCCTAATGCGCGTGCGCCGCTGCGAACATTCCACTCGACGATCCAAAAGTGTTGCACGACATCCTGCAACTGCACTGGTGGGGCAATCTGTGCATGTCGAAACTCACCGGCGGTGTGATAGGGTTTTAGAATGCCGCGCGGCCGCCCGATCGTTTGCGTTTGCGCCTGCGGACGCAGTGCTGTCGCGTTTTTCCTATCGCGCGAACGACCCTCTTGGTCCAATGCTGGCACTGTATTCGAGTTGGGTACGGCCATGAAAAAACTATCGTGTACGCCGTGGTCGCATCGTCAGCCATCTACTATTCACGGAGCTCGCTATGAAGCACGCTAAAGGCACGTTCAACGTGAAGATTACGCCAGAGAAGGTGGACAATATAGCTGCGCAAACCGCCACGGTGGGCAGGAACTCGATCGAGAAGCAGCTCGAAGGAGCCATCGTCGGAGTCAGTCACGCCGAGATGCTCTGGTCAGGGGATCCTTCCACATCTGGCGCGTACGTGGCGATCGAGAAGGTAATTGGCTCATTAGACGGTCGCGAGGGGACATTCATGCTCATGCACAGCGCCGTCATGAATCGCGGCACGCCGGAGGATTGGCAGATCCGCGTCATTCCTGACTCGGGTACGGGCGAGCTCGCAGGTATTAGCGGCAAACTCTCGATCGAGATCAGTGGCGGGAAGCACTCCTACGATTTTGCATACGAGTTGCCTTGACAGTTCCGATCGAGCAGGAATTCATCTGGACGATTCGCAATGGTGAAATCGACAGAGTCATGATCGGCTCGGATTCTTCAAAGTTCTCTCTCTCGCCCAGAGTCGAGGCGCTCGGGCGATTAGATCTGAGCTGCAGCGAGAAGAATAAGGTTCTCTACGGCGCTGCGCGGTGCCTATTGGCGCCAACATTGCGGGATTCCAACTGACATTTACCGCCCTTGAGTTTGTGCGGTTCGCGTTAAGGCGGACCGATGGCCGCCGCGCACGAAGAACTGCTGCAAAGCGTGCGGAACGGTGGTTAGAATCCCTCGCTCCAACCAGGGGCAAATAATGCAGAACGAGCAAACAGCGCGCAGTAGCATCAAGAAAGTCGTCATCGCGGGCGGAGGTACGGCGGGCTGGGTGGCCGCTATGGCTCTTTCGAAGCAGTTCGGTGAGCTGCTCGACATCACATTGGTGGAGTCCGAGGAAATCGGCACGGTAGGCGTGGGCGAATCGACTGTTCCGCCCATCGTCGCATTCCACAAATTGCTCGGGATTGACGAACGCGAGTTCATGCGCGAGTGTGCGGCTACGTTCAAAGTGGCCATCTGGTTCGAGAACTTCGGCAAGCTCGGCAGTTGGTACCTGCATCCTTTCGGCCGTTATGGACAGCCGACATGGACGGCCGAGTTCTACCACTACTGGCTGCACGCGCGTTCGCAAGGTCACAAGGTTCCCCTTGGCGAGTACTGCTATGAATGGCTTGCGGCCGTTAAGGGTCGCTTCGCGCTGCGCGAGGATCCGCGCGTCAACTATGCTTACCACTTCGATGCCGCGCTATACGCGCGCTTCATGCGCAAACACGCGGAAAAACGCGGCGTCAAGCGCCTGGAAGGAAAGATCAAGCACGTGCGTACGCGCAGCGACAACGGATTCGTCGAATCACTCGAGCTCGAAGATGGGCGCGTGATCGAGGGCGACTTCTTCGTCGACTGCACGGGTTTTCGCGCGCTGCTCATCGAGGGCGCGCTCAAAACCGGATACGAGGACTGGTCCAATTACTTGCCGTGCGACACCGCGGTTGCATTCCAAACAGTACTGGACAAGGACGCGCAGCCGTACACCGGGTGCTACGCGCACACGGCGGGCTGGCGATGGAATATTCCAGTACAGCATCGTGTGGGCAATGGCGTCGTGTTCTGCAGCCGTCACATGTCAGCTGACGAGGCGCGTCATCTCCTCGTGACCGAATCGGGCGGTCAGGTCGTGAAGGAACCCTGGCTAGTCCGCATCAAGGCCGGTCGCCGCTTGAAAACATGGAACAAGAATGTGCTGGCGATTGGACTCGCAGCCGGATTCATCGAGCCTCTCGAATCGACCAGTATTCATCTGATTACCACCGGCGTGGCGCGGCTATTGAAGCTCTTCCCGTTCGATGGTGTTGCGCAGCCCACGATCGATTACTACAACGAACTGTCGCAGTACGAGATCGAACGCATTCGCGATTTCGTATGCATGCACTACTACTACAATCAGCGAGACGACTCGCCTTTCTGGAAGGAGTGTCGCGAGATACAGATTCCGGATTCATTGCGCCAGCGCGTCGATCTCTTCCGTCAAGGCGGGCACGCCTATAGCAAGGATGGCGAGCTGATGACGGTCGACTCGTGGGTCTCGGTGATGATGGGTCAGGACATCGAGCCGCAGACTTACCACCACTTCGCGCGGCTTGGCGATCGCGAGCTCAAAGATTTCATGCGCAAGTATCACGCCAAGGTGGCGGAGACTGTCAACGCGCTGCCGCGGCATGCCGACTTCGTGCGGCAGTACTGCGCGGCAAGCTCGGAGAGCTGGAACTTCGGTAAGTAGTCGAGGCGAATACATTTTCTCAGCTCGGAAGCTCGTAGCTCATTTCTTCGCTTCTGGATTTCGCTGGAGTACGCATGCATCGACGAACGTTTCTAGCTCGTGGCTCCGGCCTGCTCATCGCCGTCGCGCTGGGAGGCGATGCTCCTGCCGCCACCCGATCGGTCGAGGAGCGACTCGGAATGTCCACAGTGACCTTCCGGAATCGTTTTCAGCAGACGAAGTCCTCAGCACTCACTGAAGCGAACGATGAGCTCACGTTGCTGAAGGTGCCGGCGTATTACCGAAAGCGCTTCGGTGTGCTCAATCTCGAGTTTTGGAGTAATCACTTCGAGTCTTTGGAGAGAACGTACTTGCAGGAACTGCGAGCCCAGGTGAACGCCGCAGGCGCGCAGCTGGTGAACATTCAAGTCGATGCCGATTATGATCTCGCAAGTACCAACGAAGCAGAGCGTCAGCGAAGCTTGGCCACGGCACGAGAGTGGATCGACGCAGCAGCCTTTCTCGGGAGCCGAGCGGTGCGCATCAATCCTGGACGAGCGGGAGGGTCTGTCGAGAGAAGCATCGTTTCGATGCAGGAGGTGAACCGATACTGCGTGTCCAAAGGTCTGCCGCTACTAACGGAGAATCACTTCGGCTTGGAAATGGATCCCGAGGTCCACTTACGAATTCGCCGCGAGGCGGGGCCTAACAACCTCTACACGTTGCCTGATTTCGGGAACTATCCAATCGAAACGATGTGGGACTCTCTCGAGAAGATTCTGCCGCACGCGTACTTGGTTTCGGCGAAAACAGTGGAGTTCAACGAGCAGATGGAACACGTCTCTTATGACTTCGATCGTTGCATCCAGCTAGCCGAGCGTTCAGGGTTCAAAGGCATCTATTCGGTCGAGCAGTGGAGCCGCGCCGACCTGAAGGTCGATGAGGAGAAAATTGTCGATTGGATGCTACAGCACGTGCGCTCCAACATATGAGCATGTATACGAGCATCTCGTTTGGACGCACGTCGATCTCGATCCTTCGACGTGCATCCAGGTGCTTTCCTCCGCGGCAGCCACCGCGCTCGGTCAGTTCACGGCCAGCACTGCTTTGACGGAGGAGTCGATCGCACTCTTCTCGACATAGGCAATGGCTTTCTCGTTGCTGCCCACATATTTGACGGCCGCAGCGGAGTCCGCCACTTCTTTAGGAGGTTGCGCCTTACCTGTGAATACGAGGCGCGCCCAAGTCGCTTTGATCTGAGCGCGATCCTTGCCGGCAATTTTGCTGTAGAACTCATCGCGAGCGCCGGATGCCTCCGGCAGATCGGCTGGGATGAATGCCGCGTCCTTTCCAAGATAGACGTTTGCGACTTGCTCAGCTGTCATTGCTGCGGAAGGGTTCTTGGCATTGACGATGACCACGACTTCTGCATTCGCTGCGCTCACGGCCATCGCTGAGGCGATCAATACGCCTACTTTAGTCAAAGTGTTCATGCGCCTTCCTAGAGGATGAAGTCGATCGCGATGCTGATGACGTCGAACTTGCTTCCCGGCACGAAGCCCGGTTGTGTGTTCGCCATGCGGCCGGCGGAGTCGTTACCCAAATCCACCTGCTCGTACTGCACCTTCAAAGCGGCACTTCTGTGGAAATCCCAGCGCAAGCCCGCTGCGATCGTGCTCTGGGACGCGTTGAACTTACTGAGTGTCGTGTTCAATCCTGCGTTGAGGCCCGCGGCGCCTCCGGCGAAAGCATCAGGCAATCCGGCGGTAGGAATACCGGGTTCGAAAGGAATGTCGGCCTTGAGTGTCGCGAGCGACACATACGGTGTGAACGAACGGACTCTGTAACCAGTCGTCACGTATGCAGCTCGCGCATCGGTTAGGAAACCATCACCGCCGAATTGCAAGCCTTCCGCATTCACGAACCAAGCACCCGGGTCGTAGCTAGCGCCCACCGACAAGAACGAAACGTTCATGTCCTCGAGTCGATACTTGTTTGCTAGCGCCAGCGCCGCCGATCCTTCGGCGGTGTAACCGAAGCCGGAGAGCATACTTCCAAGCCCATTCAATCCTGCGAACAAGGGATCGCTGGAAGGCACATCGATTTGGAGCGTCATGTCGACATAGCCCGCGCGCATAGTTGCGGCACCGAACTGCGCCGTGTAATTCAAACCCCAAGTGTCGTCCGCTTCGATCGAACCTGTTGGCATGTCGATTTCGCTCGAGCCATAGAATGCGCGAACCGTATTCGTCACGTTTCCGGCCGAGAAGGAGTAACTGCTGTCGATACCATCGTTGCTCGTGATCGAAGCGACGAAGTAGAGCTCCTGCGGGGGCCGCACTTCTGGGTTTGCATAACCGACAAAGCGCGATTCGGAGATCATGAAATTGGGCAGCGCGATTCGACCAACGCGTACTTCGATCTCGGGAGTCACTTGGTACTTGATATTGGCCCATTCAATTTGTGGTTTGAACGTGCCGTCGTGCTGATACTGACTGACCGCTTGCACCACGGCAGACAGCTTGTCGTTGAACTTGGCGCTGATCTGGCCGGCAATGCGCGAATCAGGACGCATGTCCCATTCATGCGTGTAGCCCGCACCCTCAGGTTGAAACAGACCACCGCGAAAATCCGCGTTCTCTTCGCTGGAATGTGCGACACCCAATGTGCCGAAACCGCGGAAGGAGAACATTTCACTGAAATCTGCCGCACCGGCGGCGCTACCGCAGAGCAAGGCGACTGCGGAGGAAATCATCGTAAGTTTGCGCGACATAAATCCTTCTGAACCTGGGTCGTTTCGCATGCAGACATGCATGCTCTGCCGGCTAACGGCACTGGGATCTGCCGCTTGAGCGTGGATCGCGCGAACGCGACAATTTCATCCGGGGGCGTAGTGCGACAACTAGGAATTTCCTTAGCGAAACCTTAATGTGCGCGGGATGTAGTTAGTCTTCCTTCAAGGCAGATGATGATTTAGCGCGAGAATGTCACGCCGCTGAGCTGCCAATTTTCAGTCGCCACGAAGCAAGGTCCTGAGCCAACGCTGTCGGTTTTGGAGAACCTAGCTCGTCCTTGGGTCAGAGACTGTACTGTTGCGACAAGAGGAGAAATTGATCATGGCTACAAACACTGTGCGACTTCATCGCGTTTTTCGTGCGCCCGCCGAGCGTGTCTACAAAGCGTTCTTGGATGCCGAGGCGATGGTGAAGTGGCTGCCGCCCAACGGCTTTACGGGCAAGGTGCATCAGATGGATGCAAAGGTAGGTGGCACATACAAGATGTCCTTCACCAACTTCACGACAGGACAGACGCACTCGTTCGGCGGCAAGTATCTCGAGCTGGTCCCCAACGAGCGCATCCGTTACACCGACCAGTTCGATGATCCCAGCTTGCCTGGTGAGATGACGACCACCGTTACTTTGAAGACAGTCTCTGTCGGAACCGAGTTCAATGTGGTTCAAGAAGGACTGCCGGATGCGATCCCGCTCGAGGCTTGTTACCTGGGCTGGCAGGAGTCGCTGGTGCTCCTGGGCAAACTCGTCGAAGCAGAAGTTACCGAGTAACGGTGCAGATCGAGTGAATCTCGATACTACGACGCGGTGAGGATTCGCGGCTGCTCGATGCCGCGTATCCCTCAGCCCGCGCGCATTCGCAGGATATTTTTCACGTCCATTGATTCGGTGTATCGCCGCCAAGAAGTTTCGCGTTGGTCGACTGCGTACATGGCCATGCGATCAGCGAGCTCATTGCCTTCGATTCCCACGTGCGCGCTCACATGTGCAAGCTGCACGCGCGGGCCAATGCGACAGTAGTCAGCGTAGATAAGCTTGATGAGCTCGAGATTCATGATCTCGCCGCCCGTGCGACGCCAGCCCTTCTTCTCCCAGCCTGATGCCCACTTCGTGATGGCATTCAGACCGTATGAGGAATCGCTGCGGATGAGCACCGTTCGGCCGGCTGCGATTTCCTGTTCCGCCAAGAGCAAGGCTTGGTGAAGTGCGTTCAGCTCCGCGGTGTTGTTCGTGCCCTTCGGATTGAACAAGCCATACCAAAGTTCAGCGAGCTCGCCGTCACGATACACCGCCATTCCAGATCCGGCCTTACCCGGGTTCGGCTCACAAGCACCATCGCAGAAGATAACCGTATCTGCGGCGTCGCCTTCCGCCTTCTTGGGAGAAGCCTCCGCCTCGACTGCCGATTTCGCTTTGCGGGCTGTCCAGGCGGGTGCGCCGGAGCGCAACGCACGTTGCGCTTCCTCTAGCGTGGGGAAGGATTTGTAGCGAGCGCCGGGATGGCCATCGACGAGTGCGCGAGTGGTTTCCCAGTCTTCGAAGACACCGGTCTTACGACCCGACCACACCACATAGAATTTCTTGGCCATCGATCAACGACTCACTTGACCTGCGTCAGGCGAACGGGCGGCGTATCTTCGCTCAACCACTGAACCGCCGCGATGATGTCGTTGTAGAAGACTCGGTAATCTCCTTCGCCGAAAGCAAGCCGTGCCAAGAAGGCGAGCTTGCTGTTGGGCACGACGATTGCGCGGCGTAGTCGAACCGGTCCCAGGTCTTCGTCGAGAGCCCGCTGTACCCACGGAATATCTACTGGCGGTGCGTCCATCTCCAGTGTGTCGTAGAGCACTTTTCCGCGGCCCGCGTCCTTCACCAGGAACAACACCTGTTCTTGGCAATACCGAAGGATCTGCTCCGTCGGCTCGCCTCGCAGCCGCGCAACGATGATGTCTCCGACAACTTCGATCCAAGCTTGGCCGCTCACGGTTAGTCCTCTTGGTGCTTTCTGAGTGCAGGCAGCAAGCATACGCATTCAGCCGCGTCATTGCCCGGCGGTAAGGCATTGTTCGCAGCACAGAGCCCACGTATTCTGTCATGCGACGTGTTTTGAATGTGCACAGTAGATGTTCGCCGCGAGATGGGTGTGGATGCGAGGGTTATTCCTATACTCGTTGCGCGCGGTCGTACGGCAAAGTGCTGAAGTCAATAGCAAACTGGTTTAGGAATCACGATGGCATCATCCTCTTTGTCCGCGCGCGAAGTTTTCGGTCGCTTAAGCGATGCTCGGTGGCTCAAGGTACTGACGCGCAGCATCACTGAGCCGGTCATCAAGGGTGTTCGGCTTCCCGGCTTCGCGCCACCTGACATGCAGAGTCATACGGTGGGATCCTCAGGAAAAGGGACACTGAAGGAGGCTTACAACTTCTACACTTATGCGAAGCAAGTGTGCGCCGAATACGGCAAACCCATTCGGCTTGGTTCCGAAATCCTCGACTTCGGTGTGAGCTGGGGGAGAATCATCCGTTTCTTCCTCAAGGACGTGGATCCGCAGACGCTTCATGGCGTAGATACAAACGCAGAATTTCTCCAAGCGGCTAGAGACACCGGCGTTCCAGGCCACCTGCACGAGATCGCTCCTCTCGGCCAGCTTCCCTACCCAGAAGGATTCTTTGATTTCATCTATGCCTATTCGGTGTTCACACATCTACCCCAACATGTTCAGGATCACTGGCTTGCTGAGATCCAGCGGGTGCTAAAACCGGGCGGGATGTTCATAGCCACTGTCGAACCACCGAGGTTTTTGGAGTTCTTCACGCAGCTCGATGCTGCAGATCCGAAACTTCATCCTTGGCACGCGATGATGGCCCGAAAAATCCAGGGTGATTCATCGATGGGCGCGCGCTTGCAAGCCGACGGCTTCATCTATATCCCATACGGAGATGGCGTCGACGAAGTGTACGGTGACTGTGTGATGACGCCGGCGTATGCACGAGAGCATTGGGGTAGGCATTTCGAAATCTTGGATTGGCTGGACGACCGCACGCGTTTCTGGCAAGCCATAGTCATTGCGCGTAGGCGCTGAGCACCTTGTTCGATTCGGCACCCGAACACGTCATCGTCCGAGTGGCTCAGGAAATCAATGTCCGCAGGCACGTTCTGAACACTTGGGGGTCAATGCGATAGCTGATCCGGGACGCTCCGTGTACGTACTTGATGGGCATGCCCTCGCTTGACAGCAGATAGCCCACGTGTTGTCGCTTGAGGTGGGCGATCCGCGACTGCAGAGGATTGATCCAATTCAAGCAAAGAACCTTGGTGTCCGGCGGGCTGAATAATGTGTTGTGCAAAGCCGAGCCGAATTCGCCAACCACGACCGTTGCGCTGGCAAACAACGAGATTTGATCGGCAATAGGCATGCTTTCCGGTCTGATAACCGTAAAGCCTTCCTGCCTCGAAATTTCTTCGATTTCTGCTGCGTTGATCAGATTGCGAAAATGGCTGGGGACGCTACGCGAAATGTAGATGTTTTCGTGGCGTACTTCGGTCGCCGGCACTAAGCCGCGCAATTCATCGAGGAGCGACTCGAGCTCAGGATGAAAGAAATGTTGTGGGTGCATGAGTAACGTGGGGGATAAGAGCTTCTCGCAATGCACGTATTCGGAGAGATCGTCGTAGATCTCGATGGGCGCTTGCGGAAGGATCAGCGTGACCCAGTTTGATAACCATGCTGGGCTGGCTCGCGGTAGAACGATTCGAAATGGCGGAAGCCGGTCTGCGATCGCTCGCAACAGCAGAAGTTTTGGCATGCCTTCTAGCAGCCAGTGTCCATATATGCCGGAGTTCCAGTGGGTCAGCAGTACACTCAACCCGGGTATGAAGCGCTTCCTCTTTCTGGACAGCGTTAGGTCCACGATCTCGGGATGGTTCTCGCTGAGGAATTCATCCACATAACGTGGCGCGAGGGGCCCCAATTGATAGATGAAGCGTGATGTGCCCACCAATGATTTGCTAGACACCAGCACATCGCGTATGCACGCAAGGCCGACGCCCGTGGGCTCAGGTTGACTGCGAAAGTGATCCTTCCGAACTTCCTCGTTAGCCAACTCTGCGAAGAGCAGGCGGCCGCGCGGCGCTACCATGCTGGGCTCATGCAGCCAAAGGATGGAGGCACGCTGCTCTGCCAGGAGGTCTGCATAGGATGTAACGTCCTGCCATTGGAGGGCCCTGAGCTTGCGCTGGCGTCGGATCAGTCGGACGATGTGAGCGCGGGCCAGTTGTGCCCTGCTGCTGATCCCAAGAAAAAATCGTCTCGCGGCATTCGGGGTGCACATCCTCCGATCAGCCCATAACCGTCGATTTCATATCCGCTCTATCCGTTGAAATATAAGGGTAGAATGTCGTTCGATCGAAGCATCGCGCGCAGACGCCATACTCGCTTACCAGCGATCCAAGAAGCAACCAATCCGGATGCCCGTGCAAAGTGCTCGGATCGATTGCACCATCAACCGTACCGCCTGCGATCGAACCTATCCTGGTCGTCACAAAACATCAGCTTTGCGCCATCGAGCGTCGGGCCGTTCCGTCGCCGTTTGTCGCGCTACTCGCTTGCGACTAGACTTGCGCAATAAGGGCAAACTACTGCGATACAACAATCCAAAGGACGACCTATGACCGCACTCGTCACGCTGCGCAATATCACCAAAAGCTATACGCGCGGTAAGCAGAAGGTCGAAGTTCTACATGGGGTGGATCTAGATATCGAATCGGGGGAGTTTCTCGCGCTGATGGGACCGTCGGGTTCCGGCAAGACGACGATGCTGAATCTTATCGCAGGCCTCGATCGACCCTCGAGCGGCGAAGTCAGCGTCAATGGCGAGCGGATCGACCGACTATCACGCGGTGCGTTGGCCGATTGGAGAGCTCGACATATCGGCTTCGTGTTCCAGTTCTACAACCTACTGCCGGTGCTGACGGCGGAGTCGAACGTAGAAGTCCCTTTGCTGTTGACCAATTTATCTCGCAGCCAACGCCGTCAGAGAGTGAAGACCGCACTGGAGCTCGTTGGACTTTCCGATCGAGCACGCCACAAACCCGGCGAGTTGTCCGGCGGCCAACAGCAACGTGTCGCCATCGCCCGTGCCATCGTCGCAGATCCCACGCTCTTGGTATGCGATGAACCGACGGGCGATCTGGATCGCCAGAGCGCCGAGGAGATTATGAATCTGGTGCAAGCGCTCAATCGCAGGCACGGTAAGACCATCGTGATGGTTACGCACGATCCAAAGGCCGCGAGCTTCGCCTCTCGTGAGTTGCATCTCGACAAGGGGCGACTGGCAGAGAATGTCGCAAGGGATGCAGCATGAAATACTTTCGACTCGTCTGGGCGGGATTGTGGCGTAAGAAGGTGCGCACGATCTTGACGATGCTTTCCATCGTGTTCGCCTTCTTGCTGTTCGGCTTGTTGCAAGGAATCAATCAAGGCTTCAATCAACAATTACAGAGACTTGATGTCGATCGCATGTACGTGACGCCGCGCAATGGCCAAGCGGATCCGCTGCCGATTTCGTACTACGAGCAAATCAAAGCCATTCCCGGCGTCAAGGCAGTAGCGCCTTGGACCTACTTTGGCGGGTACTTCCAAGACGCGCGCAATCCTATTCCGGCGTTTGCCACTGAAGCTCGCGCGCTGTTCGAAGTCTATAAAGAGCTCGAGATCAAGCCCGAGTATCTCGATGCAATGGAGAAGACGCGCACCGGCGCTTTGGTGCGCGACACATTGGCCGCGAAGTATGGCTGGAAGATCGGCGATCGCGTGCCGATCGGCACCTCGATCTGGACGCAGAAGTCCGGAGGCAGTACCTGGTATCTCGACATCGTGGGCACCTTCGGGGCTTCGGCGTACGGCGGTGGCTTTCCGAGCTTCTACCTGAATCAAAGTTATTTCTCAGAAGCTGCCGCGTTCGGCAACCATCAAACAAGTCTGTATGTATTGAGAGTCGAGGATCCGCGGCAAGCAGCCAGTGTCGCCAGCGCCATCGACACGAAGTTCGAGAATTCGAATGCCGAAACACGCACGGAATCCGAGTCGGCGATGATGCAACGGCAGCTCAAGCAGGTCGCGGACATCAATTTCATCGCCAATACGATTGCCGGTGCGGTGATCTTTACACTGCTGTTCCTGACCGCGAATACGATGATGCAATCGGTGCGCGAGCGCACCAGCGAGCTCGCTGTGCTCAAGACGTTGGGCTTCTCGGACGGCAAAGTGCTCGTGATGGTTCTAGTGGAAGCATTGATGCTGTGCCTGTTCGCAGCCGCGATCGGATTGTTTTTGGCTGGCGCCGTCTTCACTGCGCCGCAATTGCGCGCGGTTCTCGGCGCATTGGGTATGCCGACAATCGTGCTCGTGATGGGCGGCGCGATCGCTGTTGGCTTGGCTCTGGTGAGCGGCTTGCCTCCTGCCTGGCGTGCCAAGCGTCTGAATATCGTCGAAGCACTTGCGGTACGTTAGCTCGAGCACAGAGACAAACTAATGAAGCTCTTCAGACAAATCGGCGCGGTTACGGCGATGAATCTCCGCAGTCTCCCGCAGCGTGCCAGCACTTCGCTGGTGATCGTCATCGGCATCGCGGGTGTCGTCGCTGTACTTGTTTCAGTGCTCGCCATGTCTACCGGCATGATCAAAGCGATGCAGAACACCGGAAGGGATGATCGCGCCATCGTGCTGCGTAATGGTTCCACTACCGAGATCTCCAGTGCGATGCCTCGTGAGTCCGCCACATTGGTTCTCGGTGCAGCCGGAGTGAAACGCGGGACCGACGGTAAACCGATTGCTTCGACGGAAGGACTGCGGATGGTGAACCTGCATCGGCGCGAGGATAACGCGGAAGTCGGTGTGGCCTTTCGCGGCGTCAGCCCAAGTGTCTGGGCGCTCCGTCCGGAGATGAAGATGGTCGAAGGCCGTGCTTTTCAGCCTGCCGTGAATGAGATCATCGTCGGCAGGGCGTTGCAGTCGCAGTTCAAGAATTTGCAGATCGGAGACAAGATCAGCACGAAGAACGCGACCTGGACTGTTGTGGGGGTGTTCACGTCGGGGGGCGACTTTCACGAGTCCGAACTGATTGGCGACGTGGAGACCATGAACTCCGCGGACCAGCGCGGCTATCAAAGCGTCACCGTCATGCTGGAGTCGCCCGCCGCGTTCCAGAGTTTCAAGGATTCACTCACCGGTAATCCAGCTCTCGCAGTGGATATCGAGCGCGAGCGCGATTTCTTCTCGCGGCAGTCGGAAACCATCGGCAAGGTGATCAAAATCGTTGCCTATGTCGTGGGTGGCATCATGGCGATCGGCGCGATCTTCAGTGCTCTGAACACGATGTACTCCGCTGTGAGTACGAGAGTGCGCGAGATCGCTACTTTGCGCGCGTTGGGATTTGGATCGACAGCCATGGTGCTATCCGTCCTTGCCGAAGCGCTGTTGCTCTCTTTGGTAGGAGGCGCGCTCGGCGCGCTCGCGGCATTCTTGTTTTTCCACGGCCACCAAGTCAGTACATCGGCCGGTAGCCAAGGCACACATCATCTTGTGTTCGAGCTGGCCGTGAATGCACAACTCGTGACGCTCGGCATCATCTGGAGTTGTGTCATCGGTCTCATCGGCGGGTTGCTTCCAGCTATACGGGCAGCCCGGTTGCCGGTAGCGCAAGCCTTGAACGCGGTCTGATTGCGGGCGGACTCCGTCAATTTGCCGCGCGAGACTTCGCCGCGCGGCAGGATGAGTAAAATCAGGCAAGATGAAGACTGATCTCGCAGGGGCGCAGAGCTCGCAGAGATAAGACGAATCAAAATCAGTTCTCTCTCTCTCTCTGTCTCTCTCTCTCTCTCTGCATCCGCTGCACCGCCGCGAGAACCTCCTGGTGCCGTTTATCTATACCCTGCTGCAGCACCCCGCATTGGTCCAGTTTCCCTCTAACCTTCGCGAGCTTCGCGTCCTTGGCGAGAATCATTCTTCTCGTGATCACATCAGCAACGGACGTCTTCGTAACTTGGTAGGTAATCAAGAGACTCTCGCAGCGGCGCAGCGAATAAGAATCAGATCTTGTATTCGCCTCTATCTCTGCGGGCCCTGCGTCTCTGCGAGATCACTCTTGTCAGGGTCATTTCGCAACAGACGTCCTCGTGAGTCGATACGGCCTGGCCTCGCTCTCACAACTGCGCGAAGATGATCTGCATGGCTGAATCGTTGCGTTTGTAGTTGGGCCCCGGTTTACTGAAGGTGTCTAGGGTCTGCAACTCCTGCATCTTCGATACATCGAATAACGGCTCTCGCTCGGAGCCGCCTTCTAATTGATGAACGCGCAGTAACTCAGTCCCCTTGGTGCCCATGCCGTAGCATTGCGGTTCCGCAATGCGTCTCTTGTTGTTATAGATGAAAGAGATGCGGCGCTTCTCATTGATAGCCGCAACTAGGGTGGGGTTGCCAGCTTTCATCCGATGATCCTGACTGGTCCGCATTGCTCCTGCACATCAGCATCCCGGAGTCCAACTTTATGCCGCGCTTTCCTGTCGCCTAGCGTTCGGCTGCAGTGTGAAGTACGTGAGTGAGCGCCACAACCATTCGAACGGTCCCATGTTGAAGCGTTGCAACCACCAGCCCGCAAAGAAGATCTGCACGACGAAAAAGGCGGCGCCGCTTGCGACGGATGCGGTCACGCCCATGTGGCCGAGCATTCCGAACCCAAGACCGAAGAACAGTACTAAACCGAAGACGCTCTGCATGAGATAGGTGGTGAGGCCCATCTTCCCAGTGGCTGCAAGCTTATTGAAGAGGCCGACCAGACGAGTAGGGTTCTTCCAGTAGAACAATGTCACCGCGGACAGGATGAAAGCGGCGAGCGTCGTTTGCTGCGTCGTAAAGGCGAAATAAGACAACAAATTTTTGAGCGTCGCTTCTTGGAAAACACTTGGATAAGCGAGGTGAATCACGGAGGTGATCGCGGCGACGATACCGGACCACAATAATAGTTTGCTGAATAGCTGACGGTTCGCATCGCTATCTCGAAACAAATTTACTCGGCCTGCCCACAGGCCCAGTAGAAAGTAGCCGAACGTGATCCACAAACGGCCCGTGAACAGCAGGAAAAACACCTTGTTCAAGGTCGACTCGGTGAGGTTCATTTTGAAAAGCTCATCGAGCGTGCCCGATTGTTTGATTCGGTACTGCTCTTTAGCGCTCTGTTCGAAATTCTGCTGGAGCTCCGCGGTTCGTTGCTGTTGCTCAACGGTTGGTGCCGGCGCGCTCACGAACGCGGCTCCCAACAACAGGCCGGGAATGTTGAAGACCAGAACCACCCCGAGAATGATCAACGTTCGACTCTTGAGTTTTCGGCAGGGGATCAGCAGCAATCCAAGCAGCGCATAGATCATCAGGACGTCGCCGCCGAAGAACAGGTTGTGAACGAAGCCGATCATGAACAGAATGGCCAGGCGCCACGCAAACCGACCCGAGAAACTCGACCCTTTGCGAGCTGCGCTATCGAGCTGGATGGCAAAGCTCAAGCCGAACAAGAAAGAGAAGATCGCGAAAAATTTTCCAAAGGTTAGAAGCTCGATCAGATCATTGACGTATTTATCGGGCGAGCTGAACGTATTGAAATCGGGATAGGGCTCTGGGCCCGCGAGAAAACTCATCGCGGCATGGTTGAGGATGATTCCGAAGAGGGCAATGGCTCGCAGGATATCGACGATGGCGATGCGGCCAGTGGACGCGGAATCGACGGAAACGCTGGGTTGCATATCTCCTTCCCCAATCAAGTTCTCTGGTGCCGCGATGCATCCCCTGCTGGAATGCTGCATCCGCATCATGCAGACGCGTCGCGCGATCGTTTTGTTGCGCTTTAGATTACACCGAGGTGATGTGGATGCGCATGGACTTTTGAGGCACGCGGGTTAGTTTCAGCCCTTCAGTCCGCAGCCCTAGATGAACGGAGCGACAAGGCTTTTTTGCGGCTTCGTGAGCAGGGAATGAGTCGGCAGTTCGGTGGGCAAGCGAGTTCGAGGGCAAGAACCGGATTGCTTGTCCGCGTGGGAGAAGATATGCCTATTGTTCTTTCAAAATCGTAGGTCGGATCATGGCGCTCAGCCTTATCAAACGCAGTCTGCTCGTCCTCGTTGTAGCAGTCAGTCCATCGGTTGCGGTTTCCGAGCTGATCCGCTCAGGCCAATACGAGGTGACTACCGAGACCGGTATGCCGCACCTCGAGGAGAGTTTGAGATATTCAACGACTCGCGAGACACGTTGTCTCACCGATAAGGATCTTCCCACCGCCTTTGCGGTGCTTGCACATTCCTCACTGCGCGGCTGTCGATTAGCGTGGAGAGGAGATCAAGGCAAAGTCGTTTCTTACGATCTCCTTTGTGAAGGCGGTTACGGCACAACGGGAGAGGCAGTTTGGGATTTGAGCGAGCATCAGCTCAAAGGCACGTTGCGGGTAAAACTAGGCGGGAAGAACATGACGTTCTATCAGCGGGTGACCGCAAACCCACTAGACAAACCGTGCACTGCCGCGCTCAGTACTCGATCACGCGTGAGCGGTAGTTTCGAAAACTAGTTCGAGCGCTCTCGTCTAACGAGCGTGCTCTTGCCGAACAGGGATTCGACCAGATCGACAGCCACTTTCGCCGTCTTGTTGTGGATGTCCATCGCGGGATTCAACTCCATGATGTCGAGCGAACCCATGAGTCCTGTGTCCGCGATCATCTCCATGCAGAGCTGTGCCTCGCGATAGGTGGGGCCGCCTGGTACGGTAGTTCCCACCCCGGGCGCTATCTCCGGATCGAGAAAATCCACATCGAAGCTCACGTGCAAGTGAGTGTCGCCATCGAGTCCTTCCAACGCAGCTTGCATGGTTTGGCGAACACCCATCTCATCGATGTAACGCATGTCGAATACTTCGAGATGATGGTCGTGCACGAAGCGCTTCTCGCCGGGATCTACGCTGCGAATGCCGATCTCTCGAATCCATGATGGCCGCACGGCAGGCGTGTGTCCGCCGATGCTCGTGAGCTCTGCGGGACCGTAGCCACACAGACAAGCGACTGGCATTCCGTGAATGTTTCCTGTCGGAGACAACTCGCTGATATTGAAGTCCGCATGCGCGTCCAACCACAGCACGCGCAGTTTCTTGTTCTTCTCGCGACAATGGCGAGCGACTGCGCTGATCGACCCGATACTCAGGCAATGATCGCCGCCGAGCAGCACGGGCATGCAGTTCGCACTGAGCTCGGCGAATACTGCGTCATGTACCTTGAGGTTCCATTCCGTCACTTCTGCGAGATGGCGGTACCCATCGACGCGCGGCAAGTCAGGGTTACGCGGCCCATTGAGGTTGCCGCGGTCGAAGATCTCTAAGCCTCGGTTTGCAAGCGCGGATTGCAATCCGGCAACTCGCAGCGCCTCAGGACCCATCGAGGCGCCGCGATCGTTTGCGCCGATGTCGGTGGGTGCGCCGATGAGAGAGACGCGGCGGATGCCCTGCGTAGTCACTTGAGTAGTCACTTGGGTAGTCATATTAAAGTCGATTCGTCTTCAAACAGCACGGACCCGTGGCAGAACCTGCGCCGCTGGCATCAATTCTCTGAACAGGTTCTTCGGATCGTCCAGTGAAGGAATCAAGTCGAGCTCAGGCTGTGCGCTTCCAGCCTCGCGGTGCAAGCGTTCCAAATACCGCAACGAGGAGAAGTCCTCTAACGCAAAGCCGACGGAATCGAAAATCGTCACCTGCTGATCATTCTCGCGAACACGAACCGCGCCGTTGACCACGTCGCTGAACTCGATGACCGGGAACGAGGCATGAAGTTGCTGCACTTCTCCTTCGATACGCGACTGCGGCTCGAACTCGACCACGATGCGAGCATCGGGTCGCTTCAAGATATCGCCGTGCAACTCGGTCTTACCGGGACAATCGCCGCCAACAGCATTGATGTGCATGCCTTCGCGGATCATCTCCGGAGTAAGCACCACTGCATTACGCTTGTCGGCAGTAATGGTCGTTACGATGTCAGCACCTCGAACCGCGGCAGACGTCGATGCGCAGCGCTCGACTTTGAGATCTGGCAAATCAAGGCCGGCAAGATTCCTCATCAACTTGTCGCTCGCGCGTGCATCCGTGTCGTAGAGACGCAGCTCACGGATGCCGAGCATGTGATAGAACGCGATGGCCTGGAATTCGCTTTGAGCTCCGTTGCCGATCAAGGCCATTACGCGATTCGAGGAGCGAGCCATCCAGCGTGCAGCGAGCGCTGACATCGCCGCTGTGCGCAGCGCTGTGGTGAGCGTTAGTTCTGATAGCAACCGCGGATATCCGGTTTCGACATCGGCCAGCACGCCAAACGCAGTGACCGTCAACAAGCCCTTGGTCGTATTCTTGGGATGGCCGTTGACATACTTGAACGAGTATTCGCGCCCATCGCTGATCGGCATCAACTCGATCACACCAACCGGCGAATGAACCGCGTGCCGGGGGGATTTGTCGAACTCACGCCAACGCCGGTAGTCCGCCTCGATCTCACGTGCGAGCCCAACGATGAACTGGCCAGCGCCTTTGCGTGCCACGAGCTCTTTTACTCTTTCGATTCCGATGTACTGAGTCATGACCGTGTTCGACAAACCTGCGACGGCCCTAGTCTTCGCCAGTCGGTAGTCAATTAATAGACAACGAACTGCCATATTTGCGCAGTCAATTGAGCAAAATGTCACATAGTAGTGGCACAATGCGCCGTCAGCTCCCTTACGAGGCGATGTATGGACGACCTCGACCGACAACTCATCGGCTTGTTGCGCGACAACGCGCGTGGCTCCGTTGCCTCACTCGCGAAGAAGTTGCGAGTTGCGCGCGGCACAGTTCAGAACCGTCTCGCACGATTGGAGGAGGATGGAACCATCGTCGGCTATACGGTGCGTTTGAAGCCGCAAGCCGAGCTGCACGGCATTCGTGCGGTGATGACGATCGCGGTGGAAGGTAATCGAACTCAATCCGTGCTGCGCTCCCTACGAGGCGATCCTGCAATCGCCGCGCTTCATACGACCAATGGTCGCTGGGATTTCGTCGCGGAACTGCGCGCGGAGGATTTGCAAGAATTCGACCGCATCATCTCGCGCATCAGTTTGCTCGAAGGCGTTTCGAAGTCCGAAACGAATCTGCTGCTGACGACATACAAAGACTGAGTCGTATGTGCCCGCTTCGCAGGTGGTCCCAGTACAGCAATCCTTACGAGCGACTATTCACGAACGACTCAAGCTTGTAATTGGGGCAACACCTGTAAAAGTTGAAGCGGTGTGCGCGTCGATAGGTAGGCAAATCGGGTTCCAATGATGCCGTACGCAGACGTCGGCTGATCGAGGCAGTGCTGCGCTCAATCCTTGGCTACACCGATTCGAGAGGCGAGAGTAGGGTAGGCGCGCCTGCCCGCCGTGCTCAATAGGAGAGTGCCATGCGTCACATGCCGTTGCTCCTCGCTCTTTCTGCCTGTTTCGTTGCGATGTCAAGCGCGAATGCGAGTGAGGGTTCAGCCGCTCCTGAGCATCGGTTCGCTGACTCGAGAGTGCTCACCGGGTTTCGGATCAGTCCGGTCGAGCTTGATTTGCGACGTAAGAATCGAGCGTTGGTTGGTATCGGCAGTTACATCGTGAATGCCGCAGGCGCGTGCAACGACTGTCACACCTCGCCGCCGCATTTACCCGGAGGCAATCCATATCTCGGTGAGCCCGAGATCATCAACGCCGCGCAGTTTCTTGCCGGCGGCAGAGCGTTCGGCCCGCTGATTTCTCCCAACATCACTCCTGATGAGCATGGACGTCCCGCCGGACTTACTTATGAGGAATTCAAATCGCTGATGCGTACGGGACGGGATCCCGAGGATGGTCACATCCTGCAAGTGATGCCTTGGAATATCTACGGCAAGCTGACGAATCTAGATCTCCGCGCGATATACGAATATCTGCGAGCGATCCCATCGCTTCCCGACAATGCTCCAGCGAGTCCGCCGGAAAATCCATAGCGAGTGGATTCAGCATCATTGCCTCGATCGGACACTCAATTTCGTACTTACGTGGGTAAGCGTTAGCCACGAACGTGTGTCCACCGCGATGCCTTTCAATGATGTCGCGTCAGTGACGCAATTTCTCGTTGAGATCGGCACAAATCCGATAATCCCGCCCAGGCGACTTGGATAACGTGTGCGTGCGCCGGCGTTTTGCCGGCAGGGGACGTGCTCTATGAGCACGTCGAGCGCACGGACGAACACGGAAGTTTGGCATGGAGATGCAAGGGCGGACTTGCGCGCGCAGCATCCTGCGTGCGATCGCGAGCTTGTCGCTCGCTCTTTGCTCGCTTCATATCGCGTACGCGCAGGATTGCGGCGGCGGCAATCCGTGCGGCGGTGACGATGCCGCGAGTCAGTCGTGCTCGTGTCCCAACACCGGCGCCGGCAATCCGATAGACGTACTCACAGGCAACAAGTACGTCCGCGAGGTTGACTTCGACCTGCCGGGCGAGCTCTCGCTCGGATTCGTCCGCCACTACAACAGTGTTAGTACGAGCGGTGGTGCGTTCGGCGGCGGCTGGAGCCACTCCTACGAGACTGCGCTTCTTCGCGCGCAGCACGGATCCGAAGTCACGCTGCAGATCGTACAAGCCGACGGGCGCCGGTTGAGCTTCGTGCCGCTGAAAGGCCCGGCGGGATCTCAAGCGCGCTACGTATCTCGACCTGCGGGTTACGGTGTCATCACTGAAGACATCGCCTCCATCGAGCGATTGCGATGGTCACGATTGCAGGGCAGATCGCACATCGAGGAGCTGCATCCGTGGGTGTGGAAATGGCCGGATGGCCGCCGGCTAGTCTTCGATGCGAGTGGTCTCCTTAAAGAGATCGAGACATCGCAGGGCAATCGTCTGCGTCTGGAACATGATCGACACGGGCGGCTCGCGCGCATAGCAGATGGTTACGGACGGTTCGCTCATTTGGACTACTGGGATGATCCTGGTGAGCTGCTCCCATCGTACGATCCAGCATCGCAGCAGCCCAGCGTGTCGGGACAGCAAAATCGACTCAAGTCCCTGACGCTGTTCGATGGGCGCAGTGCTCAGTATCGCTACGACACGCATGGTTTGCTTTCGCATATCCACTACTCGGACGGAACCAGTAGGCGATACGAATATACGGCAGCGGGCGACGCGCTCGCGTTACACAAACGTTGGGGTCGCGACGGCGCGGTGGCCGGTGAGTACCGTTACGACACGGAAGGTCGTGCAGTCGCCAGCGAGCAGGGCGTGGACGGCCATCGCATCGCAATCGAATATCGAGCTGCAGGCACTGCGGATTACCTGAATGAATCGTGGGTTACGGATGCGCTCGGCAATCGGACCGTCTATCGCTGGAGGAGGAATGGCGCTCAAGCGCAACTGGTAGAAGCGATCGGTCCTGGATGCGCGAGCTGTCCGGCTGCCAATGTTCGCTATGGCTATGACGAGAACGGTGCGATCGAGAGGATTGAGCGACTCTCGCCCGAGATGTCGGAGAAAATCCTCGCAAGCGAAGCATTGGAGCGTGATGCGTTTGGACGCGTAGTTGCACGTTACAGACTTGCGGATGGACGGCGCGAGCTGATCGAGAGTTATGCATATGGAAGCGATGATGCGTTGGCAAAGCCTACGCGCGTAGAACGTCCGAGCGCGGCACCCGGGAGAACGCACGTCTATGCGATCACGTACAACGAGCGCGGGCAACCGACCGAACTGATCGAATCGGGCTACGCGCCAGCATCTTCGGTCGGTGTGTTCGACGGAATAATCCGGACCACGAGCTATCGCTACTTCAATGCCGACGATGCAATCCATCTGATCGGGAAGCTACGCGCTATCGACGGCCCTCTGTCAGGCGAGCAGGATACGATTCACTACGAGTACGGAGCACGCGGCGAGCTCACTCGCATCAGGTACGCGACGAAGGCGGCAGAGTCATTCGAGTATGACGATCGCGGACGTCTGCACTCGTACACGCCGATCGATGGGATCACGGTCGATCTTGGCTACGACGGTGAAGGCCGAGTGAGTCAAATACGGCGTGCCGGATTGATCACGCAGATCAGGTATGACGCACTAGGTAGAATTCAGAGGCTTCGCGATCCAATCGGGCAGCTCTTCCTGCTCGAATACGATTCAGCCTCTCGTCTTACTTCGATCTCCGATGGCGCGAACAACCGAATGGTGTTGGAGCTCGACCCCGAAGGCAGGCCCACCGCGCGCAGGTTGTTGAATCCCGATGGCACCCTTTCGCAAGAGATCTTGACCACGCCGGAAGAGTTGCGCGATTCACC
>JAICPY010000199.1 GCA_025929585.1 Steroidobacter sp.
GCTTCTTGCGCGCGCGCTTGCATAGCTCGCTGCAGCTCGGTTGGCGGCCGTTCGAATGGCAAGATGCGCGCACTCGACTTCTGTTCAGCCGTTTCCGGCAGACGCTCTTCGGAAGGTTGATTCATGGAAGATTAGGAAGCCTCGTTCTATACGGCGGACGCACACGATCGCGTGGGCGAGCTGCGCCGAGTGCCCCGCCGCAAGTTGCGCTACAAAGTGTAACTCGTGGCCCCACGCCTTACGATGAGAAGACCCGCGATCTGCCGCAGGGTTCCCGCGTAAGCGTAAATCCTTGAATGAACACGTCATGTCATCCGCTGGCTACCCGCCCTCGCCTTGGCGCCTGAACGCAACGGCCTACGTATCCATCTGGCGGCTTCCGGTGAGGGGCCTTCAACTCTCGCTCGGTGAGCACATCGATGCCGCCGTGCTTTTGGGCTCCGTCAATCTCGCCTCGGGCTTCGTCATCTACGAAGCCGGTGGCGACCTCGAATACCGTGAGCTGTTCCTCGCAGTATTGGCTCGCGCTGACGGCAAGCTTGGCGTGACCGTGTCCTCGATTTGGGTGGATTCGACCAGGGCGTTGGCTGGCGGACAAGAGTTATGGGGAATCCCGAAGCAACTCGCGAGCTTCGAGACCGACGGCCAGACGCTCGCCGCGACCGCCAACGATGCCCCGGATCTACCCATCGCGAAAATGGTGTTCGATAAACGATGGCGAGTGCCAGGCCGCTATCGCAGTCGAGCAAACGTTGTTCAGCAGTCTGCTTCCACCCTGCTGCGTACACCCGTGTTGGTATCTGCCCAGATCGAATTCGGCCGCGCTCAATGGTATATCCCCGAAGCCAGCGCGCTGAGTTTGCTTCGGGGACACGCGCCGTTATTGAGTTTCAAGCTCATACAAGCACAAATTCAGTTTGGCGCTTGACGGATTCCATACTGCTGGCAAAGTTGACAAATCATTGTGCTCGAGGTGGAACATGGACCGGCGACTTATAGCGATTCTAGCGGCGCTCAGCATCATTGCGACCGCGTCTACGGCCGCCGATGACATCTCGGTAGGTGCCGAGATCGACGGTATCCAGATCGAAACGCCGCCAGCCGAGCAGCCGCGCACATCGACTGCGAAAGCGAAAGGCTCATGCAGGGCTCAATGCAACAGCGCCAACTCGAGGTGTGGGAGCGAAGTACGCCGGGCACGACAATCCTGTTCTCGCAATGCGGCGACGGCGGGACATGAAGCTTTCGATTCTGGGTTCCAGGACAGCACGCTGTTCTGCAGTTATTTTCGACGACCGCGACAATGTGGGCCGGGTTGCGAGGCGCGTTTCTCCCGCCACTACGCGCGCTGCGTCGATGCAATGGACAACACTGCCTCGATGCGCCAGGACTGCTTCGTTCAAGAGCGTGAGGCACAGAATTTCTGCCGCCAGGAGTTGCGCGACTGCGAGCAAGCCTGCGAACAAGGCTGAGCTCGTCGCGACGATCTATCTCCGTCGCTGACTCACCCCGGGAAGACGCTTCGCATCTAATTCGCTACAAGGTGGGCGTACTTTGTGTCGCGTGCGTCTTTTCGTATCGTTCTTGGCACCCGATGCATCGAACGGCTGTGGGCTCAGCCTCCAGACGAGCTACAGGGATCGGCTGGTCGCAATCGACACAGCGGCCAAAAGTGCCTTCTTTCAAGCGCAACAGTGCGGCGTCGATTCGACGTAGCTCTTGCGCGTCACGGTCGATATCGGAAAGATTCAGATCGACGATCAGATCCGAGAACGAATCGTCGCCTTCATCGCGCGCGAGCTCGGAGATACGTACATGCGACTCGTCGTTCGATCGCGCGAGCGTGCTACGAATTTCCTCTCGCAGTTGGTCGGCACGATCGCGCAGCCTCGCTTTGAAGTGCAGTGTTCGATCCTCCCCCCTTGACCCTGTGGTAAGTGCCATTCTGCTACCTCGTCTATCTACTTGGACACCGGCTCCGGCTCAGGCCGGCTACGCACCTCCTCAAAGAACCCCGCGACGAGGCACCGGGTTCCCTCGACGGCGATGAAGTGAGTGAGTGAAACAGATACCGATCATGGCTACTCCGATCATGGCTACTCTGGCCTTCTCACATTCTCACCTCATCACTTCATCACCCTCGTTTGGAAACAACCCCAGGAAGCGATCCAAGATACAAGCATGATCCTCGAAGAGCCGCTCCTCGAGCTGAGGAAGCTCAGCAATCGGTACCCATCGCGCTTGCGCTGCGTCGTCGCTTCCGCGTACTTCAGGTAGGTGCTCGTTGCCCAGCTCGAAATGAAAAGCCGCCGTGATGATGCGCCCACGCGGACTGCGCGCCGGATGATCGAAGATCGCCTGCGCCTTCAGCGCCGTTTTCATTTGAGACGGCAATCCTCTATAGCCAGTCTCTTCGGCGAGCTCGCGCAGCGCGGCAGCATAGAATCGCTCCTGCGGCTCCACGAATCCTCCCGGCAACGCCCACAGCCCTCTGCCGATATCGCCCCCACGCCGGATCAACAGAACGTGGTCCCCATTTGTCACCACACAATCGGCAGTTAGATAAAAGGGTGCGGTGTACTTTGCACGATAGGCTTGCACTGCCTGGTGCTCGGCGGCGCACTGTCGATAGGCAGGCAAGTGAGCCCAGGCCTCGAGATAGCCGCGCACACCCGCAGAAACATAGTTGCCGATGATGGTCAGCGCGGAATTCATGTCGGTCGCTTCGAAATAGATGCGCCTCAGGTCGGTGGCACTGATATCGATTTCCGCCTCCACTTCGAGCAAGGACCAGCCAGGAAACTGATCAAGGTAAGAAGAGGTGTGATCCTTCTTGAAACCAACCAGCGTAATCCGGCGGCCCTCCGCGGACTTCGCAATGCCGGCGCGCACTGCATCGTTCCATCGCTCATCATCGAAGTAGTCCCGAACGGGCAGGAACTTGACCCGTGCGCGCTCCTGCGGTGTCAGCACGGTTTCGAACTGTTGCTGACGCTCCTGCCAGGTAAACGGATTGTGAGCATCACGGGCTCGCCACGACGAACCGATCACGACCACGACGTTGGGCGCGATGGAAAGTGCGGTCCGAAGCAGCGTGAGGTGCCCTTTCCGGAGGATCTGCCAGCGGCCAATGATGACGGCGATATCTGAATTCATTCTGATCGAGGATCAATCTTTAGGTGTAGCGAGCAGCGATCGGCATTTGACGGCCGCTGCCGAACGCGCGGGAGCGGACACGCAAGATGGGTGGAGACTGACGGCGCTTGTATTCGTTTCGCGCGATCATCCTCTTCACGCGAGTCACCAGCGCTTGACCTTCCTCGCTGTCGAGCAGTAAAGCCATCTGTCGCTCCGCGCGTTCGCGCTCAGCCCTCGCAAGCCGCTCGCCCTCGATCAGAATTTTCAGAACTTCATCCAGCACATCGTAAGGTGGCAGGCTGTCGGTATCCTTCTGCCCGGGTGCGAGCTCTGCCGAAGGCGGTTTCTCAATAATGGCTGGCGGAATGATCTCGCGGCCGGCGCTAGCATTAATGTGCCGGCTGAGCGCGAACACTTCGGTCTTGTACAGATCGCCGAGCACGCCCAATCCGCCGTTCGTGTCTCCATACAAGGTGCAGTAGCCGACAGAAAGCTCGCTCTTGTTCCCGGTGGTCAGCAGCAGATGTCCGAAGCGGTTCGAGTACTCCATCAGGATGGTACCCCGTATGCGTGCTTGAAGATTCTCGAGCGGCAGCCCAGCCATCTCATGGCCGGTGGCTTTCTCGAATTGCAGCTTGTAGACCTCCACAAGCTCGCGAATCGGATGCGTGTACAAATCGATCTTCAGATTAGCGCAGAGGCGTTCTGAATCCGTCACACTCCCGGAGCTCGAGTACTCGGAAGGCATCGTGATGGCCACGACGTTTTCTGAGCCGAGCGCCTCTACTGCCAACGCTAGCGTGAGAGCCGAGTCGATGCCGCCGGATGATCCTACGACGGCTGCGCTGAACCCGCAGCGACGTGCATAATCTCTTAGTCCGAGCACGATTTGCTTACGATAGAATTCGCAGCTCGGCAGGCCGGCATCGCCGATGGGTTCGAGCGATCGACCATCTAGACCGAAGAATGTTTGGCGACCGTCGAATACCAATGTCGCATTGTCGCTTACGAACCGCTTTGCTTCGAAAACCACGCCGCGCGCAGGATCGACAACAAAAGAGGCTCCGTCGTACACGAGTTGATCGTGACCGCCGACTTGGTTCACGTATACGATCGGCAAGCCATGCCGCGCACTCGCTTTGCGAAAGACGTCATGTCGCAACTCTCGACGGCCGATATTCGACGGACTCGCGTTGATCGACACCACGAAGTCCGGCGCGGCATCCGCCAAGCGAATGAACGGATTGACGAGATAGTCCGTGCCCTCATCGTTCCAGCCATCCTCGCAGATCATGAACCCGACACGCACATCGTCAATGTCGAGCACTCGGGCCACGTCCGGCCCGGGCTCGAAGTGCCGCCGCTCGTCGAATACGTTGTACGTTGGCAGCAGTTGTTTGTGATAAGTCAGCATGACTTCGCCGGCCTTCAGTACCAGCAAGCTGTTGTGAAAACGCTTACCGACGCCTTTATTGGTCGTGGGCGCGCCGATGACCCAGGTCAACTCAGGGAGTGCCGCCGACTCCGCTCGAAGCTGCCCGATGCCCGTTTCGATGCGTCGTCCGAACTCCTCATCATCCAATAGATCCGCCGGGTAATACGCTGTCAGCGAGAGCTCCGGGAAGATGATGAGCTTCGCACCTTGCTCGCGTGCATGCAGCGCTGCATCGCGCATCAAACGGATGTTTCCGGTGATATCTCCGATCGTGGGATTGATCTGCGCCAAGGTGAGTTTGATCATGATCCAGTCCGTTCCTTCAACCTGCTTGCTGGAACACTTGTCTTAGGTACGCGAGAAAAGTTTCGTCTTTGCAAAGCGTCTTGCCCGGAGAATCCGACAGCTTCGCGACTGGTTGACCGTTGCACTCGGTCAGCTTCATCACGATATTCAGCGCAGTCAGACCGACGTCATTCGACAGATTCGTGCCGATTCCGAATCCGCACTGCACTCGATCTGCAAAGTGCTTCCACAGCTCGATCGCCTTCGGTAAATCCAAGCCATCCGAGAATACGAGCCGTTTGGTGCGCGGCTCGATCCGGAGCTTCTGGTAGTGTGCGATCGCTTTCTCACCCCATCGGATTGGATCACCGGAATCGTGCCGTAGGCCATCGAATAGCTTCGCAAAGTACAGATCGAAGTCAGCCAGGAAAGCATCCATGCCGATCACATCGGTCAACGCAATGCCCAAATCGCCGCGATACTCCTGAACCCAAGCTTCCAGTGCCGCCCTTTGAAAGTTGCTGAGCTGCACGCCGACGGCCTGAAAGGTTTGCAGATACTCGTGCGCCATCGTGCCGATCGCGGTCAGGCCATACTTCTTTGCGAGATGAACGTTCGAGGTGCCCTTGAAGACCGTAGGTACCTCACGAGCGAACGTGTCGATGACTTCCTCATGCCATTGTCGCGAGAAACGTCGACGCGTACCGAAGTCGAAGATCTCGAATGGACTGGTTCGCTTTTCACGCAGATCCTTGATCAGTGAGATCTTCTGCGCCACGCGCTTGCGTCCTTCGGCTATCGCTTGCACTCGATCGAAGCGACGAAAGTAGAGCTCGTTGACGATCGATAGCACGAAAATCTCGAACGCCATCACGTGAATCTGCGGGCCGCTTGCCACGATTCTCAGTTGACCTTCGTGCGTCTCGACAGAAAGATAGCGACGCTGCAAGCGAAAGATTCGTAAGAAGTCGATGAAGTCGCTCTTGAAGTAACGCTTCGTTGCTAAGTATGCGAGCTCCTCTTCAGTGAAGCTCAACGAACAGAGATGATCGAGCTGAGCCTCGAGGTCGTTCTTCAATTCGGCAAGCGGGTACGCTGGCTCATTGCGACACACGAACTGATACAACGCGCGATTTCCCGAAAAGGAATGCAGGTAGGCCTGCAGCATCGTGAACTTGTATAGGTCCGTGTCCAGGAGCGAGCGAATCACGGGATCCAACATTCGATTCTCCTCAGTTGCCCGCCGGTGAAA
>JAICPY010000034.1 GCA_025929585.1 Steroidobacter sp.
CGAAGTAGTTGATGCCGTAGTTCATTGCGAGCGCATCGAGCTGCCAAGTTAGATCGAAGTTCGCTTGCCATTCGGGGCGATCCTCCTCACCGAGCTCCGGATCGGGATCGGAACCGGGAAGGCGAATGAACGTGAGCTCTTCGAGTTTGTTACCAACGAGGCGCAAGTCGAACGCACCCCAGTTCTTGGAGCTGAACGCTGCTGGATCGAGGTGGTATTGGACCGCGAAGTCGTAGCCCTGAGTCCAGAAACGCGCAACGTTCAACGGACGCTCGATGAAAGCCACGATGCGGCCCGTGTCTTCCTCACGAGTAATCAGGTCGCAGAACTCGTTGTCGATCGAAGGCGAGTCGACGCAGATGTACGCGCTCTCCTCGGCGGTCGCCGTGCTGATCGCGTTCGTCAGCTCGATGTCATACCAGTCGACCGATAGGGTGAGATTCGGTGCAAAACGCGGCTTGAACACCACGCCAATCGTGGTGGTCTCGGCAATTTCCTCTTCGAGCGTCGGTGTGCCAAAGGCTTGGCCGGCGATCGTCGCGGAATTCGGATCGATGAAGGTGCTCGGATCGACACCCAGCGCGCTCAAGAGCGCAGCACAGTTCGCGGCGCGAGTGCTCGAACCTTCATCGAGATTGTCGACATCGCACGGATCATCGATGCCGGCGAAGTTCTGACCGCCTGGATCGAACAACTCATCGATGTTCGGCGCGCGCGTCGCCTCGGCGACCGTCGCTCGAAACGCGACATCGTTCACCGGAGCCCAAATGAGGCCCATTTTCCACGTGGTCGCGGAACCCGTCGTGCTGTAGTCCGAAACTCGAACTGCGCCGTCGACCGAAAGCAGCTTCGCGAACGCCTTATCTTCCAGCAGAGGAACATTCAGCTCGCCGAAAACTTCCGCAACGTCGTACCGGCCATTCTCCGGCAACATATCGTTGTTGAACGTCAGGCTGAGCCGATCTTCGATAGCAGGGATCGTTTCGCTGTGCTCCTCGCGCCATTCGGCGCCGATCGCGAAACCCATGGGACCTGCGGGTAACTCGAACCACTCCCCACTGTCGCCGGCCACGAAGGCCTGCACGACGTGTTGCTTGAGTCGGGCTTGGATCAAACTCTCGGTCATGACCCAGTCGATCGCCTCCAGCGAGGCGACTCCGTTGCCGAACAAGTTCAGCGGCAAACAACCGCTCGAAGGACCAGGCGTAAAGGAGCCTGCCCAGGTTCCCGGCAAAGGTTCATAGCTGTCGAAGCCGAGCCAAGATAGATTTGCCGGAGCAGCGCCGGGGTTCAGGTTCGAACGGCAAGTCGGTTGCCCGGTCGCGGGATCGATGACGGCGTCCAGCGCGGCGGCGAAACGATCGTTGTAGCGGTTGTTGCCGATCTCATCGTCCATTTTGCTTTCGCCGTAGACGTATGAGACTTCGTAGCGCATGCGGCCCGTGAGATCTCCGCCGATGCCTACGACAGTGCGCAGCGTCTCGCGCTCGATGTCTTCGTCGCGAATCCCCAAGTCGAAGTTGTCGCGCGACATCAGCACCGGTCCGCCTGCGGCTGCGGCTGCGATGTTCGGCGGTAAGAAGGCGTTGTCGGGATTCAAGAACATATAGAAATCGAATGACGGAGCCGATTGGCTGTAGGACTCGCTGCGCGAGTACTTGATCTCGCCAAATAAGTGTGCGGCAGGCGTGAGCTCGAAATTCAGATAAGCGTTAGCGGTGTAGCGCTCGATCTCGGGAAGCAAGTCGCCGAAATAGGTCGCCGTCGAAGTTCCATCGCCGCCTTGCTGGTAGTAGGGCGAAATCGGAGCAGCGTATTGCGATGGCCGCGGCAATGTACCGAAATCGAACGGCTCATCGGTGCCGTTGTAGTCCGGAAAGAAATCGAAGTTCACATCGACCGCACCCGCCGGGGAGGTGTCGAAGAAACGAACATCGCCGATGGGAACATTGTCGGGCAGGTTCGGATCGTCGTTTCGGTCTTGCGGATTGCGCATGAACGAGCGGCGCGCATCGCCCATTACATAGTCGCGGCGCGAGGATTGGAGGCGTTCTTCTTTCGAGTATTCGAGTGCGAAGGTCAGGTTGCCGCGGCCCTCGAACAGGTTCGTACCGGCCGCCGCGCTGAAGAGACTTTTGTCCGCATCGCCCTGACTGGAGCGGCCGAATTGTGTGCGGACATCGATGCCCTCGAAGTCTTTCTTCATGATGAAATTGACGACGCCGGAGACACCATCGGCACCGTAGATCGCCGATGCGCCGCCCGTCTGAATCTCGATGCGTTCGACCAATGCAATCGGAATCGTATCGACGTCGACCGCGGCCGTACCCGGAGCTGCGGCAACGTGGCGCCGCCCATCTACCAGGACCAGCGTGCGTTCGGGGCCGAGATTGCGCAGATCGATCAACGACAAGCCGGTACCACCGATGCCTGCAGTGACGCCTGCTGCATCGTTCGAGTCGAGAGATCCGATGAGCGCAGGAAACTCCTTCAGATAACTCGACAGATTCGTCGTGCCCGAATACTGAATCGCTTCGGATTCGATCGCGAGCACGGGATTGGAGAAAGAATCCTCGGAGCGCCGAATTCTGGAGCTGGTGACGATGATTTCCTCTGCCACCGTTGCGTTCGCTTCGGGCGCTTCTTGCGCAACGGTCTGGGTTACTAAAGCAACTGGACCCAGTGCGAGAAGTGCAAGCACATTCGCGGGTTGAACTCGGCAAGGCATCGAAAACTCCCAGATGACTATTTATTCTGCAGTGGCCAGGCATTTAGACACCCGAGCCAGCGGTGTTTAGCGGCTCATTATAGATATACGGCTCTCGGCCAAAGTGAGCGCTCGATCACTTGTAGCGGAATCAGGGACGGACTGATGTAGCAGGGAGTGCGCATTGCTCGCCGCGGCCGGCGGTCCGAAGTCCTTCTCCTCTCTGGCTGCAGACCACGGACTGCGGCTATAGACTTTCACTTCTCCCTTCCCGCCTCTATCCCGCAGAGGCTTTCAATAAGCGTGCGCTCCTCATGCTGCGCCGCTATTATCGGCTTACGCCGTCGCCGGTCAGTAGTAGGTGCGGCGCGAGCCACCTAACCTGTGCAGAGTTGCCCTAGCGCACACGATCAATATCAAAATCGCTTGCACAGCCGCCTCGTGGCCGACGTTCGTTGAATGGGTACGTAGAAATGAGCACGAGCCGTTGGAAAGGAAGAACCGTGGAACTGATGCGGGCCGCTACCCCCCCGTCGTGCAGTCAGTTCGATTTCGACTTTTGCATCGGCAGCACTGCCTTCGCAGGACGAGTTTAGATGTCACTCGTCCTGATCGTACTGTTACCTTTTTTAGGCAGCTTAGTCGCAGCTTTCCTGCCCTCGAACGCGCGCAACGCGGAAGCGTGGCTCGCCGGCATCGTCGCTGTGACGTGCACGGGCCTGGTCCTCAATCTCTATCCCGAAGTCACGAGTGGAGAAGTCGTTCGGCACGTCATTCCTTGGCTGCCGCAGTTCGGCTTGAACTTCCACTTGCGGATGGATGGGTATGCTTGGCTGTTCGCGCTGCTCGTATCGTTCATGGGAGCACTGGTCGTGCTCTATGCCCGCTATTACATGTCCGCCGCCGATCCGGTGCCGCGCTTCTTCTCCTTCTTATTGGCATTCATGGGCGCGATGGTCGGCATGGTGCTGTCCGGCAATCTCATTCAGCTCGTCGTATTTTGGGAGCTGACCAGCCTGACCTCGTTCATGCTGATCGCCTATTGGTACCACCTCTCCGAAGCTCGTCACGGCGCACGTACGGCATTGACGGTCACTGCCATGGGCGGCCTATGTTTGCTCGGCGGTGTGCTGATGCTTGGCGAGGTGGCGGGAGGCTATGAGTTGGATCGAGTGCTGGCAGCCGGTGATCAGATTCGAGCGCATCCTTGGTATCCGGCTATTTTGATTTTGGTATTGCTGGGCGCGCTGACCAAGAGCGCGCAGTTTCCATTTCATTTTTGGTTGCCGCATGCGATGGCCGCGCCGACGCCGGTATCGGCGTATCTGCATTCGGCGACGATGGTCAAGGCCGGGGTGTTCCTGCTCGCGCGGCTCTGGCCCGTTCTTTCCGGAACGGACTTGTGGTTCTGGATTCTGTGTCTTGCCGGTTTGTCCTCGCTCCTGCTCGGCGGCTTTGCGGCGATCTTTCAGCGCGATATGAAAGGAGTGTTGGCCTACTCGACGATCAGTCATCTCGGACTGATCACTCTTCTGCTCGGAATGAACACGCGTTTGGCGCTGGTCGCAGCCGTGTTCCATATGATGAACCACGCGACCTTCAAGGCGTCCTTGTTCATGGCCGCGGGGATCGTGGACCACGGCACGGGCACACGAGATCTGCAGCGCTTGAGCGGATTGTCGCGCGCAATGCCAATCACTGCGACGCTCGCTTTGGTTGCCGCCGCGGCGATGGCGGGTGTACCGCTATTGAACGGCTTTTTGTCGAAGGAGATGTTCTTCGCTGAAACGATGTTCGCAGGGGAAGGTCCGGCGATTCGAATCGGCTTGCCGGCGATGGCGACGATCGCAGGCATGTTCAGCGTCGCGTATTCGTTGCGCTTGATCCATCAGGTGTTCTTCGGTCCGCTTGCGGAAGACCTGCCGCGAGTGCCGCACGAGCCCACGCGCGGAATGCTGCTTCCTAGCGCCTTGCTCGTGCTCGCCTGTTTGCTGGTGGGAATTTTCCCGGGCTACACGGTTGGGCCGTTCCTGCGCACCGCTACGCAAGCAATCCTCGGCGAGCAGACTCCTACGTACAGCCTTGCTGTGTGGCACGGGCTCACGCTGCCGCTCGTGATGAGCTTCGTCGCCTTGCTCGGCGGATTCATCATCTATCTGCTGCTCTATTTACACCGCCGCCGCTCGCACGGGCACGCTCCGCTCCTGAATCGTTTCGACGGTGGGCGTACCTTCGACGTGGTGATCATTCGTTTGATTCGTGCCGCCGGCTTGGCGAGACGAACGATCGCCTCGCGACGACTGCAAAGTCAGTTGCTGATGATTGTCGGCATCGCGTTCGTTGCCGCTGCGCTAGTCGCCTGGAGCGGGGATGTGCATTGGGGCGCTGCGCAGCTTTCGCCTGTGGACCCGATTTTTGCGCTGCTCTGGGTCGTGGGTGGTGCCTGCGCAATTGGAGCTGCAGTCCAGGCGAAGTATCACCGGCTTGCCGCTTTGATCATGGTCGGCGGCACTGGGCTCATTACCTGCCTGACGTTTGCGTGGTTCTCCGCTCCGGATCTCGCGCTGACCCAGATCACGGTCGAGGTCGTCACCGTTGTGCTGATCTTGTTGGGGCTTCGCTGGCTGCCGCGGCGAATCGAAATGAACGACGCCCGTCGACAGACGCTGCGCGCGAAAGCTCGGCGCGTGCGCGATGGCATCATCGCGGTGGCCGTCGGCGGCGGCATGGCGACGTTGGTGTTTGCGGTGCTCAGTCGGCCGCGCATGGTGGATCTTTCCAGATTCTTCGTCGAGCATTCCCTTCCGCAAGCGGGCGGCGGCAACGTCGTGAACGTGATCCTGGTCGACTTCCGGGCTTTCGATACCTTCGGCGAGATCACCGTCGTGGGAATCGTGGCGTTGACGGTGTACGCACTGTTGCGTCGTTTCCGCCCAGCAATCGAGAGCGTCGGTCTACCGCGAGCGCAGCGCGAAGACGGGGCACGAGGTACCCAGTATGTTCCAGATCCGACCGAGTTACTTCCACAAGGCTACATGATGGTGCCTGCCGTGCTGGTGCGAATGCTTCTGCCGATGGCTGGATTGATCTCGGTGTTCTTCTTGTTACGCGGTCACAACTTGCCGGGCGGCGGATTCATCGGCGGACTCGTTCTTGCGACCGCCGTGATCGTGCAATACATGGTCGGCGGCGCCATTTGGGTCGAAGCGCGCACTCGAATACAGCCCTTGTATTGGATCGCGAGCGGATTGCTCGCGGCCGGCACGGCCGGCACGATTGCCTGGTTCGCTGGGCGCACCTTCTTGACCAGTCTGACGCTCGATCTGGATCTGCCGTTGATCGGTGCCATCCACTTATCGAGCACGCTGTGGTTCGACATCGGCGTTTATATGCTGGTGGTCGGTGCAACCGTGCTGATGTTGGTCGCGCTGGCTCACCAATCCTTGCGCAGTTATCGCAGGCCCGGTGCGGTTGCACAGTCCACGGATATTCGCATGGATTCGCGCGTCGCCTCCGAAACGCAGGAGGCTCACTGATGGAAATAATCTTCGCACTGGCGATTGGCGTATTGAGCGGCTCGGGCGTTTGGCTGTTGCTCCGGCCACGAACGTTCCAAGTGATCATGGGTTTGTCGCTGCTCGCGTACGCGATCAATCTATTCATCTTCGCAATGGGACGTTTGGCTATCGATCGCGCGCCGATTCTCGATCCGGGCGATGTTCCGGATCCGACGCTGTACGCCGATCCGGTGCCCCAAGCGCTCGTCTTGACTGCAATCGTCATCAGCTTTGCGACGACAGCGCTGCTCTTGGTGGTGATTCTTGCTTCTCGCGGGTTGACCGGTACCGACCATGTCGATGGACGCGAGGGTGAGGCGTGAATCCCTTGCTGATGCATCTGCCGGTCATGCCAGTTGCGATTCCCTTGTTCGCCGGCGCGATCATGTTGTTCGTACAGGATTCGCGCCGCACGCGCGCGTTCATTGCCGTCGGCGCAGTTCTGGCGCAATTGCTCGTCGGTGCGCTGCTCTTATATATGACGACGGATGCGGTGCTCGATATCTGGCCCAAAGGCATCGGTGTGTATTCGATCGGCAAGTGGCCCGCGCCGTTCGGCATCGTGCTGGTCGTCGACCGCCTGGCCGCACTCATGCTGGTGCTGACGGCAACCGTAGCTTCCGCAGCATTGTTATATTCGTTGGCGCGGTGGGATCGTGTCGGAGTGCACTATCACCCTTTGTTTCAGTTGCTGCTGATGGGCTTGAACGGCGCCTTTCTCACCGGCGATCTGTTCAATCTATTCGTGTTCGTCGAAGTTTTACTTGCCGCCTCTTATGGATTGCTGCTGCATGGATCGGGCGCGCCGCGCGTCAAAGCTGGATTGCATTACATCGTCGTCAATCTAGTCGCTTCTTTGTTGTTCCTCATCGGCGTGGCCATCATTTACGGCGTCGCGGGCACCTTGAACATGGCGGATCTTGCCCCACGCGCGGCGCAACTCGCAGTGTCAGATCGCGGCTTGTTCGATGTTGGCGCCACCATTCTCGGCATTGCCTTTCTAGTCAAAGCCGCCGTTTGGCCTTTGAATTTCTGGTTGCCGATGACCTACTCGGCGGCTGGCGCACCGGTGGCCGCGATATTTTCATTGCTGACCAAGGTCGGCGTGTACGCGATCATCAGGGTCGGATCACTGTTGAACGAGTCCGGCGTTCACGGGCCTTTCGGCAGCGACTGGCTGTTCTATGGCGGCATTGCGACCATTGCGTTCGGCATTATTGGCATGCTTGCCGCGCACCATTTGCCTAGAGTCGTGGCCTACTCGGTCATTGTTTCCTCAGGAACCCTGCTTGCCGCGGCCGGGCTCGATCTGAACGCTCTGGGCGCCGCGGCGCTCTTCTATCTATGCGTGTCGGTACTCGCGAGCGGGGCGTTCTTCATGTTGACCGGAATGACCGAAAGAGCACGAACGCATTTCGCTGATTCGGCCGACACCGCGCCGCTGCCGGCCGAAACGTACGGGGCGTTCGGCTCTGGGGATTCCGACGACCCAATGGATACGGAGGATGAAGTAGGCATCGCGATTCCTGCGGCCATGGCATTTCTCGGCTTGGCATTTGTCTGTTGTGCGCTGCTGGTGGCTGGTTTGCCGCCGTTGTCGGGGTTCGTATCTAAATTCGCATTGCTATCCGCCGCCGTCGGTGTGGCGCCCACGGCTCAGTCCGCCGTGCATTCTTGGGTGTTCGTCGTCGCGATGCTAGGCACGGGCTTGGCGGCAATCATCTCGTTGACTCGGATGGGCATGCGTTTGTTCTGGAGTGTCATGGGCCGCACGACACCGCGGTTACGCGTCATCGAGGCTGCCCCGGTGGCCTTCCTGATTCTGGGTTGCGTGATCATGACTGTCGTTGCCGAACCGATAATGGGATTCATGGTGGCGGCCGCTGAAGGGCTCAGCGCGCCCCAAACGTACATCGATGCGGTGCTTTCGGCCGACACGAACGCCGCGTTGGCGGCGGAGGCTGCACGATGAGACGTGTGCCGCCGATCTTTGCGTTGGTGATGCTCGCGATGTGGCTGCTCTTGAACAGCAGTATCTCCCTTGCACACATCATTCTGGGCGCGGTGATCTCGAGCTTGTTGTTACTTGCGGCCTATCCGCTGCGCCCGCTGCAGCCGAGAATGCGCCGCGGTCCGGTCTTGCTTCGGCTCGCGTTCAAAGTGCTCATCGATGTCATTCGTTCGAATATAGGGGTTGCACGCGTAATCCTCGGTTTGACGGAACGGGGAAAGATTCATTCGGGCTTCATGCAGATTCCGCTCGACTTGCGTGATCCTCATGGCTTGTCCGTGTTGGCCATGATCATTACGTGCACCCCAGGTACGGTGTGGGTCGAGCTTTCGCCCGATCGCTCGATGCTGACGATTCATGTCTTGGACCTCGTCGATGAGTCCGAATGGATCGAGCGCATCAAGAACCGTTACGAACGCGCACTGATCGAGGTGTTCCAATGATGCCGTTGCTGGATGGCGCGATCTGGTTTGCGCAATTTTGTTTCGCGCTTGCTACCGCGTTTGCTGCGATCCGTCTGATTCGCGGTCCGGGGGCGCAGGATCGCGTGCTGGCATTCGACACGATGTACATCAACGGTATGTTGAGCTTGCTGATGCTCGGGATGCGATCGAGCTCGACCGCTTACTTCGATATGGCGTTGTTGATCGCATTGTTCGGATTTGTCGGCACGATCGCGTTGGCCAAGTTTCTGCTGCGCGGAGAGGTCATCGAGCCGTGATTGCAACCGAATTTCCCTTGTGGGCGACCCTGCCTGCCTCGTTGCTTCTCGTCATCGGTGGCTTGCTCACGGTCATCGGATCGCTGGGACTGCTGAGGCTCCCGACCTTCTTCGCGCGTATGCATGGGCCATCGATGGGCAACACGCTCGGGACCGGTTGTGTCTTGATCGCCTCGATGATCTTGTCGTCAGCGCTTCTGCATCGACCGGTTGCACACGAGTTCATCATCACTGTGTTCATCGTGATCGTCTCACCCGTCACGGCGATGTTGGTGATGCGCGCAGCCCGCTATCGCACTCGAGTGAAAGAGGAGCGCAGGCAGCAGGGTTTGCAGCGTGAACAGGAGTAAGAAGGGCAGGGGATTAGAGACGAGCAGGGGACTAGGGATTGGGGACTGGGGATCAGGGACTGGGGATCAGGGACTGGGGATCAGGGACTAGGGATCGGGGACTGGGGACTAGGGACTAGAAACTAGAAACTAGAAACAAAAGATGCTTGACGACTTAGCGCGGCGTGCGACCCTGATCCCTGATCCCTGATCCCTGATCCCTGATCCCTGATCCCTGATCCCTGATCCCTGATCCCGTCCCATGTCTCTCAGATAACGCCTAACACGAACAGCAGCGTCGTGAAGATCGAGATCACGACGGAGATCACGATCAACAGAATGATCAATCGTGCGAGGGCTCCAAACCGCGATAGCCCATACGTGCCGCGCAGCTGCTTGTAGATGTGAATCGGCGGCACGATTGCCAGGGCGGATCCCCAGATCGCTGCACTCACCCCGGCGCTTGCCGCGACAGAAAGCAGGATCGTGAGCAACATCATGAAACTGATCGAGTAGGTCGTGAAGATCGCGTGATCGTAGAGGTGAATGTCGCGGCGCCAGAAGAACAGCAGCCAAAGGAACGGAACACTTAGCGGTATGAGCGCCCAAGAGAATTTGTAAGCATTCGTTTTGACCTTGTACATCAGCAGCATCGGATTATCTCGCGCTTGCTTGATCGCAAGATCCAATTTACTGCCCGGCGGTGGCCACTGGCTGCCCGTTGCGCCGTCCTGAGCTGCCTCGATCTTAATTGCGGCTTTGTCCTGTCGCTCGTCGATCTCGGCGACTGCCTTCCAGTCGCCGCGCGCGAGCGCGTCCATGACCGCGCCCGCCGATTCCAAATCGGTCATGTCTTTGGTGATCTGTTCGCGTCGCTCGGCCGTGAGCGACGGATCTGCGAGCTCGACGCGCAGCGCTGCGATTTGCTCGTTAGTTTTCTTCAACGCGGCCTCGTTACCTTCCTTCCAGTTCGAGGCGACGGCTGGTAGGTCATCCGGATCCAAACCTTGTCCGTCGAACACGCCGGTGATCGAGAACACGGCGAACATCAAGAACACCGTGAACAAAAATAGCGCCATCGGCGAGACGAACTTCACTCGCTCGCCATCGATATAGCGTCGAGTAAGGCGGCCGGGATGGAAGAATAACTCTGGCAGCGTGCGCCAGATTTTGCCTTCGAAATGGAAGACCCCGTGCAGGATGTCGTGGCCGAGCGAGAGAAGACTGCGGTGCAAGTGTGCCGGCTGGCCGCACGCGGAGCAGTACGCGCCGGAAAGTGATGCACCGCAGTTGAGGCAATTGCGAGTTTGCGGTGCGTGCTCTTCACGGGCGGAGCCGCGAGTCGCGCCTTCCACAGTACCGGCAATAATTCCGCCCGTGAGAGCATCGCCGGCGGCTTCGGATTCTCCAGTCATAGTGCGAGGCGAGTTGAGGGGTGACGGTTGGCAGTTGACGGCCAGAAAGCCGGACTGTCAACCGCCAACCGCCAACCGTCAACCTAGCACTAGCTAAGCGGCTGATTGAATGCCCAAATCACACCGAACGGATCGCGAACTTGGCCGTAGCGCGCTCCCCAGAACATCTCCGACACGGGCATCACGACCTCGACTCCAACCGCGACTGCGCGCTCCCACCAAGCATCGATGTCCTCGACTTGAAGATTGAGGTTAAAGGCCTGCGGCGTCTGCAGAGGATGTCCGTACTCGGGATAGGCATCGCAAAGCATCAACGAGCCGCCGTTCAGATAAAGATGGATGTGCATAGTGCGTCCCTGCTCATCGGGCGGCACGCGGTACACCTCGGTCGCTCCGAAGGCGCGCTGATAGAACCCTGATGCTTCAACGGCATTTCGGACCTGAAGGTACGGAACAACGCCACCTCGCACTTCGGGCATCGGCGGAGCAGAAGGGGTTGCGCTGGCAGTTGATGTGGTCATGGCATGGCCTCTCTCGTGATGAAGGGATGGGGTTGATGCAAACGTTGCATCTTCAGCTCTTGGGAATAATCGAAGAACGATTGAAGATTGCTGAGACCGACATCCGTTCCAGCTCTTTTTTCTAGATTTCGAAGCCGGGCTGCGAGTTGTTTACGGCGCCCCGAAACGCCTGCGGTAATTCGCGCTAGAAGTCCGTCCTTGACGGATACTCGATGGGATGACGACGATCGGTCCCTCGTCGCACCTTCGATGCCCTATAGGATGTACCAATGATTTATCTCATCCTTGGATTGGTGGTCTTTCTCGGAGTGCACTCTGTTTCCATCGTCGCACCGAACTGGCGCGATGCGATGATGGCTCGCGTGGGCGAGCCGGCCTGGAAGGGCGCGTACGCCGCGCTCTCGATCGCCGGATTCGTGCTGCTCGTCTGGGGTTATGCGCAAGCTAGAGGAGAAGCGGTTGCTCTCTACAGCCCGCCCTCATGGACCCGCTGGTTTAGCGCGGTGTTGATGTTGCCGGTCTTCCCGTTATTGCTCGCGCCGTATTTCCCAGGCCGCATCGGCGCGACGCTCAAGCATCCGATGTTGATCGCAGTGAAGACGTGGGCTTTCGCGCACCTGATCGCGAATGGGACGTCTGCCGATTTGTTGCTCTTCGGCAGCTTTTTGATCTGGGCTGTGCTCGATCGGATGTCGTACGCGCGCCGGCCGCAGCGTTCGATTCGTAGGTTACCCGCCTCACGATTCAATGATGCCGTCGTAGTGGTGATAGGACTCGTGCTGTATTTCGTATCCCTTCATTGGCTACATGCACGATGGATTGGCGTGTCTCCCTTGCCCATTACTCCGTAACGCCAGCCGGATTACGGACTGTCATGTGTCACAGTTCGGTTGCTCGTTCGTCATAAAGAGGTCATGCGCGCGAAGCATGCTTCGTGCGCGATAGCGGAGGGCACGATGGATCCATTGACGAACTTGTATGAACGCTTGCGTCAGCAGGCCGCTCCGGGCGTGTTCCCGGCCGAGCCTCCCTCGTTCGAGGAGTGGCTGCAGTATTGGGATGACAACGACACTGATCTGGGCAATCTGCGCAACTTCCAGCATTGGCTATCTCGTCGGCTTCCTGCGACGAAACGAGACATGTTGGAGTGACAACGACGGCCGCAGCAGCCTAATTGGTGGTCAATAGCCGCCGTAGCGGCTTCGCCCTTATTCCTATCTCTTATCTGGACATTCTCGGCGGCGACACTGCAAGTGTTGGTCCACGTTCCCAGTTCTTGTCTTATTTCGATCGGTCGATGTCTGCTTGGAGCCGATCGAGCCGTCCTAAGATCAATGCCGTTTGTTCAAGAGGCAGTTGATTGTCATCGTTGACGCTCCACAGCCGCAGGAGACGTCTTCTCTGACCGTCAACAGTCAACGCGCTTACCGCCATCACTCCGGCATTCCTGACGATCAGTCATGAATGTCATGCATGGCACCCGATTGGTCGCAAGCTCAGCCGCGCCTACAGTGTGCGCCATTCATCCTCACCCTCGAGCTCGTTTATGCGCTACGTAACTACAGCTAACCGGATCCTTTCGATCGCAGTTCTTTCTGTGCTCGCTGGGTGCGCGGTTGGGCCCGATTATCAGCGCCCGGATCTTGCTAATGCAGACACCTTTGCTACGGTCGAGGGAGCGGAGTTTCGGAACGAAGAAGTCGAGCGGGATTTCTGGCGCGGCTTCAATGATGCGCAACTCAACGAATTGATCGAAGAAGCATTGGTTGCGAATCACGATGTGCGCATCGCATTGGCGCGTCTACGTGAAGCTCGAGCACTTCGCGGTGAAGCTCGTCTTGATTTTGCCCCAACGGTGACCGAACAAGCTTCGCGCGTCGATGCGCGAGCAAGCGAGCGTCAGGCGCCACCCGCTTCAGGGCTGACTCGAGACCAGGACTACTACGACACCAGTTTCGATGCCTTCTGGGAGCTCGATTTCTTTGGCCGCACGCGCCGTTCGGTCGAAGCAGCGAGCGCGGAAGTGCAAGCCGCGGAAGCGAGTGTCTATGACACGCAGGTCAGCGTAACGGCTGAAGTCGCGCGTAATTATTTCGAGTTGCGTGGGGCGCAAGCGCGGCTCGAGGTCGCACATCGCAACGCGCAGAATCAAAGCGAATCGTTGCGTTTGACGAGCACTCGGCTGGAAGCGGGCCGCGGTACTCAACTGGATGTCTCGCGAGCACAAGCCCAGCTCTCGGCAACGTTGAGCTCGATCCCGGATTTGGAGGCCGAGGTCAATCGCTCGATGTTGCGCCTGAGCGTGCTCGTCGGTCATGAGCCTCAAGCGCTCACCGCGCAGCTCAGTTCGCCCGAGGATCTTCCAGCGCTGCCTGAGACCCAAAGCATCGGGACGCCGGAAGCATTGCTGCGTCGTCGGCCAGACATCATCGCGGCCGAGCGTCAACTCGCCGCTGCTACCGCGAGGATCGGTATTTCGGTAGCTGACTTATTTCCCCGCATCTCCTTCGTGGGGAGCTGGGGTTTCGATGCGGTCAGCAGCCAAAATTTAGGCGATGCCGGCTCGGAAACGTACGTGTTCGGTCCCAGCATCAGGTGGGCTGCCTTCGATCTGGGCCGGGTACGTCAACAGATCAAGCAGCGAGAAGCAGCGGCCGATGGTGCGCTGGCACGTTACGAACAAACGGTGTTGCGGGCGCTGGAAGAGACTGATGCAAGCCTGACGAACTACGCCAAGTCGCTGGCGAAGCAAGATCATCTGAAAGATAGCGCCGCCTCTTCCCTGGAAGCAGCATCGCTCGCGCGAGTGCGTTTCGAGAACGGCGCCGCCGATTTCTTGACCGTACTCGACGCCGAGCGCAATGCGCTGCAGGCCGAAGATGCCTTGGCCCAGAGCGAGACTCAAACGGCCACCGCATTGCTCGCGATGTACAAGGCACTTGGAGGAGGGTTCAGGCCGCTGCAGGGATCTGCAGCTGGCCTGACATCGACCAGCAAGTGACGTATGGCGAGAAGGTGACGAGTGACCGGTGACGGGCAAGAACGATCACGCTTGCGTGCGCATGAGAATGCTCCATCGACGCAGCGCATGCGTCGCTGTTCGCGATGAACTATTTCTTGCTCGTCACCCGTCACCCGTCACTCGTTCCTTCAGAGCATGAATGACTTTCGCCTGACCCCATTGGTCGATTGCCGTTTCCTCTCTAACGTATCGACCATCAAAGACACCATTGAAAGAACAACGGGAGCTTTTTAATGATTCGCGGTAGCCAAATTGGATCTTTATCGTTGATTGCTGCTGTTATCGTGACAGGAACGGCATTGGCGGCGTGGAAGCATTCTGCGCTCGAGGACAGTGCCGCGGCGGCAGCAAGTCAGCCGGAGCCGGTGGAGTCGATTGCCGTCGCCGTGGCGGAAGAGCGGCAGCACAATCGTGTGACAACATCCGTCGGCACGATCGTTGCGACTCGTTCCATTACCGTGCGCAATGAATTGCCGGGCACGGTGCGGCACGTAACACTCGAGCCGGGTCACATCGTCGAACCGGGCACCGTGCTCGTTGCCCTGGATGTATCCGTGGAACAAGCCGAGCTGAAGGCGCTCGAGGCGCAAGCGCTGCTTGCTGAAACTCAATACGCACGCGTCCAGCGCATGAATAGCCAGCGCGCGGCATCGGACATGGAAGTCGATAGTGCACGCGCTGAGCGAGATGTCGCTCTGGCGCAGATTGCGCGAACCAGGGCCATCATCGAACGAAAGACGATTCGTGCTCCGTTCCGCGCGCGAGTCGGCATCTCGGACGTGCATCCCGGCCAATATCTCAACGAAGGCACGTTGCTGACGACGCTACAGGGCGTGGATCGCTCCACTTACGTGGATTTCTCGGTCGCACAGCAGGTGGCCGCGAGTTTGCAGCCGGGCGATACCGTTCAGGTGTCTGCGACCCAACAAGGTGCACTCGTGGAGGCCAATGTCGTGGCCATCGATGCGCGAGTCGACCCATCCACTCGTAACGCGATGGTACGTGCGGAAATTCAAGATGCGCGTATGGCTCCATCGCCGGGTGCATCCGTGCGCGTGCAAGTCCCGACCGAGGAGCCTCGAATGGCGGTTGCGATTCCAGCAAGTGCGCTGCGTAAAGGTCCTGGCGGAGACTATGTGTTCGTCGTGCAAACCGACGATGCAGGCAAGACTCGCGCTCACACACGCGCAGTCTCCGTCGAGGCAGCACAAGGCGATGCAGTCATCATCAACGAAGGCATCGCGGTGGGAGAACGGGTTGCAGCTTCGGGATCCTTCAAGCTGAGAGATCAAGTGCTGGTTGCGATCGATGCTACGCCGACGGACGCGGTCGCGATGAATCAGGAAAAAGCAGAAGGCGATAGGGGATAGGGGATAGGGGATAGCGGATAGCGGATAGCGGATAGCGGATAGCGGATAGGCAAGAGTCGAGCAGACCCGCTCATTCGTCTCCCCGCGAACAATCATCGGCGTTAGAGCAAACAAGCGTTAGAGCAAACCATGCGCGCATTCACAGATCTATTCATCAAACATCCAGTGTTGGCGATCGTCGTCAACCTGGTCATCGTGCTGGTCGGCGTACGCGCCCTGAGCACCTTGCCGGTGCAGCAATTTCCGAGCGTCGAGAGTTCGTCGGTCATCATTACGACGGTATATACCGGCGCAAGTGCCGAGAGCGTGCGCGGCTTTCTGACGACCCCGATCGAGCGAGCAGTGTCCGCGATCAGCGGCGTGGACTACATCGAGTCCACAAGCCGCCCGGGCGTGAGCACGATCACCGTGCGCCTGAAGCTGAATCACGACAGTACTGCCGCCCTTGCGGAAGTTACCGCGCGCTTGCAGCAGGTGCGTTCGGAATTGCCGGCGGAAGCTGAGCCTCCCGTCGTGGATGTGCAGCGTGCCGACCGTCCGTACGCCACCTTCTATCTAGGCTTCACTTCGCCCAATCGCGATGTGCCCGAATTGACCGATTGGCTCTCTCGAACTTTGCAGCCGCAGCTTTCGACCTTGGAAGGTGTGCAGCGTGTGAGCTTCGAAGGCAGTCAGCCGTTAGCAATGCGAGTATGGATCGATCCTGAGCGATTAGCCGCGCGAAATCTTTCGCCCGGGGATGTGCATGCGGCACTGCTGCGCAACAACTATCTAGCTGCCGTCGGACAAACCAAGGGCAACTTGGTGCAAGTGAACCTGCTTGCGAACACCGATCTGCGTGCAGTCGAGGAGTTCGAGAATCTGATCGTGACCGATCGCGATGGTGCGATCGTTCGCCTCAGCGACGTCGCGAGTGTTGAGCTCGGCTCGGAAGAAGCGGCGATGGTCGCGAAGTACAACGACCAGCAAAGCGTGTACCTGGGCGTTTGGCCGTTGCCCGGTTCCAATGAGCTCGAAGTCGCTGAACACCTGAAAGACGAAATGAAGCGTATCGAAGCCACGTTGCCAAGCGATATCGAAATGCGCTTGGTGTGGGATGGCACGATGTTCATGCGAGATGCGCTCACCGAGATTACGAAGACTCTCGCCGAGACTGTGCTCATCGTCGGTATCGTCGTGTTCCTTTTCATGGGCTCGATTCGTACGGCGCTCGTCCCGCTGGTTGCGATGCCGGTGTCGCTGGTTGGTGCCGCGCTCGTGATGCTTGCCTTCGGATTCAGCCTGAACTTGTTGACGATCTTGGCCATCGTGTTGTCGGTCGGACTGGTCGTGGATGATGCAATCGTCGTCGTCGAGAACGTCGAGCGGCATGTGCGTGAGGGTAAATCGCGAATCGAAGCCGCGTTAGTCGGCGCGCGCGAGCTGCGCGGCCCGATTATCGCGATGACGATTACGCTTGCGACGGTCTATACACCGATCGCCTTCCAAGGCGGACTCACCGGCTCACTGTTCTTGGAGTTTGCGATCACGTTGGCGGCCGCGGTCGTCGTTTCGGGATTCGTCGCGCTCACCTTGTCACCCGTCATGAGCTCGCGATTCGTCCACCCTCAAGGCAAGGAGGGCAGGCTTACGGCATTCGTGAATCGCGCATTCGATGCAGTTAGCCGTGCCTACTCGAGAGGCCTCGATCGTGCATTGGGCATGCGCTGGTCGATCGTCGCGGTGGCTGTTCTGGTGACGCTCGCAGCATGGCCTTTATATATGTATTCGCGGCAAGAGCTTGCGCCGGTCGAGGATCAAAGCCACATCAGCTTGTTCTTCGAAGCTTCTCCGGACTCCTCACTCGCGGCGACACACCGCAATTCGCTCGAAGTAGTGAAGGCAATCCGGGCGTTTCCGGAAACTGAATTCATGTGGTCCTTGACCGCCGCGTGGGGTGGTTTCGGTGGCTTGGTTGCGAAGGATTGGAAGGAGCGCGATCGCTCGACCGAGGAATTGTTCGGCGAAGTGTACGGTGCGGTTTCGCAAGTTCCTGGACTGCGCGTGTTTCCACGGCTGGATCCCCCTCTGCCGACACCAGGCCAGTTCGATGTCGAGCTCGTCGTGCAGAACGAGGGTTCCATCGAAGAACTGCTCGAGACGACGCAGGCCGTATTGGCCGCCGGTTGGCAGAGCGGCAAGTTCATGTATGTCGATACGGATCTGAAGATCGATCTGCCACAAGCGCAGGTGATCATCGATCGCGAGCGCTTGGCCGATCTGGGATTGGACCTCGCGACCGCCGGCCGCGAGCTCGGAACATTGCTCGGCGGAGCGTACGTCAATCGGTTCAATTACTTCGATCGCAGCTACAAGGTCATTCCGCAGATCGGTGAAAAGGACCGCGCGGATTTGGGTCCCTTGCTGGACTTGAAGATCAAGACGCCCGAAGGCGATTTGGTGCCGGTGTCCACATTCACGCGCATCGAAACCACGACGTCACCACGGACGCTGAATCGCTTCCAGCAACGCAACTCCGCGCGCATCTATGGCGGCGTCATGCCCGGTGTGACGAAAGAGGAAGGCTTGAAGATATTGGAGCAGGCGGCGGCCGCTGCTCAAGGCCCAGGCGGAAACATGGACTACGCGGGCGAGTCGCGGCAGATCCGCCAAGAGGGTACTGCACTGACGACGACATTGGCGTTTGCAGTCGTGCTCATCTATCTGGTGCTGGCAGCACAGTTCCACAGCTTCCGCGATCCGCTGATCGTGTTGCTCGGCTCGGTGCCGCTTGCGATCTCAGGCGCATTGATGTTCACCTTCCTCGACCTGACGACCATCAACATCTATTCGCAGGTTGGCTTGATCACGCTGGTAGGCTTGATCGCCAAGAACGGCATTTTGATCGTGGAGTTCGCGAATACCCTGCAAGAGCGCGGCTTGGACAAATTAGCGGCCTTGCGTGAAGCGTCGCGTACTCGGCTGCGCCCTGTGCTGATGACGTCGGCGGCGACGGTTTTCGGACACTTCCCTCTGGTTTTGGTCTCAGGCCCAGGTGCGGAAGCGCGTAATAGCATCGGCATCGTGCTCGTAACAGGTATGATCGTCGGTACGCTGTTCACACTGTTCGTCGTTCCAGTGTTCTACTCGTTCATCGCGGCGGATCACAGCCGCGTCGAACAAGAACAGGAGCTCGAAGGCCCAAAGGACGAGCCGGTAGCGAACCCAGTCTGATGCGATAGAACTGATGCGATAGAAGCACAGGACGAGCGCAACGAACGGACGATCAGCTCAAGACTATTGGCCCATGACAATGCTCAGAGAGATAAACATGGACCGCCCGCGCGTGCCTCTGGAAAGAAAGATTCTGACTGCGCTCGTTCTCTACGCGAGCGCAAGCTTCTTCCATCACGCTCACAACGCGGCATTCCTTTCGGTGTATCCCAATATGCCGGAAGGTTTGTCGATCCTCGGCGTCTACGCCGCTTGGGCGGTTGTAAGTCTGATCGGCTTGGCAGGCTATGGGCTCTGGCGCGCCGGATATCGCGGGCCAGCGCTGTTGACGCTGGCAGTGTATGGCGCGAGTGGCTTGGATGGGCTCGCTCACTATGTGGTCGCCGAATTCTCCGCGCATACGTTCTTGATGCATGTTTCCATACTATTCGAAGCGCTCACGGGCGTGATGCTCATCGTCGCGTGTGGATGGAGCGCATTCAAGACAAACGCAGCTACGTCGCCCGACTGACAACGTGATGTAGATCACTCACTGCCGGGCCTTCGGCATCTGTCTTAAAGCCACCAATCGGGCTCGTACTCGAGTCGCTTTCTTCGTTAACACCTGATCAGTCGATAGCTTCATCGCCCGCGGGCAGCGCCATGGCACAATGCGCCTCTCCAATAGCTAAGAAGAAAGATCGATGGGGAGCAAGAATCGGGCTCAGAGGGGAAACTCGGTACGGCGGGTGTTGTTCGCAAGTTTGATCGGCACCACGATCGAATTCTTCGATTTCTATATCTATGCGACGGCGGCGGTGCTCGTCTTTCCGACACTGTTCTTTCCTGCGAGCGATCCGACATCGGCAACGTTGCAGTCGTTCGCCACGTTTGCGCTCGCGTTCTTTGCGCGTCCTTTAGGGTCCGCGTTGTTCGGGCATTTTGGCGATCGCATCGGTCGAAAGGCAACGCTGGTAGCGGCGCTTCTGACAATGGGACTGTCTACCGTGTTGATCGGCTTGCTGCCTACATACGCCTCGATCGGCGTGATGGCGCCAGTACTGTTGGCGATCTGCAGACTTGGCCAAGGACTTGGCCTTGGCGGGGAGTGGGGCGGTGCAGTGCTACTTGCGACCGAGCACGCGCCGGAAGGCAAGCGCGCGTGGTATGGCATGTTTCCGCAACTGGGCGCGCCGATCGGCTTCATCTGTTCGACTGGCATTTTCGTGTTGCTCACTGAATGGCTGACCGATGCGGAATTCATGGCATGGGGCTGGCGAGTACCGTTTCTTGCGAGCACCTTGCTGGTGTTCGTAGGCTTGTACGTGCGGCTTCGATTGGAAGAAACGCCCGCGTTCCTAAAAGCTATCAATAATAACGAGCGCGTCCGGCTACCGATGGTTGCGGTGATCCGAGATCATTTGAGGATTCTGCTACTCGGCACGTTTGCGGCGACAGCCACGTTTGTCATCTTTTATCTGATGACAGTGTTCACGTTGAGCTGGGCTGTTTCATCTCTCGGCTTTCAGCGCCAAGAATTCTTGATTCTGCAGATCGTCGGCGTGCTGTTCTTCGGGATTACGATCCCGATATCGGCTTGGATTGCAGATCGTCGCGGCCGGTTGCCGATGCTGATAGCAGCTACGATCGGGATCATCCTATTCGGACTGACATTTGAACCGCTGTTCGGCTCGGACAGCCGGCTGAGCGCGGTTGCCTTCCTTTCAATCGGGCTCGGACTGATGGGCTTCACTTACGGTCCGCTTGGTACGGCATTATCGGAGCTCTTTCCGACGGCCGTTCGCTACACAGGCTCCTCTGTCTCATTCAATCTCGCCGGGATCGTGGGCGCTTCGCTCGCGCCTTACATCGCTACATGGCTCGCGAGGACATACGGAATCGCATTCGTTGGCTACTACTTGTCACTGGCAGGTGTGGTAACGCTGCTCGCCTTAATCGCGATCAGAAGGGAAGAGGGCAGGAAGAGACTAATCACATAGAACACACGAGGAACATAGATTTCTCCGCAAGATCAGCCTAACCAGAGCGTGACAAGAAGGTTTCTCGCTGAGAACGCAAAGAGCGCAAAGGTAAGAGGAAGAGGATGTGGACTTAGCTCCAGGAAGCCGAGCGCTGTGCCAAAGAAACCGTCATCAAGGATTTCTCGCAGCGGCACGGTGGTGAGGAGATCTGATCAGGATCGAGAAGAAAATATCTCGCAGAGACGCGGAGCCCGCAGAGAAAGAGATGGGATTCCCTCCCTCGTTTACGGGGAGGTTAGGGAGGGGGCAGCAAGCGAACGCGTTATCGCGAACGAAGCCGCTAGCAAAAAAAACCAACGAAGAGGCCCCCTACCTAACCTTCCCCCGTAAACGGGGGAAGGAACCGGAGGCGACCCACTACGCTGATAGCCGCCGGAGTGAGGGAGATGAAGATTCCCTCCCCCATCTTCTAGAGATCTTCTATCCCTCCGCGGGCCCTGCGCCTCCGCGAGATCATTTCTTGCGGCGCTGCCTCGCTCCTGATGCACCTCTGAACTCCGTCACGTTCCTTCTGGCCATCCCCAACAACAGCAGCATCCACAGCATCCCCATTGCGCCACCGCCGCCGCTCTCGTTCGAGCTCGCGTTACCGCCGTTGCCAGTGCTGGGCGGGTTTGGGCGCACATCGCGGGATTGGTCCTCGAGCGGAATCTGGGCGAGCTCCGCTCGCTCGCTTCCCGCGGATGCGACCAACAATCCATTGGCGGATTCATACAGGTCGATCTGCACGTCGTAGAAAGAAGTCGGATAGCCGCTTAGCCAGTCGACTGTGAAGCTATAGACATCAGCCTCGCCGCTGGCATCGACGAGAAAATCCTCGGAAGTATGTTCTTCGATCCACGTGCCGCCTTCAGCACGTACCCACACGTTTGCGTAGACGAAGGTCCCATCCACATTGGCGTCCGGGTCGAACTCGATGCGGAACTGAGAGTAGTGGCCGTCATCATCGTCATCGATGAGCAAGGTCGTGGCGACATCATCGATGTCGTATCCGGGCAGCTCAACGGGGATGTCCAAATCGGCTTCCTCCAGCGGAAGGTAAGACAACGCGCCACTGTCGTAAGGACCAAGGCTCGCTACGATGCCGCTGTAACCGACTTCGTACAGGTCGATGAGAACTTCGTATTCCGCCGTGGCGAAGCCTTCATCGAGCGTCGTTGTGACGTAGTAATCATCCGAGTTCGACTGACCGTCGACCCAGAAGTCATCCGTCTCGTGATAGAGCTGCCACGCGGTGGTACCGAGTCGGCGTAGATAAAGCTGCGCATATACGAGTGCATCGCCGACGTTGGAATCCGCATCGAACCGAATTCGGAATTCGCTGAAGAAGCCGTCTTCGTCGCGATCGGTTATCAACAAGCTGGCGGCGTCATAGAAGTAAAAGTAGTCAGCTCTTACAGACTTCGATACTTGCGGTGCGCGCAGTGGTTTAGTGGCACTGGAGGCTTTCGCATTTTTCGCATTCTTTGGGCCGTGACTCGTACCGTTTGGCTGCGATCCTTTAGCGAGGCCGGTGATCGAGGAAGCTCGCTCGGAATGCCCGACGTAGTTGGACACTCGAGCTTCATTCGGCGTGGCCGATTGAATTGAGGACACAGGGCCTTCTGCAGCTTGAGCACTCAAGTGGCTCAGGCACGCAAGGAGCATTGAGCATCCGCATAAGATCCTGCTATTCATCGTTGACACCCCAACATAACTTGCACGGTGTCATTCCAACGCCTACGGGCTTAATGCATGCTGAACTTGAAGTAGTCGTTGGAGGCCGCGTTCCAACGCGCGATCCTGTCCGTACGCTGAACGAAACTCATGAGACTGTGTGGAACGGCATGCGTCCGGTTCGAACCGGCGAGTGTGTAGCCTTGGTTACCGGCCTGGTATCTTTGCCTTGCACAAATTCACCTCCACGCAGTGGATCGTGGGCGGGAAGTTTCCTATGCTGATGGCGGCGAACGGACACATTCAGTAGCGAATCTTCGAAAGCGATTGCGAGGTTTAGCATGTCAAACAAAATCGATCCCCGCGTAGCGCAGCTCTATGACCAGTACTGCCATGGCGCAATAGACCGCAGAGAGTTCATGCGTCGTTGTGCGGCATTGAGCATCGGGGGAATGTCGGCACTCACGATGGCGACGAGCATGCTGCCGCAATATGCGAAGGCGCAGACCATTTCGTTTACCGATGAGCGAATCACGCCGCGGTACGTGGAATACCCTTCGCCCGGAGGCACATCGGGAACGATGAAAGGCTATCTGGTGCAGCCGAAAGGCCAAGGACCATTTCCTGCCGTACTCGTGATTCACGAAAATCGCGGTTTGAATCCTCACATCGAAGATGTCGCTCGGCGCGCCGCGGTTGCCGGATTCCTCGCTTTGGCGCCCGATGGGCTGGCGCCTGTCGGTGGCTATCCCGGCAATGACGACGAGGGACGAGAGATGCAAGGCAAGCTCGATCAGCCGAAACTTCGCCAAGACATGGTCAACAGTGCGAAATATCTGAAGGCTCACGCCCTGTCGAACGGTCGCCTAGGCGCCGTAGGTTTCTGTTGGGGAGGGTCCGTGGTTGGGCATCTCGCCGTCACGCTAGGCGATGAGCTCGACGCTGGCGTTCCGTTCTATGGTCCTGCACCTACGGCGGAAGAAGCGGGCAAGGTCAAATCACCGCTACTGATTCAGCTGGCCTCGAACGACGAACGCGTCAACGGTTCTTGGCCTGCTTTCGAAGCCGCGTTGAAGAACCACAAAGTCTCGTATACGACTCATGTCTACGTGAATACCAATCACGGCTTCCACAACAATTCCACTCCACGTTACGACGAAGCTGCTGCGAAGCTGGCCTGGGAAAGAACGATCGCGTTCTTCAAGGAGCATTTGAAGGCGTGAGGCAACGGCGACGCGAGCGTGGCACGCGGCCGCTTCGGGATAGAGAGTCACCCGCCGCTACCCTTTCTCGCTAAACGGAGAGGCGCAGCCTTGGGACCTCTTCTGCATTCCCTCCCCTGCTTGCGGGGGAGGGTATATCCATGAGGGTCCGCTTAGGCAAACTCATCTCAGAACGCTGACAAATACCTCGACGAAAAATCAGCGCGCTCGATCCTCATGCGCGCCGTGCCGCACATTCATCCGGCACCGCCTCACTGCAAAAAGCCCACCTTCACTTCCTCCTGTGACAGCAATTTCACTGGCACCGGTGGCGCTTTCCAGATGTCGACGCAATATTCCTTGATCGTCCGGTCCGAGGAGAATTTTCCCGAGCGAGCGGCATTGAGGACGGACATGCGAGTCCAGCGGTCCGGATCTCGGTAAGCGGCACTGACCGACTCTTGGCACTGCGCGTAAGAAGCGAAATCCGCGAACGCGAGATAGGGGTCGTGATACACCAGGGCGTCGATGAGCGGGCGGAAGAGCTCGGGATCGCCGCGTGAGAAGAATCCACTGCGGATCAAATCGATGGCTTCCGCCAAGTCCCCGTTCAGATAGTCCTGCGGACGATAGCCTCGATGTTTGAGAGCGACGACTTCGTCGGTCGTAAGTCCGAACAAGAAGAAGTTCTCTGCGCCAACTTCCTCGCGTATTTCGACATTGGCGCCATCCAGTGTGCCGATGGTGAGCGCTCCATTCATCGAGAACTTCATGTTGCCGGTGCCTGATGCCTCTTTGCCGGCAGTCGAGATTTGCTCCGAGAGTTCCGCCGCCGGGTACACGCGTTGACCGTTCGAGACGTTGAAGTTGGGCAAGAACACGACTTTGAGCTGATCGCGCACCGCAGGGTCTGTGTTCACGACATCCCCAACGGCATTGATTAGCTTGATGATGAGCTTGGCGATCCGGTAACCGGGTGCGGCCTTCCCGCCAAAAATAAAGGTGCGAGGCACGATATCGATGTTGGGGGAGGATCGTAGCCGGTGATAGAGCGATATCACGTTCAGAATATTCAAGTGCTGGCGCTTGTACTCGTGGATGCGTTTGACCTGCACGTCGAACAAGGAATGCGGATCGATCGTGATTGCCGTGCAGCTTCGCACGAAGTTTGCGAACTCGCATTTGTTGGTATGCTTGATCGCCCGCCAATGTGATCGAAACTCTCGGTCTTCGGCTAATGGCTCGAGGCGGTTGAGCTCGCTCAAGTCCTTGATCCAGGTATCGCCGATCGCTTGGCAGATCAACCGGGTGAGCCGCGGATTGGATAACACGATCCAACGCCGAGGCGTAACGCCATTGGTCTTGTTTCCGAATCGCTCAGGCCAGAGCTCGAAAAAATCCTTGAGCACATCCTGCTTGAGCAACTCCGAGTGCAACTCGGCTACGCCGTTGATTGCATGGCTGCCCACGCATGCAAGGTGGGCCATACGAACGTATCGTTCGCCATGTTCATCGATGAGCGACAGGCGCGCTAAACGTTCCTCGTCGCCATAAAAGCGAACGCGTACGATGTCGAGGAATCGAGCGTTGATCTCGAAGATGATCTGCAAATGCCGAGGCAGGACACGATTGAACAGCTCCAGGGGCCAGCATTCCAATGCTTCGGGCAGTAACGTGTGATTCGTATAGGCAAAGGTCCTGCTGGTGATCGACCACGCCTGCTCCCAGGATAGTACATGCTCGTCAAGCAGTAGCCGCATCAATTCAGCGACAGCAATCGCGGGATGCGTGTCGTTCAACTGAACCGCGAACTTCTCGTGAAATCGATCGAGCGGAATCTTCTGCACCCTCATGATGCGGAACATGTCTTGTAGTGAGCATGAGACGAAGAAGTACTGCTGTTCGAGCCGCAGCTCCTTGCCTTGGATCTGCTCGTCGTTGGGGTACAGGACTTTGCTCAAATTTTCCGAAGACACCTTTTGATTCACGGCGCCGTAATAATCGCCTCGATTGAAGACGGCGAAGTCGAAGGATTCTGGTGCTTCCGCCTTCCAAAGACGCAACGTATTCGCAGTGTTGTTGCGGTATCCGAGAATGGGTGTGTCGTAAGGAACGCCGACGACGGTCTTGTGAGGCACCCAGCGAGTTCGCAAGCGTTCTTGCTCATCTCGATATTGTTCGGTGTAGCCGCCTAGCTTGACCTCCGCTGCCCATTCCGGGCGAGCAATCTCCCACGGATTGCCCCTGCGCAGCCACTTGTCCGTCTTCTCGATCTGCCAGCCGTCGAGGATCTCTTGATGGAAGATGCCGAACTCGTATCGAATGCCATAACCGAGCGCGGGAATTTCCGCCGTTGCCATCGAGTCGATGAAGCAGGCGGCGAGCCGGCCCAAGCCACCATTACCTAATCCAGGTTCTTCTTCTTGCGCGAGCAGGTCATCCAGATTCATGCCTAGTTCTGCGATCGCTTGTCTGACCTCATCGTAGATGCCGAGGTTGATCAGGTTGTTGCCTAGGTGTGGACCCATCAGGAATTCCGCCGAGAAGTACGCGACGGTGCGAGAGCCCTGTTTAGTGTAAAGCGCGGCGGTGCTGATCCAGCGGCGCAACATGCGATCGCGCACAGCGTAGGAAAGTGCCTGGTAGTAGTCGTTCTGTGTGGCGAGTGCAGGAAACTTCGCCTGCACGTAGAACAAGTTGTCGAGGAATGCACGCTTGAACGCATCCTTCGTCATCGCCGTGCGATCTTCTTCTTCGATTTGAGGTTCGATCTTTGCCAGCGAAGTAGCCATGCTTGCCCCGTGCGTGTGGACCTGATCGCGCCAGGCGCCTTCGTTTAGCTTCCTGTAAGCAGAGGGACCCGAGTGCGCGACTGGAATGCGACGTGTGCATGACGGGTGTGCAAGATCCGTGCGTGCAGCCGGTGGTGTTATGGACCGCAGGACGAGCAAGGCGTGTGGCGAGGAATCAACAGCTTAAGGAGCGCTTGCGCGCAGCGAGCGGTTTCGCTCGAGATGTGTTGCTCGAAATCGAGCCAGCGACGAATCCGAGTGCGCTGTTGTTGTGCACATTGCCGCGGGACGCCACGACAGTGGGTGTCTCGAGATGACGGCAGCGGAAGAGCACTTCCTTCTTCCGATCGTCAACTCTCAACCAAGCCCATCAGACCCTCATCCTAGCCTTCTTCCTGGAGGGAGAAGGGACCTGAGACGTACCCGGCTTTATCGCCTCATCACTCCATCATCGCATCACGCTCACTTCAGCAGCACCAGTTCTTCCGCCATTGTCGGATGAATGGCGACGCATTCGTCGAACTGCGCTTTGGTGAGGCCTGCTTTAACTGCGACCGCGACCACCTGCATAATCTCGGGTGCGTCAGGTCCGATCATGTGAGCACCGACCACTCGTCCATTCGTGTCGTCCACGATAAGTTTGTAGAGTGCACGCTCGCTACGTCCGGCCAGTACGTTCTTCATCGGTCGAAAATCCGAGGTAAACGAGCGAACAGAGCCAAGGCGATTACGAGCTTGAGATTCAGTCAAGCCGACACCGGCGAGAGGAGGATGGCTGAACACCGCGGAAGGAATGAAGTCGTAATCCACCTTCGTTGGCTTGTTGCCGAAGACCGTGTCCGCGAATGCGTGGCCTTCGCGAATGGCAACGGGCGTCAGCTGCACGCGATTCGTTACATCACCCACGGCATAGATGTGGGGATTGGTACTCTGATTGAGATCATCGACCTTGATAGCGCCCTTGTCTAACTCGACGCCGGCCGAATCCAATCCAAGACCTTCGGTGTTGGGAATTCGACCGGTTGCGAACATCAGCGCATCGCATTGAATACTATCGCCAGTACGCAGACTGACAGTGAGTGTGGAATCAGCGTGCTTGCTGACGGAATCGATCGGAGCATTGAACAAAAATCGAATGCCTTTAGTCAGCGATATCTGCAGCAGGCGGTCGCGGATCTGTTCATCGTATCCGCGCAGGATCACATCCGACCGATTGATGACCGTAACCTTGCAGCCGAACTCATTGAAGATGCCTGCGAACTCATTCGCGATGTACCCGCCTCCGGCGATGAGGATTCTTTCCGGGAGCTTCTCGAGATGGAAAGCTTCGTTCGAGGTTATCCCATTTTCGCAGCCCGGTTGATCTGGAACATGAGGGCGCGCACCGGTCGCAATAAGGATGACCCGGGCGCGCACCTCTCGATCGTCAATGCGTGCGCTCTGAGGCCCAGTAAGAGTCGCGTGACCATTCAAGATCTCGACGCCGTGGGTTTGTAGCGTCTGTGCATAGATCCCGCTGATACGTGCTACTTCGGCGAGCACGTTATCTCGCAACGTAGGCCATTCGAACGTTCTGCCTTCGATTCGCCAGCCGAATCGTGCCGCGTCTTCGAGGTCTTCCGCAAAATGTGCGCCGTAGACCAGTAGCTTCTTGGGGACGCAGCCGCGAATCACACACGTGCCGCCGATGCGATGCTCTTCTGCGATTGCGACCTTTGCGCCGTGCGCCGCTGCAACGCGGGCGGCTCGCACGCCGCCGGAGCCGGCACCGATGACGAGGAGATCGTACTGTGGATGTGCGGGTGCAGTCATGGTGTTCGAGAACGGGCAGCGCCAGGAAGAAAGAGAGCCTACAGCTTCCTGCCCCGACATGGCTATGATCGAGGCATGAGCGTTTCAGCAGACTACCTTACGTTCGTACTCGAGCAGTTGCCACGTTCGCTGAGCGTCAGCTCTCGGCGGATGTTCGGCGGGGTTGGGCTCTATGCCGACGGATGGTTCTTCGCCCTGATCGACGATGATGTTCTTTACTTCAAAGTGGATGACACCAATCGCCCCGACTTTCTCGATCGAGGCTGCAAGGCCTTTCGACCGCTCGCGCACGATCCTGATGCCTATTCGATGAATTATTTCGAAGTGCCTTCCGAGGTTTTAGAAGATCGAGATGAGCTCGAAAGCTGGGCTCACAAGGCCGTCAGAGTGGCGCAGGCTGCCGCCACTAAGCGCAAGCCACGTGCAAAACGCTCGCCGACTTTGGGTGGATAGCTGCGCGCTATTCCGACGCACGTATGGCGGTGCTGTCCAGTTCATCGGTGGCGATGTGGGCAAGGGCTCGCTCGATAGCTACCTGATCTGTCGGTCGCACGAGCCGTTCCCGTTCCTCTCCGTGTGCGAGAAAGATGAGTGTCGGCCACAGTTTCACGCGAAACGAGCGGCCTAAAGGTTGCCCCTTGCCGTCCTCGACCTTGAGATGGCGAACATGTGGATATGTAGCGAAGGCGCTTGCGATCAATGGAGCTGCGCTTTGGCAGTAGCCACACCATGGGGCGCCAAATTCCAGCACAGTAGGGCCCGGGAGGGCATCGACGTCAGCTCGACTCGGTTCTGTCTGTTCGAAGCGATCGCTGAAGCCCATACTTTTTATTCGGCTTAGGTAAAAGGACGCGCAAACACTAGCACGCGCGATTAAGTCAGCACTGGCGATCAAGTCGCTATTTGCCGGTCGATTTCTCCTGCGCCTTGCGTTTGCGTTCCGCATCGCGCACGCGTTCGCGCGGTGGTCGCTGGGCTTCGGGCGGACTTGCGCTCTGTTCTGAGCGTCGCTGCTGCGTTTTGACATTCTCCGAGAGCGCTTCCTTGATCGTCACGGGTCCGTCGGATTTGCGTTCGCTCATAGTCACCTCTTGAAAGGTCACCTCTTGAAAGGACGGCTCGGGCACCGTCGTACCGATGCCCGAGTCGTGTCTGAGCTTTATTCCTCGCCTGCGGAGGAAGAGGACGACCAGTCTTCGCCTTGCGATTCGCCACTGTCCTCGGCTACATGAGCCGTGTACTCGGTGCGAGATAGCTCGCCATCGCCATCGGCATCAACGGAGGCGAACGTTGCGGAAAGAGACTCATCCTTCGCTGCCTCGGACATGCTGATCGAACGGCTTTGATCCTGGTCGAGTCGCTCGAACTTTTGGTCCGCGCTTTTCATCGAGTGATCTTTGTCGCCGCCCGCCGCAGCGGTAGTGGCAAGCAACGCGCCAGCGAACAGCGCAAGATATTTAGTAGTCATGACGGTACTCCTGTCTAACATGAACGCGTAGGCACACCTTTAAGTGCACGCACTATGCGAACGCCCTGTGCTGACCACGGTTCCGTTCATTGGCGATGCTGGAGAGCGACGCAAGAGAATTCGTGCAGGTCGTACGTTGAAACTCACAGGGCGTCTCGGCTTGTTCGCAAAAAGCGCGAAAGCGTGAGCGTAGGCAAGTCGATTACACTGCGAAAATGTCTGCAGCTGCGCACTTCTTCCTGCTTTCATTACCGCTATTCAGCCTGGTGTTGGCTGGGTACCTGCTTGCCTGCACCCCGTTCTGGCGAGCACGGTGGACCGAGCTCGCTGCAAAGTTCATCTTCAGCGTGGCTCTGCCGGTGATGCTTTTTCAATTGATAAGCCGCCGCCAGTCAATGTCTGATGTAGATGCGCGTTTGCTAGTCGCGTTCTTCGGCGGTTGTCTCATCGTCTTCTTTCTCGGTCGTATCGTTGCGGCGAGGTCTTTCAAGCTCGACGGCGTCTCGCAGTCCATCTTCGCGATGGGAGGAGTCTTCTCGAACAACGTCATGCTTGGGGTGCCGCTGGCCAGCCTGACTCTGGGCCCAGCATCTTTACCCCCGGTCGCGCTGGTCCTCGTATTCAATGCATTTACACTATGGACGCTGGCTTCAATCTCCGTGGAGTGGGCCCGACATGGCTCTGTCTCATTAGCCGGGCTTGGCAAAACGGCGCTCGGTGTACTGCGCAATCCCATTGTCGTTTCAATAATGCTAGGTGCAGCGGCAGGCGCCTTGGATCTGCGCGTCGCAGGTTCCGTTGGTTCGATGTTGGATTGGATTGCGAGAATGGCAGGGCCTGGCGCTCTTTTCGCCTTGGGACTCGGCTTGGCGGCTTATCCGTTGAAGCAGCAGTGGCGTCAAAGTGCCGCAATCAGTGCCATCAAATTGTTCGTGCAGCCTTTGGTCGTATGGGGCCTCGGTGTGGCACTTGGTTTGCCGACTCTCGAGCTGAAGTCAGTCGTGCTGCTTGCATCGCTTGCAGTCGGTGCAAATGTTTACCTGATGGCACTGCAATTCGAGCGTCTGGCTGGCACGGTAGCGACCAGCTTGGTTCTCTCGACGATGTTGGCGTCCATCACAACCCCGTTGTGGCTTGCAGTCGTGAGTCATTTCGTTGACGGATGAGCCCTGCGATAGCGAGGGCGGGGACTCGTGATTCGTGACTCGCGGGCCGTCAGGGGGCGCCGTGCCTTTGGCCTTTCTTCTTGCGACCGCTAATCACGATCCGCTCCACCGTTGACCTATTCAACCGCCGTACCTTTAGCACCTGCGCACGTCATCTCACCGCGTAATCCAGTCCGCCGACCCTGAACCAGCAATAGTTCAGCGCATCGAGTGCGATATCGAAGCGGCCGTTCTTGCTTGCGCGAATTTGTAGCGGCGCTCGAAGATTCGATAGAGTCAGTTCCTTGCTGGGTAAGCGCAAGCTGGCGCTGCGAGGTCGCTCAGCGAAGTTGTGCAGTGTGATGACTTTGTGTCCTTGCCACTCGAACTGCAGACCGAGAACGCTCGGTGCGCGGGTGTCGAGAATCGTGCAAGTTCCTAGACCGATCTCTGGGCATTCCTTGCGAAGTCGGATCATCTCGGCCATCCAATTCAGAAATGATTCCGGATCCCGGCGTTGCTCGGCCACGTTTACATGCTTGTAGCTCCATGCGCCGTGGTCGATGACTGGGTGCACTGGCTTCTTTGCGGTCGTGAAGCCGCCGTGAGGCTCGTCGGCCCATTGCATGGGTGTACGCACCGCGATTCGCTGGTCGAGCGATAGATCATCGCCCATTCGTAATTCATCGCCAAAGCGAATGACGGGCGAACCGGGCAACGAGAACATCATGCTGTACGCGAGCTCTTCGTGCTTACGATCGCCAAGCATCGGTGCCAAGCGTCTGCGAATACCGCGGCCGTAGAGCTGCATGTGAGGTTCCGGTGCAAAGCGCGCAAATACTTGCGCACGTTGTCTGTCGGTTAACCGGCCGAGATCCAGCTCATCGTGATTGCGCAGGAAATGTGCCCAGTGTGCGTTGGGCGGAATGTCGAGGGTGGCTTTCAGAGACTCGATGAGCGGTTCGATTTCGTGCGTCGCGAGCGCATAGAACAGGTGTTGATTGACGAAGAAGTTGAACAACATCTGGATGCCGGTGCACTGTTCGCCGAAATACGGCAGCATTTCCTCTGGCAGCACGTTCGCTTCTCCAAGCAAGATGGCATCGCCTTTGCGCCATTGAACGAACTGCCTGAGCTCTCGCAGGTAGTCGAAGTTTTTGGTGTGCTTCTTTTTTCCAGGAACGATCTGCTCGATGATGAATGGCACCGCATCGACACGGAAACCCGAGATTCCTAACGCGAGCCAATAACCGATGATGCGCTCTATCTCGGAACGCACTTCGGGATTGCCAGTGTTCAAGTCGGGCTGAAAGTTGTGGAAACGATGGAAGTAGTACTCTCGCGAGCGCTTATCGAAAGTCCAAGTTCGATCTTGCACACCTGGGAAGACCATGCCCTTATTCCAGTCTGCAGGTCGCTTCTGCGACCAGATATACCAATCGCGTCGCGCCGAGGAACGCGAGCGGCGCGCTTGCTTGAACCAAGGATGCTGGTCGGAAGTATGGTTGACGACTAGATCCATCAGAACACGAAAGCCGCGCTTGTTGGCCTGATGCAGGAACTCGACGAATTCGCCGCTCGTCCCATGCCTTGGATGGATGCCGTAGTAGTCCGTCACATCGTAACCGTCATCGCGGTTCGGTGAAGGATGAAAAGGCGAAAGCCAGATCGCATCGATACCCAGAAACTCGAGATAGTCGAGTCTGCGTGTCAGGCCTTGAAGATCGCCGACTCCATCGCCATTCGCATCGAGGAAGGTTTCGATGTCGAGGCTGTAGATCACGCAGTTCTTGTACCAGAGGTCCTCGATCATCGGTTGTCGCTCTTCGATAAGGCCGGCAGCACGTGCTCGCCGAAGATCTCGATGAACTCTCGTTGGTAAGGCGTCACGTTGAAGACGTACACTTCGTCCACATCGAGCTCGACATAGCGCTGTAACTCTCGCAAATGCACTTGAGGATCGCTGGATATCGGCAACTGCGAGCACACTTCCGCCAAGGAGAGCGACGCTGCTTCAAAGTCTTCGGGCATACGCAAAGTCGCAAGCTGCTCTTTGCCGACCAGATTGCCAGCCCATTGCTGGTGCGCCGCTGCGCGAGCTTCGCTATCTGTCGGCGCCCACGCTAGGGACGCCTGTACTTTCACTGGCTTACCTGCGCCGCCGCCTTCGCGGAACGCGTAAAGCATCGCGCGGAATTCTTCATCCGGCATGCTCACGGTAATCATGCCGTCTGCCCAGCTCCCGATCCAACGTGCAGTTTGTGACGTTAGCGCAGCGCCGAAGATCAGTGGTGGGCGCACCGGGCGCGTATAGAGCTTCGCATCCTCGACAACGATTCGACCGTGGTGAGTAACCGTCTGTCCAGACCAGAGCGCACGCATTACTTGCACGCATTCAAGCAAGCGCTCGTTTCGTTCTGGCTTCTCCGGCCACGGCTCGCCTGTGATGTGCTCGTTCAATGCTTCGCCGCTCCCCACAGCAATCCAAAAGCGACCCGGAAACATTTCGGCAAGAGTGGCGGCGGCTTGCGCGATGAGCGCAGGGTGATAGCGCCATCCCGGCGCGTTGACGCATCCGAAGCTCAATGATGTCGCTTGGAGCGCGGCACCCAGCCACGACCAGGCAAATCCGCTTTGACCCTGCTTCGGTGTCCAAGGATGGAAGTGATCCGAGCACATACCGACGGCAAACCCTGCGCGTTCGGCATGCTGCACATATTCGAGCAAATGCTTCGGGGAGTGCTGCTCATGAGAGGCGTGGTAGCCAAATACCGTCACTGTTCGCTGCCCGCACTTTGAGACCTGTGCGACAAACGATATTCGGCGAGAAGGAGTTCCGATGACCGCGCTATCGTCGGCGCGGTGGAGATCGCTCGGTGATCACCGCGTGGCCTCTGTTCCGAACAGTTCGAACGGTACGCAGACGAGCGCTCGAATGAGTCCTATCGCTCCGGCTCGGTTACTTCGTCACTCGGTCCGTCAAGCGTGCGATTAGAGTCATCGGCTTTCTCTCCCATATCGGTCGTTCGCCCACCGCTCAATCCGCTTTCATCAACGGTCTGACTGGGATTGCTTTCCGGGCGTCCAGCAGTCGGGCCTTCATCGGACCGAGCAGGATCATCTCCGGGTTCGCGATCGGGACCATAACAACCTGCGCTAGCCAATACGCTGGCCAATAGCAGACTGGTCAACAAGCAAGAGCGAAGCATGGCGGTCCTCCTAGCAATGAATTGCAAAAGGCTGTTCTGCGGATCCCTGGTCGCTTGCGCGTGTCTTCCAGGAGACTGGGCGTGGCCTCGCTCGCGTTTGGCAGTCCCGGGCCGCTCCAATGGGCCGTTCAAAAAGCTTTCAAAACACAGCGGGCACATTACTCATCCAAAGGATTAGCCGCAGGCGCGAGTTCCCTCCTGCAGTGGCGCTGCGGCCTTGCCTTGTTGTAGCTTGTTCGCCGCAACGAGCCGGCTGGGCATAACGCTTACAAATCTCTAGAGATTGGGCGCACTGCATTCTTGTTCTTGGCGGCAGAGCTGCGACACACTTGCCCGGCCGATGACATCGAATTACTCCGAAACGACCAATGAGAACTGGGGGTCTTAAGTGAAGATATTGAAGGTTTGTGCGCTCTCGATTTTTGGATTGCTATTTTCGGCCGCGAGCTGGAGTCAGCAGTTCAGCGCGCTGGTGTTCTCGAAAACTGCCGGCTGGCATCACGATTCGAGCCATGCGGCGGTGACGGCAGTGCAGAAGCTGGGTCAGTTGCATCACTTCGAAGTATTTTGGACGGAGGATGCAAATCGAGTGTTCAACGATAAGGAGCTTGCGAAGTACAAGGTCATTATCTTCGCTCAAACGACAGGCGACGTTCTGAATGCCGAGCAACAGGCCGTTTTCGAAAGATTCATTCGAGCGGGCGGCGGATTCGTCGGAATCCACAGTGCCGCGGATACGGAATACGAATGGGAATGGTATACGCGCATGGTCGGCCACATGTTTCGTCAGCATCCAGCCGTGCAAACGGCAACGCTGCAAGTAACGAATCCAAATTTCCCGGGGATGGATCGATTCGCGCCGCGATTCTTGTTTACCGATGAGTGGTATGAGTTCGACGAAGCTCGAGTGAAGTTGAACTATCTGCTCTCGATCGATGAAAAAACCTACCAAGTTTCCAAAGCGAACCAGGGCCGCGCTCCGATCCTGCGCCCGCTGAGCTGGCACCACGAGTACGATGGCGGCCGCGCCTTCTACACGGCGCTCGGTCATCTTCCCGAAACGTACACCGATCCTAATTTCCTTCACCATCTCTATGGCGGGATTTATTGGGCGGCCACCGGAAAGGGCTTTACGGCTCAATGAGTCCAATCGGTCCGCTTCTCACCTCGAAAGTGCACGAGCAGTTGCTCGAAGCGCAGAGAAAGGGAGGCGGGGAGGTCGAATGCTCGCTCGATCTGGACCGCAGTCGCACGCGCGTGCAGGTCGAGCGAGAGAATTGGTCGTGGCAGGGGCAGCAATTCCCCCTGGCAGGCGTTTTTAAAGATCGAACGATCTACCACTGGAGCGGACACCTTTTCGAGCCCGTGTCGCGCTACACGGATTCGCTGATCAAGCTGGTGCCGACTGACTGGGGCCCGCCCACGTTCGAGATCGATGGGATCAAGATGCTGCCGACAGCGAAGGTCTCACCGTACGACGATGCCCGTCAAAAGGTGGGGTTAATCGAACCCAGCGGTAAGGTCATTCTGGATACCTGTGGCGGGCTCGGATACTTCGCTGCCTGGTGCTTGCGCGGCGGTGCGGCCCGCGTCTATTCATATGAGAAGAATCCGAGTGTGATATGGCTGCGTACACTGAATCCTTGGTCGCCTGAGAATAGCGAACCGGAAGATGGCAGGCTTCAGATCACCTTAGGTGATGTTCTGGCATATCTCGAAAATTTCGCGAATGCGTATTTCGATGCGATCTTGCACGACCCGCCGCGATTCGGGATCGCAGGCGAGCTGTATTCGCAATCGTTCTACGATCAACTTGAGCGAGTGCTCAAACGGCGAGGCAAGCTGTTTCACTACGTCGGCACGCCGAACAAACTCACCAGCGGCCGGAATGTCCCGCTCGAGGTGGCGAGACGATTGGAACGTGCGGGATTCTCGACACGGATGACGGGCGATGGGGTGCTTGCGACGAAAAGATAATCGAAAAACGAGCAACGCCAAAAAATTCCTCTTCGCCCGGCACCGTGGGTCTACTGCGGCTCGGGCCTCGTCCACAACCAGACTGCAGCGACGAACATCGTAGCCGGCACCGTAACCCTCAACCAAAGTGGCGCGGGAGCGAACTGCAGGCCAATGGCACTTACGCTCATCATCGACGTCGCGAGAAATTTAGCCGAACGTGGAACCGCGCCTCGCGCTCGCCAATTGCGGATGTGCCTGCCGTATAACCGGTGATTCAGTAGCCATGATTCCAGAGCCGGCCAGGCTTTGCTTCCGGCCCACGCCGCCAGAATCAGGAACGGCACGGTCGGCACGATCGGCAGCGCAAGACCGAGAATTCCGAGAATCAACGAGACAATAGCTGTGACACGCCACAGTATGATTTGTGTATGCCGAAGCATCTGTACTAGTTAACTCTCTCTATACAACCATACTCATGCGCAACGCCCTTGGCCTCTTTGGATGGCTCGCGGTGAGCTTCACTGCTTCGGCCATTGGTGCGATCGCTTCAGTCAATGCGCGCACCTTCTATCAACAACTGGATCGTCCTTCCTGGGCGCCGCCGGGCTCCATTTTTGGACCGGTATGGACGTTTCTGTTCGCGTTGATGGGCATTGCTGCTTGGTTGATCTGGCGCGAGCGAGAGTCTAAACAGACTGGTGCGGCATTGACGATCTTCCTGGTTCAGTTGATGGTAAACGCGCTGTGGAGCTGGTTGTTCTTCGCTTGGAAGAAGGGTTCGCTCGCAATCATAGACGTGATCGTATTGGCAGTGCTCATCGTGGCAACGATTGCGATGTTCTGGCGAGTTCGGCCGTTAGCCGCGATCCTGCTCGTCCCGTACTTGCTTTGGGTATCGTATGCAGCAGCGCTCACGTATGCGGTGGTTCAGCGCAATCCAGAGGCTTTGTCATGATCTGTTGCGGACGTTCGATGTGAGTCAGACTCAAGCATGCTTGCTGAGTGATTCGTGATTCGCGGGTCGCGGATAGCAAGAGGGGAGCGCTGGGCTCTATTTCCTCTGCTACCCGCAACCCATCAACGACTCGTGTCCAGCACCTGCATGTAACGACCGAGCGCTCGAACGAGAATCTCGGTTCACGTGTCAGTTCGCAGTGATCAGCACCTCATCAAGGCCTGCTTCAATGACGGTGCCGCCATTCGTGACACTGTCGGCCGCTTCGAAGCGTAGCGTGATCGTTTGGCCTGCAAATCGCGACAGGCTGACGCTCTGAGTCCGCCACGCGGCGCCCACATTGTTCGAAGATCCGGGTATTTGAAACAGTGTTACCGGCACACCGTTCGTTCCGACAGCTCGCACGCGGAAATAGTCTGCGCTCGTTGCGGTATCGATGTAGCCGAGGTAGTAACGGAACGTGAGCATGGAG
>JAICPY010000122.1 GCA_025929585.1 Steroidobacter sp.
AGGACCTTGCCGCCAGCCGGCACCAAACGCACGAAGCGGAGCACCCACGGCGAAGGTGAGGTACTTGTATCAGGGTGCATTCGTTTCACTCCGGAAAAGTTGCTCCGAGCGGCCGTTTTGGCCCCTCACGCGCCCATCTCGCTCGCGCCTTCTTCCGCCATCGGACGGGTGTTCGACCGGGGCGGAGATTGCAAAGTCATCGTGGTTTCGCAATGCAGGACGCCCGGACCTGTTCTGATCGTCTCATCTTCAGGCTACGTCGATGCCGAAGGCGTGTGTTTCTCCCTATGGCGCTCGTTGACGATTGGCCCCGAAATATCTGTAGAAAGTTCGCACCTCAACCCGAAGCCGGATGAAAACAGGCAACCTCAAGAACGCGGTCGCATTGGATGCATCACTCGAAGGACTCGGACGGTATGGAACGCAATTGCGAGTGGCGCGCTGGCTGGCGGTAGTCGCAATCTTCTTGAGCGCGATGATGCTGAGCGGCTGGTTGTTTGACGTCGACGTTTGGACACGCGTCGCGCCCGACTTCGATCCGATCACGAGCAACGCGGCGGCGGCGTTCTTACTGCTAGGCATCCTACTGTACCTGTCGGCATCGCACACCCGATTCATATCGAGAGCCGCCAAGGGAGCCCGCGAGCGGTGGATCATGGGGTTGGCGATCATCGTAGCGCTGATCGGCTTGCTCACTTTGCTCGAATACGCCTTCGACGCGGATTTCGGCATCGATCGGTTGATGGTGATCGGCCACGGTAGCGATATCGCGAGCTATCCAGAGCGAATGTCGCTCCTATCGGCGCTGACGATTCTGCTTCTCGGCGGAGTCTTCTTACTCAGAAGTCTGCGCCTCACGCCGCTCCTGCGTGAATGGCTCGCTCTGAGCGCGTTCGTCGCAGGCTACCTCGCACTCATGGGGTATGTGTACGGAGCTGAAACGCTCTATCGGATCGGCGCTACAGCCATGCAGGTGCAATCCGCGATCTGCACCGTATTGATCGCGATCGGCTGCCTGCTCTTGCCGCCTCACTATGGACTCATGCGCCCAGTCGTCAGTCGAGGTGCCGGCGGCCTTCTGATTCGAAGGCTGCTTCCGGTTGCATTGTTCGTCGCTCCGGCAGTCGATTGGGTGCAAGCACGCGCCGCGGCACAGATGGGCGAGTTCAGCTTGGCTCTAGTGGGTCTCGCGAACGTCGCGCTTTTGGTCTTTTTGGTTTGGAGCACCGGCAAAGCGGTGCAGCTCGCACATTCGGCCCAGAAGACGACCGAGGCATCGCTTCGCGAGACCAATGAGGCGTTAATTCGCAGCAACGTGGAGCTGCAGCGCTTTGCCCATGTTGCCGCACACGATCTGCAGACACCGTTGCGCGGCATCGGAGGTTTTGCCGAGCTGCTCAAGATGCATTATGAGAGCCGGCTCGACAAGCAGGGACAGGATTGGCTCAGCCGAATCCTTCATTCGGCTGCGCAATTGCAGTCCTTGGTACGCGATCTTCTTCAGTATTCGAGCATCGAAACGCAGCCGTTACCGACCGAAGCGGTTGACATGAACGAGGTGCTGGATCGGGTTCTGAGGTTGCTGGCGTCTGCAGTCCAGGATACTCAAGCCACAATCACACACACCGACTTACCGGTAGTTTCCGGCGATGCCTCTCAGCTTACGCAACTATTGCTGAATCTCATCAGCAATGCGATCAAGTATCGCTCCTCCAGCAGCCCCAACGTTCACATTGCTGCGGAGCGATCCACCGATACCTGGGTGTTCTCGGTTCGGGACAATGGCATCGGCATCGAACCACGGCATATGGAGCGGATCTTCGATCTGTTCGAGCGGCTGCACACCGCAGAACAGTATCAAGGGACCGGCATTGGACTGTCCATTTGCAGACGAGTCGTGCAACGGCACGGCGGGAACATCTGGGTCGAGTCCCAACTTGGTATAGGCAGCACCTTCTTCTTTACGCTGCCAATCAGGCCCTCATTGGCGCAATAGACGTGCCGAAGAATCCTAAACTACTCAGCGGTGCTCCAGTAATCGTCCTACTGGTGGAAGATAATGACAACGACATCGAGCTTACGAAAATCGGTTTCGAAGACGCCGACTACTTAGTCGATCTGCAAGTAACGCGCGACGGGGAAGAATGCCTTACGTTCTTGCGCAAGGAGGGGCTGCATACCGATGCGCCAACACCGGATATCATCCTGCTCGATTTGCACATGCCGCGCATGGGCGGCATGGAGGTTCTCGATATCATCAAGGCTGATGAACAGCTTCGACACATTCCGGTGATCGTGCTCACTACCTCCAATAGCGAGCATGAAATCAAGGAAGCTTACCGGCGGCACTGCAGTGGATACTTGGTCAAGCCTGTCGGATTCGCGCAGTTCGCCAAGGCGGTGCAAGCGTTCGAAGACTATTGGTTCGCGGCCGTTGCATTGCCGCCGAAGTGAGAGCAGAAGAATCGAGGGGCGAGATCAGCGGTCTAGCGCTGATCTCGCTCGCCGTGCTCAAAACTTGAGCGTCACATCCAACAAGTAACGACGGCCATACTCATCATAACGGCCAATGCGATTGGGGTCATTGTCGCGATAGATGCGCAATGGTTCATCTGTGACGTTGTTCACTTGCAGGCGGAACTCCACTGCGCTGTTGAGCTTGTAGGATGTGCTGACATCCACGACAGACTCAGCCTTTAGACGCTGCAAATCCGCACCGTTCCATCCGTAAATCACCGTGAACGGACTGTGGTACTTGTAGCCGACGCGAACCTCGAGCGGGCCTCCGCTGTACCAGAGATCCACAACCGCAGTGTGCTCGGCGAAGCCGACGCCGGTGAGAGGATCGGTCACGGGCACGAACTCCTTCACATCGGAATCTACATACGCGTAGTTGGAATACACGCCGAAGTTTTCCAGCGCGGGCCAGAAGAAGAACGGTGTTTGGAAAGCCACTTCGGCGCCCGCTATGGATCCACCGCTGCCGTTCACAGGCACCGATACCGCATAGGTGATGCCATCGAAGGTTTGCGGTTCTTGTCGCCAGCCGATGTACGAGGAGACATCTTTGTAGTAGGCGGATAAGCCAATCAGCGCCTCATCATGGAAGTACCACTCCCACGCGGTATCGAATTGCGTCGCCCTGAAGGGCTCGAGCTCGGGATTGCCAGCATTGCCCGTATAGGGCAACCAATTCGTCAGCGTACGGCTGGCGCGCAACTCATCGAGCGGCGGACGCGAGACCACGCGTGAAGCGCCGAAGCGAAGCAGCATTTGCTCGTTCAGATGCAAGTTCAACGTCGCACTCGGCAAGATCTCATCGTATTCCGAGTCGACCGACACAGGTTCCAGCGCGCTTGCGCCCGTTGCTTGCTGATAGCCCTCGCTCGTGGTTTGCACATCGACGAAGCGTACGCCGACATTGCCGGTCATGCGTCGGGCTGCGTCGTGCGCGTAGTTGAGCTTCACGTAGGCTTCGTTCACATCTTCTTGGACTTCCCACTGCTGCACGAGATTCTCGGTTGCATTGCTGGGATCGAGCGCCGCATCTCCATATGCCGCTCGTGCGATCTCATCGAAGTCGCCCAGCAGTACCGGCGGCAATCGCACCGAATCCACGTTATAGACCGTGAACAAGTTGGCCGGAATCTCCACCCCTCCCGCAGGGGCCGCAAGCGACCACTCGAAGCGATCATGATCCTTCGTGCGATCGGACACACGTGCACCGAACTGAATACTGGTGATAAGCGATTCATCGAAGGTGCGAGTGAAATCCAATGCGCCGGCGATCAGCTCGTCATTCAGATGCTCGGGGCCATCGCTGCTGCCACCTCGATAATCAGGTGCGAACTGAGGCAGCGTTGTCGGATCTTGACTGGTCGAGATCGTCGGCAGCGTTCCGGATCTTGTATCCCAGCTCATCCACTCCGGATAGACTTCGGTGCGCACGGATTGCCAAATATTTTCGCGCTTCGCCTCGGAGTAGGACAGATCGCCCGCGATGCTCCATCGCTCGCCCTGCCAACGACCGTTCAATCCGGTGACGGACAGTTCTTTATCCTCGTCATAATCTGCGATCACGGTGGTTACGGAGCTGAACGGCAACCGAGCCGCGACGACGGTTCCATCGACGATGGTGTATGAAGCTCCCGGCGCGTTGTAGTCGCCCCAATTGCCGTTATTCCAATTACCCCAGTTGTTCCAGCCGTAAACGGTTTGTCCCTGGTCCTCGTGAATGTCGATGTCCGAGTACAGCGTGTCGAACCTGAGCTCGAAAGCGTCGCTCGGCCGCCATTGAGTGCCAAGTGAAATTCCTTTGCGTTCCTGATCGATACCGTTGATCGAGATTTGCGCACCCCAAGGTGTCGCGTCGGGCGAACCATCGCCATCCAAGTCACCGGTGAAGTCGCTTGCGCCCTCCGGCGGACGCGCATTCGAATCGTTGTAGCCCCAACCGGTGAACGAGGGATAACCATTCTTCTGGCTTTGCGCGGTGACACCGACGACGACACCAAACGTCTCATCAGTGTTGCGATAAACGTATGAGCCGCTTCCTCGATAACCCCACGGGTCGTAGTCCGGCAGATCGGATCCCGCTTCGTAGTAAACCGGGCCGCCGCGCAAGACCAAGCTCTCGCCCGAATAATCGAGCGGCTGGAGCGTAGCGATATCGATGGTTGCGGCGACTCCGCCTGCAATTAGATCCGCAGATTGGCTCTTGTAGACCTTCACACCGGAGACGACCTCGGATGGATAGATTTCCCATCGAACGTTGCGATCCGGTTCCGAGGAGGCCACTTCTCTACCATTGACTGTGCCGAGCACTAAACGCGCCCCCAATCCTCGCACTACCGCCTGGCTATCGTTGCCGCGATCCCGCGTGGCGTTGACGCCAGGAAGCCGGTTGATCGACTCCGCAATCGTCACGTCCGGGAGCTGGCCGATGTTGTCCGCGGAGATGACATCTACCACTAGGTCTGAGTTTCTTTTGACCTCGAGTGCATCGCGCAGACTGCCGCGAATGCCGGTCACCACGATCTCATCGACCGTGCGATCCGCTCTAGGGGCCGCTTCCGCTGCAAGGCCACCTTCGGCAACCATTGTTGCGAGAACGACGCCGGACAAGGCCTTCGCGATGGCGGATCTCAACACGCAGTTCGATTTGCTCTCGGTCATACATCCCCCTTTAGCCACCTGAGCGCCCCGATCCGATTAAAATGATTTATAGTATTAATGCGATTGATATAACAACGCCGGACCGAAATCAAGCACTTCGCGGCGCCGCCGCAAGACAATACGGTTGGTGTGTGGTGATTGCGCTGCGCTGCGCAGTCGTAAGATGCCTTGCGGAAGAAGGCGGGCCCGTCATCGAAGATGCGAACCCAGCTCTATCACCGTACGTTCGCGACCGACGGTGGCAGTGACCTGAGTCCTGTTTCCATGTGAATCTTTCAAGAGCGGTTTGGTGCGATTCTCGTCAGCGAAGAGCTGGAATCGAATCCGCCGCCCAGGCATCAGACGCGTCACGATTGAACGATCCGAGGATTCTCGTGAAATGGACTTGACGATTTCGCCCAGAAAATCGCCGGAGAGATAGACGATGTCTTTGCCTTCGAATATCGCATCGTCGACTCTGAGCTCGACTTCGACGGGATAGGCATAAGGGTGTTTGAAGAAATCCGCGCCGGGAAGCAGATTGCCACCGAAATCGAAGAGCGCAGCATTCTCCCAGGCCGAGCCTGTTCCCCAGCGGGTCTTGCACGATGTGGAGATCCAGGCCGGCTCCCAATACACCAACCCGACGCCGCCATGCTCGATGATCTGTTGTGTGAGATCGATCAGATACCGGCGCTGACCGTCCCTGGTCGCCGGATACCCTTCGACCAACGTCGAGGTGCCCAGCAGATTGGACATGCTGTCCTTCGCTTCCAGCGTCCACGGATAGGCCGCTTCGACGACGAGCACATCAGCGTCGTATCGATGGCGCAATCGATCGATGACGGCCACGAGCTCGTGGGGCAGCTCACTCGACCATCGCCGATAGTAGCTAATTCCAATCAGATCGAAGTCGGTCACACCCGCAGCTGTGGCAGCGGCGAACCAAGGTTCGACGTTCTCAGGCTGCGCAATATGCAACATCACCCGAGGATTAACCGATGCCTTCGCCCCGGCTTCCCGGACGGCGCGAATGCCTGCGTTGAGAAGCTTGGCGTTGCGTTCCCAGTTGATCGGATTGCCTGCCTTCTCGAGCGTGCTCAGTATTTCGCCGTTGGTTTCGTTGCCGACTTGAACCAACTCCGGCATCAAACCTGCGGCATTCAAGCTCTGTAGGGTCTGGAAGGTGAATTCGTAAACCTTCTGCGCGAGAGCATCGACATCTTCGATGTGAGCCCAGGCTGCAGGGATCAATTGCTTCTCGCCGTCCGCCCAATCGTCCGAATAGTGAAAATCGAGGAGAACTTCCATGCCGGCGCGCTGACTACGTTGGATGGTTTTCTTGACATCCGCCAAGTTCGAGTAGCGCGTCCAGCGCGCATCGTTCCACAGCCGAACCCGGGCCAGATTCGCACCCTGCTCATGGAGCAACTCGAACGGATCGCGGTTCTCGCCGCGAAGCGAGTACATCGCACCACAGTCCTCGAGCTCGTTGACGTAGGAGAGGTCCGCACCGAAATAGTAGCGCGTGCCGGAGTCGGCATTTGCTGCGGCGCCCGCAAGTAGCAGGCAACAAGCAATCAGTGGATGCCGGCTCATACCCTCCCCCACTCGGACCTATTCGCCAGTTCGGCATGCTGAATTGCTGGCAACGTAGCCCATGTCGATTAATAATACAATTGGCGGAACGAGCGCCGGTTGGCGCCCGCGGCGCGCCGGAGGATGCGAGCGGTGTTACGCTAGGTAGGTTCCTTTGCAAATACAACAGCGGGTCTTGAGTTCGATGCGCAAGCCAAACAGACAGAATTTGACGTACGGCATCGTCGAGGAGATCGGTCACGCAGTCGTAACGGGAGCATACGGAGGAGACGATCCGTTCCCGATCGAAGCGGAGTTGTGCAAGCGATATGGTGCAAGCCGGACGGCGACGCGCGAAGCAGTGAAGATGCTCACTGCTAAAGGATTGCTGAGCGCACGCCCGCGTCAGGGCACTCGCATCGAACCTGAAGATCGTTGGAATCTACTCGACCCGGATGTGCTGCGTTGGATACTCGAGCGCAAGTTTTCGTTGGAGCTACTCGCCGAGTTCACCGAAATGCGCCTTGCGATCGAACCGATGGCCGCATCCCTTGCTGCGCGGCATGCAACCGAAGACGGACTAGCGCAGATGCATAAAGCGATCGAGCGAATGCGCGCGGCCGCGCGCGGAGAAGACGATCCGCTGCTATCCGATATCGCATTCCACGTGGGCTTGCTGCACGCAACGGGCAACCGCTTTTACGCGCAGTTGGAAGGACTGATCAGCGCGGCGCTCCGGACTTCGATTCGACTCACAAATCGGGTCAAAGGTGTGACGCTGGCGGATGTCGGCGCGCACAAGAAAGTCCTCGATGCCATCGTCGCGAAGAACCCCAAGCGGGCGAGTGAAGGCGTCGTGATGTTGCTGCAAGAAGTCATCGATCTGATCGAAGTCGCTCGAAAGGCATCCAAGCCCGCCGCTGGGACAAAGAGCAAGCGCGTGCTCAAATTGGTTTGAGGTCGTGCGCACGCCTTGAGATAGCTCGTCTTTATCTCTGTGAGGTCCGCGCGGAAGAACGGGAATTGACTGAGCTCTCTTCCTCTTACCTTGGCGGTCTCTGCGGGCTTGGCGAGAGTTTTTCTTGACACGAAGAAGTACACCGCTGCGCCGCCGCGCCGCTGCGAGAATTCTTGCCGACCTATCGACTTAAGATGACGCATGTGGCGAGATCGAACCTGACAAGAGTGATTTCGCCAAACACGCGAAGCTCGCAAAGGTAAGAGGAGGCAGCGCGTGTGCAAGATGCTGCAGCGGAGTATCTGCAAAACGGCTGCAAGCGATTCTCGCGGCGGCGCGGCGGGGAATTAGAATTGATTGATCTCTGTGTCCCTTACCTGTGGCGGCTGTCAACGTAGTTGTCGCCTCTGGTTCCTTCCCCTGTTTACGGGGGCCGCTCCAGTGCATCCATGCACATCGCGCCATTCGCACGTCCGTGTGCATCAGAAGGTTGGGTAGGGGGCTTCTTCATAGATGCTTGCTTTTGGCAGCTTCGTTCGAGAAACGCGTTCGCTTGCTGCCCCCTCCCGACCCTCCCCCGTAAACGGGGGAGGGAATCTCTCTTTTCACGCGACGGCATCATGAGATCCCGCGGCCGATTCTGCGAGAGTCTTTTCTGGCGCGAACCGACCTCGCGGTCGAAGACGCGCACTGGTCAACCTCTCGACACGTCAATCGGCCTTCTTTTGCAATCCTTCGGCCAGGACCTGAATATCAGCCGACGTCGTTCGGTTGTTCCGCGAAGTCTTCGGTACGCCACTTTGCACGCCCGCGAGCGTGCCGTCCGAGTTGAGCAACACGAACGTGGGATACGTTTGAACGCCTACTTCGGAGATGAAGCTCTGAGCCCCAGCAACCACTGGCCATTCGAACTTGCGCTGCTGAATGAAGTGCCGCGCCGTCGCGGGATCATCGAAAGTCACCGCAACAACGCGTAGATTCTTGTTCTTCCGAGCGAATTCATTGAGCGCCGGCACTTCCTCTATACAAGGCACGCATTCGGCGAAAAAGAAGTTGATGAATGTCTTGCGTCCAGACGGATCCGAAGCCCGAAAGCGAGTCCCGTCGAGAGCGACGAGATCCATCGGCTGAAACGTGGATGCAGTCTCGAAGCGTGGCTCTGCCCTCGACAGATGAATAGTGGCGGCCCCGTCGGCATCCTTGGTGAGCGTCATCTCTCGGCCGTCCTGCAGCGCTTTACTGAATTCTTCAAACGAGAGCTCTCGACCGTCTGCATCTTCGTACGTCACTGCACTATCTTCGGACAGGTCAAACGCTTCGCGGATAGATGATTCGATGTCCTCCGCGCGACAAACAACTGCAAAGACAATGAGGCACAGCGAGAATGCAACTTGCCTAATCCCAGCGCGGCGATTCATTTCCGACCTCCGTACCGATTCTTGTTCCTTGCAGGCTTCGAGTTGAGATAGAGCCTTCCCGATCGAGAGACGAAAGACTGCCACCCTCATCGCATCCAATCTTTTGACGTAGGCAATGAATGGAGACTGAGCGGGTAATCCGTCGCCTGCAAGTGCACCCAAGCGGACGAAGATGGATGCGCTGAGCGTTACGCAGTCGGCCGTCCCTTCTTGCCATCCATTGTCTTGATGATCTTCCCCAATTCTTCGATTGCGCGATCCATTACCGGTGTCCAGCTATGACCATAGTTCAGACGCAAGCAACTCGTGAACTCGCGACGTGCCGAGAACATGGGGCCGGGCGCCACGCTGATGTTCGCTTCCAATGCGAGCCGATGAACTTCGAGCACATCGATATTTTTTGCCAGCTCGATCCACAAGAAGTAGCCGCCATCCGGGATGGCGACGCGATAGCCGGCGGGAAAATGCTTTCGTAAGGATCGAAGTGCATCGGCTTGTTGAGTCTTGAATGCCTGTCGCAGTCTCGTGAGATGTGCATCGTAACCATCTTCGCGCAACATCAGTGCGATGCCGTTCTGGATCGGTACGCTGGTCGCGAGCGTGCTCGTGATCTTGCGCCGCTGGAGCGCCTTGGCAAAGCGACCTGCACTCACCCAACCCAATCGATAGCCGGGCGCCAAACACTTCGAGAACGAGCCGCAGTTGAGAACCAGCCCTTTGGTGTCGAATGCCTTCGCGGGCTTTGGACGTTCATTGCCGAAGTAAAGCTCCGCATAGACATCGTCTTCGATGAGCGGAATTTCTCGCCGAGCGAGCAACTGCACCAACTCCTGTTTCTTCTCCGGCGGCATCGTCGCGCCGAGTGGATTCTGAAACGTCGTCATGAACCAGCAGGCGCGAACGTTGTGCTTACGGATCGCCAGATCGAGTGCGCCTAACTCGACCCCCTCACGCGGATGCGTCGGAATCTCGACCGCCTTGAGGCCTGCGATCTCGATTGCTTGCAGGCAGGCGTAGAACGCGGGCGCCTCGATTGCGACTGTATCCCCAGGACGAGTCACGGTTTGCAGAGATAGATTCAACGCTTCGAGCGCGCCGGAGGTGATGATGATCTCCTCCACGAGCACGCGTGTACCGAACAGCAAATAGCGGCGTGCTATCTGTCGGCGTAATTCTTCGCTGCCGGGCGGCAGACTCTCGACCGTGCTCCAAGGATCAGTGTGTCGGGCGCTACTGCCAAGATAACGAGCGAGCTTGGCCCAGGGAAATAACAATGGACTGGGAAATGCGGAGCCGAGCGGAATGACGTCCCGATCGCGCGCCGATTCGAGAATCTCGAATACGAGCTCACTGACATCGACTCGGGTCTTGCGCGAGCGCGGGCGCGATGACTGCGGCTCATGTTGCGGCTCGCGCCAATTTGCGCTCACGTAGTAACCCGAGCGTGAGCGTGACTCGAGAAGCCCTTTCGCTTCGAGTGCCTCGTATGCTCGCATCGCGGTCGCAGGACTGATCTTCTTCTCGCGACACAGTTGCCGGACCGACGGCATGCGATCGCCGACTTGCAGCGTGCCGCGAGTAATCAACTCGGCAAGCTCATCGGCGAGTGCGCGGTAGAGCGTCATGCTCTGAGCATGCAATCACACGCCGCGCGGAGTGATGGCTCCCATTCGCCAGCCGATGAAAAGCAGTACGAACAGTCCGACCGATAGGCAAATGCGGACTGTCAACGCCTTGACCATACGATCGTTGTCGGCGGGACCGGAAGTCATCGCGAACAACGCTTGGCCCAAACTTCCAACGATTCCCAGGAGCATCGCAAGAATCAGGAATTTCATGGCTGCCTCACGTTTGCTGCTGATCAAGTGGAAATCTCGGATGCCACGGCCTGCGCGCTTGCAGATTTCAGCGCTGCTTCCTCCGCGAGCCGTTCCTTACGAATCGTCATCACCAACATGCCCATTGCGGCGCTAATCACCATCACCAGCGCTACCATGATGAATGCCAGTCCGCCCGCCAACCGAAACGCTTCGTAAATACCACCGGCGACACCGATGGGTGTGGTGACGAGCAGCAACGGTTTCGCAATTTTCATGGACTTTGACCCAAGACCGCTCTGGGCGGTGAGGGCAGAATACGCCGATCTGTGCCGCATAACAGTCGCAGATCTACGCAAAAAATGTAGCACAGATCGGCATCCCCTCCCTGGGTCGCCACTGCATAGCAGCGACGTAGGAGGCATCACCACCGGTGATGCACGTACTTGGCGATTCCATGCTCATATATATGTGTGAGCGCCTGCATCGTCTCCGCCGGTAATGCCGCAAGCGCACTCGCGGCGACATTCGCCTCCGCCTGCGCGCGCGACTTGGCACCAGGAATGACGACCGACACGGCTTGTTGCATCAGAATCCAGCGCAGTGCGAATGCCGCCATGGAAGTGCCGGCCGGCACCAAAGGACGAATGGCTTCGACCGCATCGAGGGCGACCTCGTAGGGTACGCCAGCAAAGGTTTCGCCAACGTCGAAGGCTTCGCCGTGCCGATTGAACATGCGATGGTCGTCGGGTGCGAACGTGGAGTCGCGACTCATCTTGCCGGTGAGCAGCCCACTCGCGAGCGGCACGCGCGCGATCACCGCGACGTTGCGAGCTTTCGCTTCACGGAAGAACAAAGCGGCTGGACGCTGGCGGAAGATGTTGTAGATGATCTGCACAGAGGCGACGCCGGGATATTCGATCGCCTTGAGCGCCTCTTCGACTTTCTCTACTGAAACGCCGTAGTGACGAATCTTGCCCGACGCGACCAGCGCATCGAGGGCTTCGAATACTTCGCGTCGATAATAGACCTCGGTCGGCGGACAGTGCAGCTGAAGCAGATCCAGCGTTTCGACATCGAGATTCTTACGGCTGCGATCCACGAAAGCTTCGAGATTCTCTCGGGTGTATCCGTCCGCGACATGCGGCGAAAGGCGGCGGCCCGCCTTAGTGGCAACGATGGGGCGCGGACCTCGCCACTCTTTGAGTACGTCACGAATGATCCGCTCGGAGCGGCCATCACCATACACATCGGCTGTATCGACGAAGCTGGTTCCCGCTTCCAGCGCCGCGAGCAGAGTGTCGCGTGCCTCGGTTTCTCCGACATCACCCCAGTTGCCGCCAATGGCCCACGCGCCAAAGCCGATCTCGGAAACCTTCCAACCCGTGCGGCCAAATGCGCGCGTCTGTATCGCCATCGTCGTCTCCTCGTTGAGCAAGGACGAGATGATGCCGGGAGCCGATACCGGAAAGCGAGTTCCTTACAAAACTTAGAGGTGCGGCGTGATGAGCCGATGAAGTGATAATGTGTTAACCGACAGCCGGAAATGCTCGCCCCTATCGATGCACGAGGATGTTCTCGCAGAGCGCGTGCGTGGGAACGCTCGATGAGCCGAATCGCGTGCAGATCAACGATCACGTTTGGGTTCGGCAGCGTATCCCCTGGTTCGATGTCAAAGATGATTTGCCGCGCTTTGAGGAAAGCAGCAATGCAGTGGCGTCAAAGGCGCGCGATGATAGTCTCAATCGCAGGGGACACTCCTCGTCTTTCGAGGAGTGTCCCCTTCCGCTCATCAAAGGATGAAGTCATCCTGATGGAGTGATGACGAGCTCACACCCTGCAACGTGAGATGGCGTCCACCGAGGTCGATGACGGCACTGCCGTCGACATCGCTGGTGTTAGCCACCAACCAGTCGAAATCCAGATCGAAAGCGCTCAGATCGATGCGGTCTTCCGAGCCCTGCCCCGCAACGAAGTCCGTAATCTCGAGCTCGCCCTCGGCACTTGCGATAAAGAGATCATCGCCGTCGCCGCCTGCGATCGAGTCGTTTCCCGATCCGCCGTTGAGAATGTCATTCCCGTCATCGCCGACGATCACGTCATCCGTGGCACCGCCGGTAATCACATCGTCGCCTGCGCCGCCGCCCAATCGCATCATGGCGGCACCGACTACAACGGCAGATGCGTCGATCACATCGTTACCGGCGTCCCCCTCGATTACCACTGTGTCGTTCGGCGCTTCCGCGTTCGTCACACTCACGTACAC
>JAICPY010000093.1 GCA_025929585.1 Steroidobacter sp.
AAGACCGCGCCGTCGCGCCCGGGATTCAAGAACTTGTTGGAATGCCAGCTCGTCGCCAGCGGCCCGGTCTCGGCTTCGCCATCCCCGATCACGCAGGCCGCGATTAGATCGGGATTGTCGAACACGGCTCCATAGGCGTGTGATAGCGCGTATCCAAGCTCTCCGCCTTCGTGGATGGAGCCAGGTGTTTCGGGAGCGACGTGACTGGGAATGCCTCCCGGAAAGGAAAACTGCTTGAACAGCTTCTGCATCCCTTCGACATCTTCGGAGATATTCGGGTAGTACTCGCTGTACGTCCCCTCGAGGTAGGTATTCGCGACCATCGCTGGGCCCCCATGACCTGGGCCCGCGATGTAGATCATGTTCAGATCGTGCTTCTTGATCAGCCGATTCAAATGCACATAGACAAAATTCAGCCCCGGCGTCGTGCCCCAGTGCCCGAGCAAGCGAGGCTTGATGTGCTCGAGCTTGAGCTGCTCGGTCAGCAGTGGATTGTCCAGCAGGTAAATTTGACCGACGGAGAGATAATTCGCGGCGCGCCAATACGCATCCATCTGCGCGAGATATTCACGAGAAAGGGTTGGGTCTTCGGGCATGAAGGCGCTCCATAAGACTGTGCGCGCAGCAGATAGGTAAATTAAGTGTGGGCGTGTAGACGTGTAAGGTCAGAAGGCTCGCACAGCGCTCTAATCAAAAATGTGAACTAGTGACAGCGTTGACGGCGTGTAGTCGCGTAACGCCAGAAGGCACGCAGGAGTTTCTGACCCCTATACGTCTGCACCTCTACACGTTTCACCTTCAGCTGCCACCCATCGTCAAATTCATCTTGACCAAATGCGCGACCGAACGTGCGCCCATCTTCTCCATCACATTGGCGCGATGAATCTCGATCGTGCGTTCGCTCAAGCCAAGATCGATGGCGATGACTTTGTTCGCCTTACCATCGACGACGAAAGCCATGACTTCACGTTCTCGGGGCGTCAACGATTCGAAGCGGCGCCTGAGCTCTGCGTGCTTTTCCAGCGTCGCGCGATTCTCCGCGTCTTGCTTGAGCGCCCCGTTGATGCGATCGATCAAGTCCTGGTCGCGAAACGGCTTCTGCAGAAAATCGAAGGCGCCGTCCTTCATCGCTTGGACGGCCATGGGAATGTCCCCATGCCCGGTGATGAGAATCACGGGCAACATCGAACCTTTGCGATTTAGGTGTTGCTGGACTTCCAAACCGCTCATCTCCGGCATACGCACGTCGAGCACCAAACAGCCGGGCTGGTTCGCATCGTACTTGGCCAAGAAGTCGGTCGGGCGGGCGAACGCCAAGGCTTGGTAACCGACGGTCGACATGAGAAGAGCCAGAGCACGGCGCATGCCGTCGTCATCGTCCACTATGTAAACGGTTGCCTTGGCTTTCTCGTCTTTCACCGATGCCGCTGTCACCCTGATGCGCCTCCGCTAACCGCCGGCAAGCGGAACCAAAATTGGGTGCCGCCACTATCCAGATCCTTGAAACCGATCGTACCTTCGTGCGCCTCGATAATTGCACGGCTCGAGGCCAGACCCAATCCCGTACCGGACGACTTGGTCGTAAAGAACGGCTTGAATATCTGCAGCTTCTGCTGCTCGGAAATGCCCGTGCCCTGATCGACGACGCTGACTTGCACGGTGTAACGATCACTCGTCACTTCCACTAGCACACGATTGGACGCGCCCGTGCGGATCGGAGCTTCTAATGCATTCTGTACCAATGTGAGTAGAACATGCTGGATTCGCAAGCGGTCCGCAGCGATCAGCGGAAGAGGCTGATCGAATTTGACATCGAGCACGGCATGGAATCGCGATGCGAGCAGATTCAATACAGGCTGCAGCTCCGTAACCATTTCTTGCATCGAGCACAGTTGCCGATCCGCACCGGCTTGATTGAAAAGTTTGCGAATGCGGCGGATACCCTCCCCCGCATTCATCGCCTCGCGATTGATGTGCTGCAGTACTTCGAGCGTCGCGCTGGTCATGGGCTCGGGCCGGCGTAACATCCGCTCGGCGGCTTGTGAAAAAGTGGCGATTGCACCCAGAGGCTGGTTCAGCTCGTGTGCGATGCCGCTTGCCATCTCTTCGAGCGCCGACACGCGGGCAATCGTCATCAGTTGCTCTATGAGCTCCTGCGGTTTGGCGGCGGTTCCGTCCTTCGCGTTCTCGCTGTCGGTTCCTGCGCTCACGATAATGGGGTCCAAAGCATGGCTGTGAGGAAAAGATCGAATCGCGGGAGCATCCATAGTCGGCAAAGCCTGCCCGAAGCAGGCGTCGATCGCACTCGCGAAATCCCCGGATAAGCTTACGCCAGCTCCGTAGAGACGTGCGCACGCCGCAAGTCCATCGTATACCTTGGATTCAACAAGGAAAAAGCGGCGATGCACTCCTTTGCGAACATCGGCGCCACGGACTCTATACGAATGCGTGAAGGCTGCGCGCCTGATCCTAAATGCTAACGGTATTGCTCGTGCTGTGATGGACGCGGACTCGCCCGTGGTAGCCTCCCCTGCAGTAACTATTACTGCGCCGGAAGTCGATCTAACGATGGATGAGCTAGGGGACATTACCCGACACTTGGTGCGCTTTTCTCCCGATGCTCTGATCGTAATCGATGAGCGCGGCAAGATCCGTTTCGCGAGCGATACGGTGACAGAGTTGTTCGGCTACGCGCCGGCAGCGCTCGTCGGTCAGCCGTTGGATATGCTCGTGCCCGAGCGTCTGCGTGTACGGCATGGTCATCACGTAGCGGATTTCTTCGTCAAGCCAGCGAATCGCGAAATGGGAGCGAGGATTGCAGATCTCGCGGCTCGCAGAGTCGATGGCAGCGAGTTTTCTGCCGGTATCCGGCTTGCTCCATTCAAGATCGGCGATAAGCAATTCGTCGCGGCAGCGATTCGGGACATCAGCGAGCGGCAACGGATCAATGAAGCACTGATCGCCGCGCGTGAGGAGGCTGATCGCGCCAACCGAGCGAAGAGCCGCTTCCTTGCGACCGCGAGCCACGATCTCAGGCAACCTCTGCAAACGATCCGCCTGTACAACGCGGCGATGCTCAAGGTGGCTGACGAGCAAACGCGTCAGCTACTGCAGCAGCAGGCGAATGCCATAGATACGATGACTCGCCTGCTGAATGCGTTGCTTGACATCAGCCGTCTGGAATCCGGCGCGATCGAGCCGCGCCCCGTTCCCGTTCCACTCGCGGAGATCTTCACTGAGCTGCAGGCCGAATTCGACGAAAGCGCCCGTACGCGCGGATTACGGCTGCAAATGGGCGTGAGCTCTGCGGTGATCACGACCGATCGCACGCTTTTCTTACAACTGCTGCAGAATTTGGTGGGCAACGCGCTGAAGTACACCGATCGCGGCACGGTCGCGATTGCGTGCGTTGCCGATGCGGATGGATTGTTGCTCGAGATCAAAGATACCGGCATCGGAATTCCTGCGGACAAGCTCGAGCGCATCTTCGATGAGTACTATCAAGTCGACACACATGGCGCAAAGCGCATGGGCGTGGGTCTCGGGCTCGCAATCGTGCGAGAGGTTGCGAAATTGCTTGGGATGACGGTGAGCGTCCACTCGCGGGTCGGTGAAGGCACTCAAGTCCAGGTGCGTGTACCGCAACGCGCGATAGTCTCGACAGCACCCGCATCACACGAGTCCGATGAGATTTCATCGTCGCGCTCAGCGCAAGCCCGGCCGAAGTTGATCCTTGTGGAGGACAACGAATCGGTACGTGCTGCGACAGAATTGTTTCTAAGGCTCGAGGGCTATCAGATTGCCAGCGCTGCCTCGATCAAGGATGTGGAACCCTTGTTGGAACACATGCAGCCCGGAGATGTCGTGATCGCTGACTACCATCTAGATCAGGAACACACGGGCTTGGACATGATCATGCGTTTGCGTGAACGCTTGGGCTACGAGGTGCCCGGAGTCGTCCTCAGCGGAGACTTGCCATCCGTGCTGCGTTCGGTGCGCACCAAGATCCCAAGCTGCGTCTTCTTGAGCAAACCTGTTGATACCGCTGTGCTAGTTCAAGCCATCGATGAGTTGGGCGCTGCTGCGCGGGCGCACGCTGGCTTGGGCGATGCGATCGTATCTTCAAACGAAGGAACGTCTCCATCCCGTCTCTGGAGCTCACGATGAGGAGCATGCATTTGTACGACACTCGAATTTGGTCGAGCATTGGCGCATGCATGCTCTTGGAGATGACGGGCCGGCCGATTACATTTCGCGACTGAGAACTCCCATTAGAGACCGATCGAAAATGCGTGATGACGGGTCGGTCGGACTGAAGTGGCTATGAGTCGAATTCGTAACATCCTGGTCATCGTCGATCCGACCGCGAGCGACCATCCTTCGCTTCAGAAGGCAGAGCTACTCGCGAAGAGGTTCGATGCGCGAGTCGAACTGTTCATTTGCGATACGCAAGCAGCGCGAGAAGCGCGGCTACTCGCACAGCGTGCGGTGGACCCATCGCGATTGTTGGATGTGAATCTGAAACCTACGCTCGAAGTCCTTGCACAGCCGCTGCGCGCGCGAGGACTGGATGTCAGCACCGATTGCGCTTTTGCTGATTCGCTGGCTGATGGATTAATGGAGCGGATCAAACGAACCAGTGCGCAGTTGATCATCAAAGATACTCACCATCACACGTTGCTGCATCGAACGATCATCACGAACACCGACTGGCACTTGATCCGCGGCTCGCACTTGCCACTACTGCTCACCAAGCCCAAGCCTTGGAGCGAGCGCTTGCGAGTCATTGCAGCGGTAGATCCCGGTCACGTGAACGACAAGCCCGCAATACTGGATCACAAGATATTGGAGTGGACTCGAGCGATCGCGACTCGCATCGAGGCATCGCTCCATGCTGTGCATGTCTACGTGCCGTTAACGATCGCCGCAACGGCTGGAAATGTCGTCGCGCCGATGGCGAGTACGTTGACCCCGGAGGCGATGGAGTATGAGGACAAAGAAAAGCGCAAGGAGCTGCGGGCGCTGACGTCCGAATACGGGATTCCGGAGGGTTGTTTACACCTTGATCTCGGCGTCGCGGCCGATGTCTTGCCGCGCAAAGCGGAAGAGTTGAATGCGGATCTGATGGTAATGGGCGTCATCGCCCGCCGCGGTTTGCAACGCATCTTCATCGGCAGTACTGCAGAGCGCGCACTCGAGAAGATGCCCTGCGATGTGTTGGTGGTGAAAGCCTAACGGTGTCGCTCCTCGTCTCCGAGGAGTGTCCCCTACGCTAACTCGACGATCGCTGCCATCTGCTCAAACAAATGATCGGGTTGATGTGCCGCTAGCACGTCAGGCGTTGCATAGCCCCACGATACGGCGCCGGAAGCGGCACCAATGGATTTCGCGGCATCGATGTCGCGAGTCTCATCGCCGATGCATATTGTCTCTGCCGCGGATACTCCGCTGTCCTGGATCACTCGGCGGAATCGACGCGCCTTGCCGAAGATCGAGGCGCCGCATTCGAATCGATGAAAGCGCTCGGAATTTCTCGCACCGAGAATGCGGCGGACGTTGGCTTCGGAGTTGGATGTGACCACGGCGATGCGCGATCCGCGAGCTTCGAGATCGGCAAGCAACTGATCGGTGCCGGGGAACAGTTTGATCTGCTCGATGTCCGCGGCGATTCGCGCGCGCATGTCGGTTGCGATCAGCGGCACCTTCCAGGCGGGCACGCCCAAAAATTTGACGATCTCGCGGTTGGGCCGTCCGCGAAGCATTTGGATTTCATCTTCATTGACGCTGCGAAAGCCGTGATGGGCTGCGACATCGTTCAGCGTGCGAATCACCCAATCCACGCTGTCAGCCAACGTGCCGTCGAAATCGAAGATGAAGTGCTTGTAGGTCGAAGACATTCGTTTCTCGTTTGGGGACGCTCCTCGTCCTCGAGGAGTGTCCCCCTTACTACTGACGCTCGAGGGGACACTCCTCGAAGACGAGGAGCGTCCCCATGCGCCCGCCGTTCGCAGTGTGAAATTTTGTTTGCCGCATTCTAAATGCGAACTGAGCGCGCTGCCCGAAATCCCGCCCTTCGAGGAGCAGATCCTTAAGTTTCCCGCTTCATTGGCAAGGCGATCTCTCCTTCAGAACCTCTCCAGCGCGCGAGCGTAGAGCTTCTTTTCAGGCGCGCGTTCGCGTTAGAGTTCGCGCTCGATGAAGTCAGGGGGATCTGATGAACGACAATACTTACGATGCCATCGTCGTAGGCACGGGCGTGAGCGGCGGTTGGGCAGCCAAAGAGCTCACCGAAAAAGGCCTAAAGACACTGGTATTGGAACGCGGGCGCGATGTGCGTCATGGCGAGTATCCGACCGCCACCACCGATCCTTGGCAGTTCGAGTACGGCGGGCGGCCGACACAACAAGATTTAGAGCGTCAAGGCGTTCAAGCGCGCACGGGCTATACGATTACTCAAGCGTCGAAGCACTGGTTCGTCGATGACATCGACAATCCGTACACGGAAATAAAACGCTTCGATTGGATGCGCGGTTATCACGTTGGTGGCCGTTCGTTGATGTGGGCTCGTCAGAGCTATCGCTTGAGTCAGATAGATTTGGAAGCGAATGCGAAGGATGGTCATGGAGTCGACTGGCCGATCCGCTATGAGGATCTCGCACCTTGGTACGATCACGTCGAATCCTTCATCGGCGTAAGCGGGCAAGCCGAAGGTCTGTTGCAGCTACCGGACGGCAAGTTTCAGCGGCCGATGGAAATGAGCTGCGTCGAGACCCACCTGCGGCAGGTTCTTGAAGAAAAGTTCGGTCGCTGTCTTACGATCGGGCGCGTCGCAAACATGACGGAGCTGCTGCCTCATAGTCCACAACGCGGAACTTGTCAGAACCGCAATCAGTGCATTCGTGGCTGTCCGTACGGTGCGTACTTCAGCAGCAATTCAAGCACACTGCCGGCTGCGGAGAAGACCGGCAACATGACCTTGCGTCCGAATTCGATCGTCCACGAAGTCATCTTCGATGAGAAGAGCAATCGAGCGACTGGTGTTCGGGTGATCGATGCGCAAACGAATCAGCAGCTCGAGTTCTTCGGCAAGATCATCTTCTTGTGTGCTTCGACGTTCGGCTCGACCTTCATCATGATGAATTCGGCCTCGGGTCGTTTCCCGAATGGATTCGGCAACGACAGCGGCGAGCTCGGCTGCAACATCATGGATCATCATCTCGCAGCGGGAGCCAGTGCCGATGTGGAGGGCTTCGAGGATCGCTACTATCACGGTCGTCGGCCGACAGGCATCTACATCCCGCGCTTTCGCAATATCGGCAAGGACAGCCGCGATTACGTGCGCGGTTTCGGCTACCAAGGTCGTGCAACCAGGCTCGGATGGACGGACTTGCTCAAAGAAGAGGCGCTTGGCGCCGAGCTCAAGTCTCGAGCTGCGCAGCCCGGTGCTTGGCACATGTCGATCGGAGCGTTCGGCGAGATGCTGCCGTATCACCAGAATCGAGTGACGCTCGATCGCACGCGCAGAGACAAATGGGGGCTGCCGGTGCTCGCATTCGATGCCGAGCTCCAAGACAACGAATACAGGATGCGCAAAGACATGGTGAGCGATGCAGTGGAGATGCTCGAAGCTGCAGGGTACAAAAATGTGCAGGCGCGCGACGAGAAAATCGGCGTGGGTCTAGGCATTCACGAAATGGGCACGGCTCGAATGGGTAAAGATCCCAAATCCTCAGTGCTGAATGCCTGGAATCAAGTTCACGCGTGCAAGAACGTGTTCGTAACCGATGGGTCTTGCATGGCCTCTTCGGGCTGCGTGAATCCCTCGCTCACCTATATGGCACTCACTGCGCGTGCTGCCAATCATGCGGTGGAAGAACTGAAGCGGTTGAATCTATGAACCCACACTCCACGATGGACAGAAGAGAACTGTTGAAGCGTGTCGCTTTTCTGATGGGCGGCGCGATCTCCGGACCCGCGGTGCTCGGTGTGCTGCAAGGCTGTTCTGCTAAGAAGCCGAGCGTCGAATGGACACCGGCATTCTTGACGGCGGCGCAAGCCGCGGTCGTTGCGGAGATCGCCGAGATCATCATTCCTCGTACCGACACACCCGGCGCGAAAGATGTTGGCGTTCCGCAGTTCATCGATACGATGCTCAAGGTCACGTACCCAAAGAAGGATCAGGACCGCTACCTTACCGGTCTCACGCAATTCGAGGAGCGTGCGCAGCCAGCGCATGGCAAACCATTCATGGAGCTCGAGCCAGCGCAGCAGCGCGAGTTGGTTCGCGAGCTTCACGACGCCGAGATCCGAGCGGCAGGTGAGAACGAGCTGGACGATTCACGCGAGAATCGTCCTTTCATTCTGATGACCAAAGAGCTCACGATGCTCGGCTTCTTCACCTCGGAAGTCGGCGCAACCCAAGTGCTGCAATATCTCGCTGTGCCCGGTACTTTCAGAGGCTGCCTGCCTCTATCCGAGGCAGGCAATGGCAAGACCTGGGCGACGGAGATGAGTCAGGCGTTTTAGCGACGCGTCGCTAAAACGGGTGTGCGAGGTGTAGGAGGTAAACACGTGTAACGTCAGAGGCGGTCGAATTCGACCTCCGCTCCATTCTGACCTTCGCACGTCTACACCTTTGCACGTCCACACGTCCCCCCGTTTTGACCTCTACACGTCCACACCTTACACGTCTACACGAGCTCTGCGACCACTCATCCTTCCTCCTTCATACCCCGCCCACAACAGCAATCCGACCAGCAAGGGTAAGACCTCGAAGATCGCCCGATAAGCAACGACGGCGCCCAAGAGTTTGGCGGGTGGCACGTGCGGGAGCATGAGTAGCAGCGCTGCTTCGAGCACGCCGAGTCCAGCCGGGACATTGCTGATCTGACCCGCGACGAAGGCGATGCAGTAGATAGGAATGAACGCCGGCCAACTCATTGCCAATTCATCCGGCATCAACAGATACAGGATTCCGGTATTGCAGAGTATCTGTGCGATACCCAGAGCGATCTGCAGCAACGTGTGCGGCAGATTCGGCACGCGAATTTGCAACTTGCTCACCGTGATCGGCTCGACTCGCCACTTCGCTACCGCGAGCCAGCCGAAATCCTTGAGCAAGCCGATACTCCCGATGAGCAGTATCGTCGATGCCGATACTCTCAATGCTTGCCCGGCTATCTCGTGGTGGAAGAGCAGCGAAACGTCGATGAGCCAGCCGACTCCGAGCACGTAAGGCATGGCCATGAGCACGATGAGCGAGGCAACTTGGCGGGCGTTCAGGCCGATTGCCGAGTAAAAGCGGTACCGCAAGGCGCCGCCGCTCACCACGGCGACGCCGATCGCGCGGCCGACCGGATTGGCAATCAATGTCGTGCGGATCGCGTACCACATGCGGCGTTGTCCGCTCACCCGATGTAACGCGATCCCTTCGTAGAGTCCGACCAGCAGGTAAGCGCCCGCGGAACAGGCGAGCGCCCCGATCACCGCTGGAGTCGGAAGCGAGCGGATCTGTTGCATGATGTCGCCGAATTGGATGTCGCGAATCCGATCCCAGAGCACGGTGACTACCAGGGTCAGAATCGCGAGGCCGAACAAAGGCGCCCATTTTCTATAGTCCCATCTCACTCGATCATGTCCGCGGCTTAAAATATGAGACGATCCGAACGGCGACGGCGAGGCGGCTCGCGAGTGTCGCGGCCGCCATCATCTCAAAACGACAACGATGCGGGGACTCGATGCAGCCTGTAGATCGACAGCGAAGGCGTAAAGCCCAAGCGGGAAGCCTGGCGGGGACCAATCTCGAGCGCGCCGGCGATTACAACCAACGCGTCACGTTGCAAGCAATTCGCGTCAATGGGCCGATTACCCGCGTGGATTTGGGTCGCCTGACGGGTTTGACGACACCTGCGATCGCGAACATCACCAATCGCCTGCTCAGCGAGAACCTCATCGTGGAAGTCGGCAGGCTCCACGGCCGCCGCGGCCAGCCCGCCATGCGGCTCGCGATCAATCCCGATGGCTGCTTTTCGATCGGCATCAACATCGATCGCGACCATGTCACTGTCGTGGCACTCGATTTCACCGGGCACGTGCGCGCGCGCGCCACGCAAGAGATCGATTTCGCCCTGCCGGACGCGATCGTCGCGTTTTGCCGCAAGGCGATCGACAACATGCTCAAGGGCAAGCAACTGCCCCGCGATCGGATCATAGGTATCGGAATCGCGCTGCCGGATGACTTAGGTCGTGTCAACCTTCCTCATCGCCCTTCGAGTTACGGCGTGTGGAATACCGTCGACGTCACCCGATTGTTCGCCGATGTGCTGCCAATACCGGTGTTTGTCGAGAACGATGCCACGGCAGCAGCGATCGGCGAGCTGCAATTCGGCCATGGTTTACGCAGTCCAAGTTTTTTTTATATCTTGATCAGCGCCGCGCTGGGCGGAGCGCTCGTGATCGAAGGCAATTCGTTCAGGGGTGCCGATGGCCGGAGCGGCGAGATCGGATTTTTGCCGTTGAGATCCAGGCGTACCGAAGCGCGCTCGTTGCAGGAAGCGGTGTCATTGTCCGCCTTGTATGAGTTGCTCGCAGCGGCCGGTCACAAAGTCTCGCGACCCGATCAGCTCAGCAGCCTGAAGGAGGAGGGGCAGGACATCGTTTCAGGGTGGATCGATGCCTCAGCGGATTTTTTATCCGAGCCGCTCTTAGCGGTGAGCTGTCTGGTCAATCCGAAGGCAGTTTTCATTGGCGGACGCTTGCCCGCAGATCTCGTGGATCGCTTGGCCGAACGGTTGAACCAGCGTCTGCGTAAACGGGCCGGCGACGTGCCCGCCATCGCGCCGGTTCTCAGAGCGGCGATGGCGGCTGACGCGCCCGCCATTGGTGCCGCAATTCTGCCGCTCAACGACCGATTGCTCCCCTCGCGCACCGCACTGATGAAAGCCTCGCACGAGTGAGCCTACTGCCTTCGCCTGATCAGGCTCGGCAACGAACATTAATAAACAAATTTACTTTCATTAAGAATGCACGTAGCCTTTCTCGCCGGCTCGGGTACAAAGCTCGGACGAGGAGCAGTCCTCCGTACTGCAACGATCCAATGCGATCGAGCGTCATTTAAAGGCGACAAGCCACCGGGTTGCCGATAACAATGAAGGTGCAGCAGGGGTGTGATGATGGTTTTGACAAGGCTGCGTCACAGTTTGGTAGTTGAACGCTGCTCGCCTCGAGCGGCCCACGCGCGGTGAATGTGCGCATGTCGAAGGCACCAGTGACTACTCTGGACTCACGCGACTCGATCGAGCGTGCATCGCGCGCAGCGACTCATCAACAATCGAACGTGCTTCGCGTCGGGGTCGATTTCGGGGGCACGAAAATCGAGGCCGCCGTGCTGGATTTCCAGGGCAATTTTCTCGCGCGAGTGCGAGCCCCTAATCCGGGCAACTACGATGCGGCGTTGGCTACCGTCCGAGAGCTGGTCGAGAAAGTCGAGCAGCAGGTCGGCGCGCGCGGAACCGTCGGTGTCGGCACACCCGGTTCGATCTCTCCGCGCAGCGGCACGATGCGCAATGCGAATTCAGTCTGGTTGAACGGACGCGATTTCAGGCGCGATCTCATCGCCGCGCTCGGTCGGGATGTCAGATTAGCCAACGATGCAAATTGTCTCGCGCTTTCCGAGGTCGTGGATGGTGCCGCCGCGGGATCGAAAGTCGCGTTCGCGGTGATAATCGGTACCGGGTGCGGCGGCGGATTGGTCGTCGACGGTCAGCTCGTCGAAGGAGCTCACGGCGTGGGAGGGGAGTGGGGACATATTCCACTGCCTTGGCCGAAGCACGATGAAGTCGACTCTCCCCAGTGCTGGTGTGGACAGCGCGGCTGTCTGGAAACATGGGTTTCCGGCAGCGGCTTGCAGCGTGATTACGCGAAGGTGGCAGGCCAGTCGCTCGATGGCGAAGCCATCATCCGCGCGGCTCGCGCAGGTGAAGGTCAAGCTCAGGCAGCCTTCAAGCGCTACGTCGATCGGCTCGGACGAGGACTGGCTGTTATCTGCAACATCGTGGATCCAGACACGATTGTGCTGGGAGGTGGGCTTTCCAATGTCTCCGAGCTCTACGATCAGCTTCCCGAAATTGTGAGATCGCATGTGTTCTCGGATACATGGTCGGCCCGTATCGTGCCCGCAAAATGGGGCGACTCATCGGGTGTGAGAGGTGCCGCGCGTCTGTGGGGCGCTTGAATCCTGACCCTGAGGGCTCCCCGGAACAGGCGCCGGAATCAGCAGCTGTGATCTCCCCGCCCGTTCGTGCTGAGCTCCTCGAAGCATTCTGAATCTTCAGAACCCTTCGGCCGGGTTCCAAGTGTTTCTGGGGAAACCTCAGATCCTGCCCACGTCCCTCGTTGCTTCGAGCATCTGCCGGTATAGTCCTCCACCGGATCCAGTCACGTCCTATTCGAGATGCCTATCGTGCAGAGCGTTGCTCCTGTCTCTTCGCTGCAGAGTGCGATCCGCACCTGTGACACACTGAAAACCTGGCTGCTGGATGACGCCTATACGAGGTGGTGGGCGCAGGGCGCCGATCCGGTCCATGGCGGGTTTCACGAGCGATTACGCTTGGATGGTGTGGGACTGGACGAACCTCGGCGCGCGCGTGTCAACCCGCGGCAAATCTACTGCTACAGCTTGGCTGACGATTTGGGTTGGGGCGGGCCTGCACCGCTGGCCGTGCAACACGGTTTGGATTTTTTCTTGAGTCACTATCGCCGCCCCGACCGGCTGTTCCGTGCACTTGTAAATCCCGACGGCACGCCCGTCAGTGAACGCGCTGTACTTTACGATCAAGCGTTCGCGTTGCTCGCTTTGGCATGCGCCTACGAGACGCAGCCGAAGGACGAGTACCGCCGTCTCGCGCGCGAGTTGCACGATGTATTGCGAACTCAACTCGGACACGCGTTGGCCGGGTTCGAAGAAAGCCAGCCGCGCATTCTGCCGTTGCTTTCCAATTCGCATATGCACCTGTTGGAAGCTAGCCTGGAATGGGCGGACATCGATCACGAGCCTATCTGGGGCAAGCTGGCTGTAGAAATTGTCGAGCTCGCGCTCACCTGCTTCATCGATCCCGGAACCGGTTTCGTGCTCGAGTTCTTCGATCGCGACTGGCGTCCCGCCGCCGGTGTAGACGGTCGAGTGGTCGAACCCGGACATCAATACGAATGGGCGTGGTTGTTCCTGCGGTGGTCGTCTCGATTCAGCGATGCGAGATCCGCTCAGAAGGCGAGCGATATGGCTCTGAAGCTAATAGCACTCGCGGAAACGTACGGTGTCGATCGAGATCGCGGTGTCGTCGTCAATACCTTACTGACCGACAAAGTCGTGCGCGATGCGCAAGCACGTCTATGGCCTCAGACCGAACGTATCAAGGCCGCCTGCGCAGTCGCGGAGAAGACCGGCGATGCGAAGTATTGGGGAATAGCGGACGAAGCCGCTCGCGCACTGTCGAAGTACCTGAACACCCCACTGCCGGGCCTGTGGTACGACAAGATGACCGTCGAAGGCACTTTGATCGACGAGCCCGCTCCCGCAAGCTCGTTCTATCACATCGTCTGCGCCATCGCGGAAATGGAGCATGCGACTAAGCGTGCCGCCGCAGGCGGCACGTGAGAAGCGTGAAAGGCGTGTAGAGGTGTGGACGTGTAAGGTCAGAGGAGAGCTCTATGGGGATGCCGTTCTGACCTCTACACGTCTACACCTCTGCACGTCCTGCACCTCCCATCACCGCATCATCCATCCTCTCCAACGACACCCCCTTCGTCTCCGGAAAGAACAGCAGCACGACGACGAACTGCACGGCCATCATCAGCGCAAAGAACACGAACGGCAGGGCTTTGGAGTGTTGGGCGACGACGGGAAACAAGAAAGTGAGAATCGCGCACATCGCCCAATGCGTGGAGCTGCCGACCGATTGACCTCGGGCGCGTACAGCGGTTGGGAAAATTTCGCTGATGTACACCCAGATCACCGCGCCTTGCGAAAACGCGAAGAAGGCGATGAAGCCGACGAGCATCCACAGCAGCAAATGCTGATGCTCGCCGCTCGACATGATCGCTGCGACGCCGGATAGACAAACAAACATCCCGATCGAGCCGATCAATAGCAGCAGCTTTCGTCCGAACTTGTCGATCACGGTCATCGCGATCGCTGTGAAGAGTAAGTTCGTGGCGCCGATCGCGACTGCTTGCAAATCCGCCGAGACGCGGCCGAAGCCCGCAGCGGCAAAAATGCTGTTGATGTAGTACAGGATGGCATTGATACCAGCGAGCTGATTGAACATCGCAACTGCGATCGCGAGCAGGATCGGGACACGATGCTGGCGCCATGACAATCTCGCTTGCGTGCCTTGCTGATGAGCAATTAGGGAATCATTTATGGCGCGCAATTCCTCCGCCGCTCGATCCACACCAATGCGTTGAAGTGCCAGCAATGCTTCGGGTTCGCGACCTTTCGCGGCGAGCCAGCGCGGGCTATGCGGGATGTACCGAAGCATTGCAAGTAGCAGTGCGGCAGGGGCGGCCGTGACGCCCAGCTTCCAGCGCCACTCGATCGCGCCGAGCTCGAGCTGCCCGATCAGATAGTTGCTCAAATACGCGACCAGAATCCCGATCACGATGTTCAGTTGAAACAGTCCAACCAACGCGCCGCGCCGCGCCGGAGGCGAAATCTCCGAGATGTAAACCGGCGCCAACACTGAAGAGCCGCCGATGGCCAATCCGCCGATGAAGCGAAACAGCATCAGCGAGCTCCAATCCCAGGCAACTGCGCAACCCAAGCCGGACACGAGATAGAGCAAAGCCATCAAGCACAGCGCATTGCGGCTGCCGTGACGATCGCCGATCGCCCCAGAGCACAACGCACCGATCAGTGTGCCGATCAGCGCTATCGAGACGGTCGCACCTTCTTGCGCAGCGGAAAGCGCGAACAGCGCCTTCAGATCTCCAATGACGCCCGCGATCACCGCTGTATCGAATCCGAACAAGAGACCTGCAAGCGCTGCGCTCGCGACGCTGCTGACGAAAACCCAGTTTTTCATTGTTGTTGCGCTCTTGTATTCGGTTGACAGTTGTCGGTTGACCGTTGGCAGCCGGGCTAGGCGCCTTTTCTCGCCGTCAACTCCCTAACCCGCTAATTAGGTGCCATTGGCCTCGGTACGTTTTCAGATCGCTCCAGCCTGCGTCCACTAGCTGTTCAGAACACAGACATTGACGGCTTAAACAAAAACGTTTTATTAATGTGGTCGGCCGATCTTAAACTCGGCTCAACTTAAAGCAAGCGGCTTCGACCGTTCGCTCACATCGCTGGGGGATTTATCAGAATGTCGAACTACATCGGCCGGCTCAGCCGCATGCTCCTTGTTGCGGTCGCAACTTTGGTCGCGTGCGTTGCACACGCGCAGTGGTACAAGGCGGCTGAAGTTTCCGTGCCGTATGGTCCCTATCACGCGCAGTTCTTGGCCGGCGGCGAAGGCCTCGTCGAAACGATTGTCGCGCAAGATCCGGTGCTGAGCGCGAACTCGGCGTGGACGATTTATGCCTGGCTGCGTGCGAGCGAGATTCCCAGCGGACGAGTTCTGCTAGGCGGGTTCGGGGATCCGGCGAAGAACGACGGCCGCTATCTTGGCTTGCTCGATGGCAAACCGATGCTGTGGTCGGGCAGCGACGAACCTGTCGTAGGCACTTCAACGATCACGGCCAACACCTGGGTGTTTCTGGCCGCGACGTTCGACGGAAACACCGCGCGGCTCTTCTCAGGCAGTGGGCAAGTTGCCGAAGCGACAAGGCAGTTCGCCCAGGCGAGCCCTACGTTGCAAATCGCGCCGCATACGGCGGTATGGGAGAAGCCCGTTCACTTCGGTGGCGAGATCGCCGATTTTCATGTGCTGCCGCAAGCGCTGCCGGCTGCCGATGTACGTGCGGCTTTCAATCAGCCGCCGTCGTTCGAGATCATTCCGTTCCATCAGGTTTCGGTCGGCTGGCCGTGGCAACTTCGCCAGCAGGTCGGACTTCTCGCGCCTCAATATCCTGTAACGCTGCCGCGTAGCGCGGAAGCTTTCTCGAAGCCCATCGCGAAGCCGATTCCAAAGGAGCCTGCACTACAGCCAAAGAATTCGAGTCTGTGGCGAGTGGCGGGTTGGCGAATGGCGGAGGCGCCCAAAGTCGCATCAGAGCCGAAGAGCATCTCTAGCGAAGACTTCGACGCCAGCACTTGGTACGTCGCCACTGTGCCGGGCACGGTGTTGACCACACTTATCGATCGCGGCGTGTATCCGGATCCGGATTTCGGCTTGAACAATATGGCGATTCCGGAATCGCTGAACAAGCAAAACTACTGGTATCGCACCGAATTCGACGCACCACAGTCACTTGGGAATCGCGAGCTCACGCTGACATTCAAAAGCATCAACTATGCGGCCGACGTCTGGTTGAACGGCGAGCATCTGGGAAATATCAAAGGCGGATTCATCCGCGGCATCTTCGATGTCACCGGCAAGCTCAAAGCAGGCGAGAAGAACGTGATCGCGGTGAAGATCTACTCGCCGCCGCACCCCGGCATTCCACATGAACAATCGATCAAAGCCGGCCCTGGCGAGAACGGTGGCCAGCTAGCCATCGACGGGCCGACCTTCGTCGCATCGGAAGGGTGGGATTGGATTCCAGGCATTCGCGATCGCAACGTCGGCCTGTGGCAGGACGTGATGCTGAGCGCGAGCGGTCCTGTGCGCATTCAAGATCCACAAGTGATCACGATGCTGCCGCTGCCGCGCACGGACCGTGCCGATGTCCACATCAATGTGCCGCTCGAGAATCGCGCAGCGCAAGCGGTGCAAGGAATCCTAACGGCCAACTTCGACCAAGTAAGCGTAAGCAAGACAGTCACGATTGAACCCGGCGCAACGGTCGTGAAGCTCGCGCCGAGCGAATTTCCAGCGCTGAGTGTTGCGAACCCGCGTCTGTGGTGGCCAAACGGCTACGGCGCGCAAGACCTTTACGACTTGAAGCTTTCCTTCAAACAAGGCGCCAGCGAATCGGACTCCAAGAACATTCGCTTCGGTATTCGTCATGTCACCTATGAGCTCTCATTGTTCGATGAGAGTGGCAAGCTGCAGCGCGTCGATGTCGATGTTGCACAAGGCAGTGCCCAAGGCGAACGCCTCATCGATGTGAGTCATGAGGCAATCAAGAAATCCCCGAAGGGATGGGCTGCTTCGTTGTATCCGGGCGCGCTGCGATCCTCTGCAGTGCGCGTGCTCGATGATCATTCGCTGACTCCACATCTTGCGATCCGTGTGAACGGTGTTCGCATCGCCTCTCGCGGCGGCAACTGGGGAATGGATGATTCGCGCAAGCGTGTTTCACGCGAGCGGCTCGAGCCCT
>JAICPY010000253.1 GCA_025929585.1 Steroidobacter sp.
TCAAGGGGCGTCAAGGAGAACAGCACTCTTGTCGCGGTGGGAGACTTCATCGCAAGAGTGCGGCGGCCTCGTAAGTTTGCCGTAGCGCTCTTGCTCCGGTAGTCTGGCGGGGGTGGGACCTTAAGGGGCTGAATTTCAACGGGATTTGGACGATTGGCGCGGACTGAGGAGTATTCCGGCCGGGGTGCTTTGCAACTTTTTCCGCAGTGGAACGTTGTGTATCGCCCTCATTCTCAGCCCACAACAACGGCATACCTATATTTAGGAGCGCTCGATGGCAGCAGTTGAAGCAGCCACTCAGGTGGATGTGCGCGCTTCCGATTCACTCTCTGCCCGTTACGGACGGATCCGTGCTGTCACGATTTCGCTCAGCGAACCGCTTCTCCCCGAGGACTGCGTGGTGCAGAGCATGCCGGACGCAAGTCCCGTCAAGTGGCATCTCGCTCACACGAGCTGGTTCTTCGAGCAGTTTCTGCTCAAGCCGCACCTGCCGGGATATCGCGTGTTCCATCCGAAGTACGAGTACCTGTTCAACTCGTACTACGACTCGGTCGGGCCGATGCAGGTGCGCGCAGAACGCGGCTTGCTCACTCGCCCAACGCTGAGCGAGGTGCACGCGTATCGTGATCACGTCGATTCGCAGATGGTTCGTTTGATCGGCTTGCTCGAGCACGACGAGCGAGTACGCACGATCACAGTGCTCGGGATCAACCATGAGCAGCAGCATCAGGAACTTCTGCTCACCGATGTCAAACATCTGTTCTCGCGCAATGCATTGTTGCCCGCTTATCGCGCAGCGCAACGTCGCACGGTGGAAGCTCCAGAGCCGATTCACTTTCACGGATTCGAGGGCGGCCTTCACGAGATCGGCGCAACCGGAAAACATTTCTGCTTCGATAATGAAACGCCGCGGCATCGAGTGTTCGTCGAACCGTTTTCGCTCGCGGATCGCCTCGTTACGAACGGCGAATATCGGGAGTTCATACGCGAAGGCGGCTATCGGCGTGCCGAGTTTTGGATGTCCGATGGCTGGGCGCGCGTCCAACATGAAGCGTGGGCGCGGCCGATATACTGGTCGGAGTCATTGGACAGCGAATTCACCTTGGGCGGCGTTCAACCGCTGCTCACGAGCATTCCGGTCAGCCATTTGAGCTACTACGAAGCGGACGCTTTCGCTCGCTGGGCCGGATTGCGGTTGCCGACCGAAGTCGAATGGGAAATCGCGGCGGCGAGCGTCCCCGTGCAAGGAAACTTGCTGGACAGCGCTCATCTGCATCCGACCAGCGCGGGTGCATCGCCACTGCTCAAACAAATGTTCGGCGACGTTTGGGAGTGGACGTCATCTTCTTACAGTGCCTATCCCGGATTCCGCGCGGCCAGCGGCGCGCTCGGGGAGTACAACGGCAAGTTCATGTGCAATCAGTTCGTACTGCGCGGCGGGTCGTGTGTCACGCCTGCCGAACATATCCGTGCTACCTATCGAAATTTCTTCTATCCACACGCTCGCTGGCAGTTCACCGGCTTGCGGCTGGCTCGTGACTTCTGACCAGGATCCAATAATGTCCAAAAAGCCAAACGTCATCGCCGCCGAACCGCCCGGCGACCTGACTCAAAGCGTGCTCGATGGCTTGAAAAAACCGCAGAAAGAACTTTCGCCCGTCTGGTTCTATGACGAGCTCGGCTCGTTTCTCTTCGACAATATCTGCGAGCTCCCCGAGTACTACCTCACGCGAGCGGAGATCGCGATCATGCGGCAGCACGCCCCGGAAATGGCGCAGCACATTGGCCGAGATGCGGCCATCATCGAGCTGGGGAGCGGTACGAGCTTGAAAACCAGGCTGTTGCTCGATCAGATCGAGATGCCTGCGACATACGTGCCCGTAGACATCGCGCGCGAACATCTGCTCGACGCGGCTGGCGCGATCGCGCGCGACTATCCGGATTTGCGCGTCCTTCCCGTTTGCGCAAATTTCGCGCAAGAGTTTGCATTGCCTGCGTACATCGCGAACGCGGAACGCCGCGTTGTCTACTTTCCAGGCTCGACGATCGGCAACTTCGACCTTGCGGACACCCAGCGGCTCCTGACCCGGATTCGGGGCATGATTGGAGGTAGCGGCGCGGTGCTCATCGGTGTGGACTTACGCAAAGATCCTCGCGTCCTGCATCGCGCATACAACGATGAAGCCGGCGTCACCGCCGAGTTCAATCTCAACGCACTAAGACACCTCAATCGCGAGCTCAACGCCGATTTCGATTTGGATGCGTTCGAACACGCAGCCATCTGGGTCGAGAACAAAAGCCGCATCGAGATGCATCTGGTGAGCAAGCACGACCAGAAAGTGCACATTGGCGATGAGGAATTGAAGATTCGACAGGGCGAGCACATTCGCACCGAGTACAGCCACAAATATACGTTGGAGAGCTTCGCCGATCTGGTCGCCAATGCGGACTTATCGGTGACGCGCGTTTGGATGGATCCGCAGAAGCAGTTCAGCGTGCAGTTACTCGAGCCGAGAAAGCTGCAGTAGAGAAAAACGAGCCGCGGCGAACGTTTGGTCACGGCCTGAACTGGCCTCCGCCGCTGTTGCAACCGCGGCCGCTCGCCTAACTCCCTCCGAACCTTTCCCTTGGGGCCGGGTCAGACTCAGCACGATAATCGGGATGCTCGCATGCGCCACACTCTCTCCAAGACCTTGCGCGAATACAAAGGCTTCATGCTTTTCCTGTTTCTGATGGTCATGTTCCGCTCCGCTATTGCGGACTGGAATGACGTGCCGACTGGATCGATGGAACCGACGATCCTTCCGGGTGATCGGATCTTCGTCGACAAACTAGCCTACGACGTTCGCGTGCCACTTACGCACATTTCTTTGTATCGACTCGGCCAACCGCAGCGCGGTGAGATCGTTATTTTCGACTCCGCGGCTGCGGACCGTCGTTTAGTAAAGAGAGTGATCGGTGTGCCAGGCGATATCGTGCAGATGCTTGACGATCGACTTTGGGTGAACGGCGAGCCAGTCGAGCAGGGCGAGCGACGCTATGACGAGAACGCGGTTCTTCTACATGAAACGCTGGCCGGATCGACCTATACGGTGCGATTGGACCCCACGCGAGCTGGGTTGGCACGGTCCTTCGGGCCAGTCGCAGTACCCGCGGATCACTATTTGGTGCTCGGTGACAATCGGCACAACAGCGCCGACTCGCGGTACTACGGTTTCGTGCCGCGGGATGAAATCGTCGGTCGCTCAACGACCGTAGTGCTTTCACTCGATCCGGACAATTACTATCTACCGCGGAGCGACCGTTTCGTCGATCCGCTGTAATTCTGAGCGCACTCCGCGATCAGCGACGCCCGGCGTGAAACTGGTGCCGTGGGGCCTCCGGTTCGGGCCGATATTCCTCTTGGTCCTCTTCGGTTAGATGGTCGAGCTCTTCCAGATCCGTCAGGAGCTCCAAGTCCATCGCGAACCATTCGTCGAAATCGACTTCGTCGATGTCGCCTCGCGAATCCTGGAAGTAGATGACCCGATCCGAATCATCGATATTGATGACTTGATACAACTCGCGATTGCCGCGATACGAGTACCAACGACCTTCCTGCGGTATCACGTTAAACATGTGACCCCCGACAACACTCGAAAACCACTACGTTAACCTCGTACCTGAACCACGCATTGAACTCACAAGCTCTCGTCGCCGTGGCAGAAA
>JAICPY010000214.1 GCA_025929585.1 Steroidobacter sp.
AACGAAGCGGAAACGGGGGAGGGATAAACGAAGCGAATGCGCTTCGTCATCATTCGCCGCAAGTTGAGCTGAGGTGGTTCTTCGCTCATCAAACCTTCGTATGTCTATCTCGCGCTTCTCGCTTCTCGCTTCCGTTGCCCGGCTCTGTTCCGGTTCCCTCCCCCGTTCGCGGGGGAGGGTTAGGGAGGGGGCCTTTGCTCTTTAACACGGGGCCGCGCAGTAGCGCGCGATGAACTCCTCGTGCGTCGGCGCCGCGCTCGCGGTTTGTGCGATCACTTGACGCATCCCTGAAAGTATTCGTCGCAGCTCTTGCGCATCGAAAAAATCTACCCCCGGATCATAAGACTCCGGCAGATATCCGAAACCTGCATACATCGCGAGCCAGCTGGGATCGAGGAAGGTTTCCCACTCGTACCGAACGATGTAGCCTCGCGTGCGGAACAACTCTAGCTTGTAAGCGAGAGGCTCAGGAACCGGTAACTGCCGACAGTACCGCCAGAACGCGGTATCGTCTCGTTTGCTGAATCGATAGTGGATGATCAGAAAATCCCGGATGCGCTCGAACTCCAGACGCGAGATACGATTGAACTCGTCCTCGAGCGCCGGATTGAACGTCTTGTCTGGAAATAGACGGCGCAGCTTTTCGATTCCAGTTTCGATCAGCGAGATGCTCGTGGACTCCAACGGTTCCAGAAATCCGCTGGCCAACCCCAAAGCAACGCAGTTCTTGTTCCATATCTTCTTGCGTATTCCCGTTGTGAAGCGCAGGTAGTTCGGCTCGGCGAGCTGCTTGCCTTCGAGTGCGCCTAACAATCCGGCGGCAGCGTCGTCCTCGTCGATGAACTGGCTGCAGAAGACGTAGCCGTTTCCCATCCGATGCTGCAGCGGAATGCGCCACTTCCAGCCGGACTCCAACGCTGTCGCTCGCGTGTAGGGCGTCAGCGGCCCCACATTCGTACAGGGAACGGCGATTGCTCGATCGCATGGCAGCCACTGCGTCCAGTCTTCGTATCCACTCTCGAGGGCGCCTTCGATCAGTAAGCCACGAAAGCCCGTGCAATCGATGAACAGATCACCTTCGATCTTATCGCCGCCCTCGAGCGTGAGCGATTCGATGAATCCATCGCCCGAGCGCAGATTTACCTCGATGACCTTGCAATCGACATGCACGACCCGCCGCTTCAAGGAGTAGCCGCGCAGATATTTTGCGAATAATGATGCATCGAACTGCAGCGCCCAGTCGAAGACAGACAAGGGCGAATCCGGCTTGGGGTGGGGTCGCGTGAAACGGTTCTGCTTCGCTAACACAGTCGCGAGCGAATACTCACCGAAGCTGGATGGATCGCCCAGCTGTTTGAGCCTCAGCCAGTATTGATGGAAGGGCACATCTCGGGCCGGCGCGCCGAACAATCCGAAAGGATGTATGAACGATTCACCGGGGCGTGACCAGTTCTCGAACTCGATGCCGAGCTTCGCGGTGGCTTGCGTCGCGCGCATCAACTCGAACTCATCGATACCCAAACCGCGGTAGTAGTCGCGGATAGCCGGAATGGTCGCCTCGCCTACACCGACTATTCCGATAGCAGTCGATTCAACGACGGTGATCGAAACATCGTTGTTGGCGAAGTGATGCGAGAAGCTGGCAGCAGCCATCCATCCCGCGGTCCCGCCACCCACGATCACGATCTGGCGAATACGGTTATCGCTCATCGGAGCATCATGAATAAAAAACCGCCGCGGAAAGACTGGAGCGTCCAGCTCTCCGCGGCGGTTGAGCTACAGGCCACTCACTCGACTAGAAGCGCCCTCGAACGCCGAGAATGAATCGACGCTCATACTGCTGTTGGAACGCCGGTTGGAACTCCCAATTCAGGTAGTAGTTCTCGTACTCGTCCGTTAGGTTGAGACCTTGCAGGTAGACCGAGAGATCCTGTGTTACATCGTACGTCACGGATGCATCGATGTAGTCGGTCGGCGATTGATACAATGTCAGGCCTTCGGTGCCCCACACCTGATTGAAGGCGACGGCTCGCTTGCTACGATGGTTGTGAGCCACGCGTGCTTGAAAGCGATCGGCTTCATACCAGATCACGAGGTTGGTCTGCGTTCTGGAGTTGTCGGGGAACGGCACGGTTCCCGTTCCCGTGATATCCGGATTACCGGAATCGCTCGGGGAGTACGTGTAGTTAGCATCGACGCCGAAGTTGCTCCAGAAGCCAGGTAGGTGCGTGAATGCGTGCTTGACGCCGAATTCTCCGCCGGAGAGGTTGCCGCCATCCCCTTGCACGTTCGTACCCACATCAACAGTGCGCCGAATCACGCCGTCTTGGTCAGGTAGCGGCATATTGACCGTGCCCCGCGAAATGAAGCTCTCGACATCGACGTAGAAGAACGCGACCGATACTAGCGTCTCATCGCCCGCGTACCATTCCAGAGAAGCGTCGAAGTTCTTCGAGCGCCACGGATCGAGCGCCGGATTGCCGTTGGAGTTCGCGCCGATGACGATGAAGCGTCCGCCCTCCTCGTTCGAGATCGCATAAGATGGCGTAAGAGCACCGCCCCATTGCTCGAAGTCGAGCATAGTCATGTTCTTACTGTAAGCGACACGCAGCTTCACTTGTTCGCTCAAGTCCAAAGCCAAGTTCAACGAGGGCAAGTAGTCGTTGAACTCGCGGCTGGTGACCACGTCACCCGCATCGAGGTTGGCAGCACCGTAGGGCTGAGGAGCACCAACGCTATTCTGTGTAACATCAAGCTTCGTCTTGACCATCCGCAAACCGACATTCAGTGCATAGGGTTGGTCGGCGCCCCCAATGTTCCCCTGCAGGAATGCGGTCGTCTGATCGACCTGCACACCGAACGAGTTGCCTGGATTGGAAACCTTCACATTGCCAGGGAACAGCGAGTTGTGGAACGCGAGTGGATTGTCCATGGCCTCCGGATTCAATGTATAGATTGGCGGCACTCCACTAACATTGCCGTAGTCCGTAATCTGGATCACATCGCCGCCGAATGAGGACAGCGGTGTGCGACCCAGAGCCGTGAATGAACCCCCGGCATCACCGGCTGCGCAAGCACCATCGATTCCGCCGCCGTTCAGCACCACGTCCGTTGCCTTCCACTTGACCAAGCACCCGGTTCCGTTGGACGAGTAAGGAGCGTAGAACGGGGCTAGATAGTCATACCCGAGCTGGGTCGCTTCACGTTCGCTGTATCTCACCCCGGCATCGAGGGAGAAAAAGTCGCTGAACTCGTAACTACCATCGAGCCGAAGCACGGAAAGATCAGCTTCACGATCGAAGTTGTTTTCAGAAGATAGGGCGCCGATGGAGTACGCCTCTAAGTTATTTACGATGGATGGAATTCCGGAGAAGCGCGCATGCTCACCCCGGTAGTCGACCGTGATCTGAGGGAATCCGTCGTATCCATTCGGATAGGGATTCTCGACGCCAGTTGGATAACGATTGCCTTGAATGCCCCACTGACTGCCGTTCGCGAGATCGATGTCCGCATAGCTGTTGACCAAGTTGTTCTCAGCCTCGGCGACAATCGCGCGGAAACCACCGGTAAACTTGCCGCCGTTGTCATAGCGCAGCTCCAGGTTGACGTTCGTGGATTCGGAATCCGTGCGACCGACCTGGGAGAATGATTTCAGCCTGCGTGTATCGAGCAGGAATTCCTGCACTGTTATCAAATCTGAAGTTCCAACGTCGACACCCGAATCGCGGCTGGTAACTGGCGTGAACCACTCCCATCGTTGCCATTTATCTTCAGCCGCCATGCCGGCAGTCCGTACGAACTGCTGTTGGTCCGTATAGAAGGCATCGGCGATAAGTTGCAATCCGTCAGTGATCTGGAACTGGAAGGAAGCGTTCACGCCTGTGCGTTCGCGCTCGGTGAATCGGTTGAATGCAGTATGGCCCTGATAAGCAATGATCTGATCGGTGGTGTCTCCATCGCCGTTGACATCGCCCCCCACATCGTTCGGCCACTGTGCTCCCTCGCCCGGACGTCCGCTCCAGCCTGCGTCCGTATCGCCGCCCTGCATTCCGCTGCGGTAGTTCGCGAGATTCACGTTGGAGAACGCGACCGATAGCAATGCGCCCATACGCTCGTTATTCCAGGAAACGAGCGCGTTCGCTTGAGGATCGAACTCCTCTGCGCCACTACCGTACGAGCTCTCTGCAGCAGCTGCGAAGGTCACTCCGCTGGGCATATCGAACGGACGACGTGTCTTCAGGTTTACTGTACCGGTGATCCCGTTGTTGACCAGCGTCGCCGTGGATGTCTTGTAGACATCCACGCCTGAGAACAGCTGCGAGGGAATATCGCCGAAATTCGGTTGCACGGTCGTGGTCGAATTGGCGCCTAAGTACTGCTCGCCATTCAACAGAGTGGTTACTTGCGGTAGACCACGAATGGCAACTTGCGCACCCTCACCTGCGTCGCGGCGAATTTGTATGCCGGGAATACGCTGAAGTGAGTCCGAGATTGTGACGTCGGGCAACTTGCCAATGTCCTCGGCCGAAATTGCATCAACGATCAACGGGGCATCCCGTTTGATGTCGATAGCTGCGGCCTGAGCCGCACGCACACCGGTCACGATGATTTCTTCGACTTCCGTCGACTCCGGAGTCGTCGCCCCTTGTGCGAAAGCGGCGGCCGCACTGAACGTCGATGCAGCCAGCATCGAAGCGTGCGAAAACCTTAACTTCGTCCTCTTCATGCGAATGTCCCCTCTGAAAGGTGCCTGTACACGCGGTGGAGCGCTTCCGCCGACGTTTGTTGTGAGCTGTCCCGATTCGGAGTGGCCCGCTTGTTGCGTTCGGCCTACTCCTCCTCAACTTTCCTGCTTTCCCGCTTTTGCGATGTTGCGACCGCGCTGTGCCGCTGTCAATTAATTCTTCTATTTGCTTATTGAAATCGAACAAATGACTGTTGTTAACCCAACGTCGGGCTCAAAAGAGCCCGGTCTAACGCAGTGCAAAAAGCAAATTGGCTTTGTTAACGCTAACGCAGAGGCGTTTCATCTCACCGCAATGGATGCGGGTTTCGCGTTCCACCCACGCAAAGCAATCCTTGCGCGAGCCGCGGCTTTCGCAACGGGATAACGAATTTCGATCTCGCGCTTCTCCCCCGGCAGCAAGGAGACATAGTTGTCGCTGTAGTAAGCCGGAAGAATTCGCACTCCCTTCGAATCAAGCAGCGTCAGCTTGTTGGCGAGCGCGCTCGATCCGCTGGTGTTTTCCAGCTCAACGCGCACGCTGATCTCCTCTCCAACTCGCATCGCTCCG
>JAICPY010000042.1 GCA_025929585.1 Steroidobacter sp.
ACGTCTATGACCCTATCGGTCGTTCCTGGTATGCGGGTCTGAACATCTCCTTCTAGCTTAAAAACATCTTCGATACGCGATCAAAGGCGGACCTCTAAGGTCCGCCTTTCTTATGCTCCTTCTTTCAGCGCGCGCGCAGGTATGACGTACACTTCTGCGGGTGAATCTCGCTCAAGAAACCGCGCTTGCCTATCGTGCCTTCGCCGCGGGCAATCATGCCGAAGCAGTCACGCGTGGGCATCGCATCCTGCGTGAATACCCCAGCGACCCTGCGGCGTTGACGTTGATCGGCAGACTCGCGCTCGCGATGGGGGAGCCCGATGTCGCGCATGATGTATTTCAAAAAGTGCTACGAGAGCACCCGCGAATCGCTGCGCTTTGGGTGGATCTCGGATTGGCTTTCAGAGATCTCAATCGACATGAGCAAGCGCTTCAAGCCATGCAGAGCGCGGCTCGCTTGGATGGCCGCGACCGTGCCATTTGGGTGAGGATCGGCGAGATATATTTATCGTTGAACGATCGTCAGCACGCTGCCGACGCATTTCGCCGAGCGCTCGATCTGGACCCGGATAGCATTGCCGCTTTTCGGGGTTTGTCTCAGGTCGAAGCGCTCGACGCCGATTCCTCTGTGGTGGTTCGATTCGAAGCGCTGAGTGTCGCGCCGCCGTCACTCGAGCCAGCCGCGCTTGCACAACTTCACTACGCACTGGCGCACATTTACCGGCGCTGCGGCCCGAAGCAGATGTTCATTCGCCACCTGTTTGAGGCCAACGCGCTGCAAAACAGCGCGAGCGCGGATGCGCGTGCTCAATACGAGCGAATGTTCGATCGGCTGGAGGCGGTGTTTACGCGTTCTTTGTTCGCGAAACTGCAGCGTGCCGAAAGTATCGAGCCGACGCCCTTGTTCGTTTTGGGGATGCCGCGCTCGGGAACGACACTGGTGGAGCGGTTGCTCGCGGCACATCGCAGCGTCAAGGCTTGCGGCGAGCTCGAGTACATGCGCGGTCCATTGCGGCGATCGATCGAACAAGCCACCGGCCGCGTTTTTCCGGAAGGCATGGACACACTGGAACTCCCGCAGCTCAACACGATGGCCCAAGCATTCGCGCACCGCCTACGCCTCATCGCGCCAGACTCCGCGTACGTCACCGACAAGACTCCCGGCAATTACCACCTGCTGGGCTTGCTGCGTGTGCTCTTTCCGCGCGGACACATCATTCATGTGCAGCGTGATCCGATGGATACGTGTTTTTCGATTCTGCAGTACCCCTTCGATGAGCGCTCGCCGCACACGTGTGATATCCCATTGCTCGCTTACTCCTACGCACGCTATGCGCGGCTGATGAGGGTGTGGGAAGACCTATTCCCGAGGGAATATCTGACGGTTCGCTATGAGCAGCTGGTTAGCGATCCGCTGACCATTGGCCGAAAGATGTACGAGCACTGTGGTCTTGATTGGCGAGACGAATACGCGCAAGCGGATGTGAGTGGCGGAGCGGTGCGCACCTTCAGCGCTCTTCAAGTACGTCAGCCGATTCACACCACCAGCATCGGAGCGTGGCGAGAGTATCAAGAAGCTCTCGAACCCTTGCGATCTGCACTAGAGTGGGAGCTCAAGGCGCTCAGCTGAGCCAGATCGAATATCGGTCGTGATTGCAAGCACTGACCGGGATCGATGCTCTTGTTGCAAAAAAAATCATACGTAATCGCCACGCAGAGCCTCCGCCGCAGACCGACGATAGGGTCAGCGCCCTATTTGCTGGGCCTTTGGGCGACCTTCGATGTCGCTCGAGTGCATACAGGCCGCCAGGTCTACATTATGTCCACGGTCTTCTTCCGGCTGTCCTAATACGCCCTTCAGGCCGTTTTTTTTGACATCGGTGGCATTCCGCAGGCCTGCGACGTAGCGATTGCGCAACATGTATACAGTGTAGCGTATACATCTTACCGTGCAGACGTCGGTCTGGGGCCGGGTTCTTGCACGCTTTTTCCTGAGAATTCTTCTAGTTCTATCTGTCTTGCTAAATTAGCAACGCCGCTTTCATTGCGCTTTTTGCAGTTGTATGCTCGACACCACGCTTAGGTCGCGCAGCAGAGACATCCGTCCACGCGCGACTCGAAGAAGGGAGCGCCTGAGGTGCTAAGCATCGGGCCAACACCAAACAAACCCTCTGTAGGAGGAGCAATCTAATGTCGACGAGTAATTCATTACGGCGCGCGGTCCGCTACGCGCTGTTGGCAAGTACCGCTGCGGCTGTCGCCGCGCCGGTATATGCGCAAGACGATGACGTTCAAGAGGTCGTTGTCACGGGTTCGCGTATCACCAGGCCCGACTATCAATCGGCGAGCCCGATTGTCACGGTCAGCGAAGCGGCATTTCGCGAGACAGGTTCGGCGACAGTCGAAACCATGCTCAACACGTTGCCGCAGTTCGTCCCTTCGATCACCAACACTTCGAACAATCCTTCGAACGGTGGTCAGGCGAATATCGAGTTGCGCGGTCTGGGCGTGGAACGCACGCTCGTCTTGTTGGATGGCAAACGCATCGTACCCTCCGGTGCAAGTGGCGCAGTCGACCTGAACATCATCCCGGCTTCGCTGATCTCGAACGTCGAGGTCATCTCGGGTGGTGCCTCGGCAGCGTACGGTTCCGACGCCGTCGCCGGTGTCGTGAACATCAAGACGCAGGACTTCGAAGGCTTGCAGTTCGATTCCAACTGGGGTCAAACGACCGAGTCTGACGGACAAGAGTGGCAAGTCGGTCTGACCGGCGGCATGCAGTTCGCCGACGGGCGCGGCAAGGCTATGATGAATGTGGCCTACGCCGAACGCGATTCTGTGTTGTCCTCGGAGCGCGATTTTTCTAACGTCGCCTATGGCTTCGTAGACGCAGAGACCGGGTTCATCCCGCAGGGGTCTGGCACCATCGAAGAGGGGTCGGTATCGGTCCCAGCTAGTCAGGCGGCGAAGGATGCTGTGTTTGCGCGATACGGAATCGCACCCGGCACAGTCACGGGCAACACGTTTTCCTTCAACCCCGACGGCTCATTGTTTACGACAGGCGACGGAGAAACACCTGGAAGTGTCGTGAACTACCTCGGTGGCCGCACCGATGTCAGCGATATGCTGTACACGTACAACTTCTCGCCGACGAACTATTTGCAACTGCCCCTGGAGCGCAAGACCGCATTTGGTCGCGTGAGCTTCGAGATCTCACCGGCTGCGGAAGTTTACGCCCAAGGCATTTGGGCTGACTACGAAGCTGATACTCAGCTGGCGCCTAGCCCTGCAAGCCAAATGTTCATCCCGGCAACCAATCCCTATATCACGGCCGACTTAGCTGAGTTGCTGGCTTCGCGCGATGACCCTAATGCACCCATCAGCCTGGGTAAGCGTGTGAGCGAGATGGGTCCGCGATTCGAAAACAATGCGTATGACGTGTATCAGCTCACCGCTGGCATCAAAGGCGAGCTGTTCGGAAGCAACTGGACCTACGATGTGTACGGTTCGTATGGCGAGGTCAACCTCGACAACGTCCAGTTAGGCAGCGTTTCGCGCACCCGATTTGAAGAGCTGACGTTTGCTGCCGATGGCGGCGCCTCTATCTGCGGCGGTCTGAACCCATTCGGCATCGGGTCGATCTCGCCGGAGTGTGCTGAGTACATCAAGGTCGATGCACTCAATACCACAGAGGTCAAGCAAACGATTGCGGAAGCCACTGTGAGTGGTCCGCTGTTCAACTTGCCGGCGGGTGAAGTGTTCACGGCGTTCGGTGCGTTCTACAAAAAGGATGATGCGGCTTTCATCGCGGATGCGGGTCTGCGCGCAGAGACGACTGGCGCCTTTGGCTTGCCCGTTCGTGCTGATGTCACCGGCTTCAACGCGACCGATGACGTGGTTGGCGAGACGGATTCCACCGAACTGTATGCCGAAGTGGCGATCCCGCTGTTGGCCAATATGCCCGGGGTGAATAAACTCGAAGCCCGACTCGGCTATCGGTATGCGGACTACTCCACCGTTGGCGGAGTGAACTCGTATAAGGGCGAGCTCACCTACGAACCTGTCTCATCATTCTTGGTGCGCGGTTCGTATCAACGTGCGGTACGCGCGCCGAACATTCAGGAACTGTTCCAGCCGCAGGTGACGAACTTCCCGAGCTTCAACCCACCGGATCCTTGCAATGCGACCAGCCCGCTGCGCACTGGACCGAACGGCGCCCAGATCCGTGAGCTGTGCTTGGCGCAGGGCCTGCCCACTTCACTGATCGACAACTTCAACTATGCGAACCAGCAGGTCGAAGGTTTGTCGGGTGGTAATCCGGACCTGCAGGAAGAAACCGCGGATACGATCACCTTCGGCCTGGTGTTCAGACCGCAACTTGCCAACGGCGATCTCAGCGCGTCGATCGATTGGTATGACATCGAGATCGAAGATGCCATCGACGATGTCTCTGCAGAAACGTTCGTCGACCGTTGCTATGACGTTGCGTACAACCCAACGCTATCGACCGACAACTTCTACTGCGCCTTCTTCACGCGCAACACCTTCAATGGTGAAATCACGGATGCTGCGGAAGTTGAAAACAATATCGGTGCGATTCGTACCCGCGGTATCGACGTGCAGGTGGATTGGGGATTGGACGTAGGTCCGGGCCGCTTCGGATTGAACTGGGCTGCATCGTGGCTCGACAACTTCGACATTCAAGAGCTGCCTGGCGATCCGTTCTCGATCTACGGCGGTACGATCGGCACCGACGTTGCCACGGCCCATCCTGAATGGAAATGGACCACAACGCTGCGATACGGCATCGCAGGCGCCGACATTTCCGCACGCTGGAGATACATCGACAGCATGCAGGATGAAGGCGAGCCGGAGTTCAAAGTGGGCGCCGAGAACTACTTCGACGTCACCGCGAGCTATGGTTTCAGCCAGGGAATGTTGGACGGATTGGTCGTGCGGACAGGTGTCACGAACCTGACCGACGTGGATCCGCCTCTGTATCCGAGCTATGTTCAGTCGAATACCGATCCATCTACTTACGATGTGCTAGGACGGCGCTACTTCGTTGCCTTGTCATATGCCTTTGGGCGATAAACGAAGTCGACCCTGAAATGGGTAAACGGCGGGTCATCTGACCCGCCGTTTTTTTATCTTGGTAGGTTGTGTCGAAAGGTCCATCCACGGACTTTCCGAACATCGCTTGTGAAAAGCGTATGTTTTCACTCGCTCACGATGCAGACTCAAACCATTGTGGGGTACGGTCCCGCATCGAAGGTGCCTTGCGCCCATGGTTGCTGCGAACCTAGGTAATCCGATTTTCATAGGCGGCGTGCCACGCTCGGGAACGACGCTGCTGCGTGTCGTGTTGGATACGCATCCCAAAATATTCTGCGGCACTGAGCTTCGAGCCGTTCATGCGCTCGCAACCCTCTGGTCTTCTGCCGATCAACGTTCCGGGCAGCTGTTGAATGACGCTTACGCTGTTCCTAGCGACTCTCTGCGCAGGATATTCGCAGATCTAATCATGTCCTTTCTCACGCCTGCCTGGGCGAAGAGCGGCAAAGCTCGAGTGGCTGAGAAGACACCTTCCAATGTGTTGGTATTCCCGCAACTGCACGCCTTGTTTCCGAACAGTCCGTTGATTCATGTCTTGCGCGATGTGCGCGATGTAGTCGCGTCGCGTCTGGAGCGCGATAAGGAACGATCAAGCTCGTCCGTGGATAGCGTCGGGTTGGCCCGACTTCGAGCGCGGGAATGGGCGGATACGATGCGGATCCGCCGCGAAATGCTCGATCATCCGGATCGATCTCGCGTCTACCATGAGCTTCGATACGAGGACTTGGTGCGCGCTCCCCAGCAGACACTCACGCCCATGTTCGAGTTTATCGGCGAAGCGTTCGACCCAGTCGTTCTGGGATTTCATCAGGTCAAACGCAATGTGAGTGGTACGGAGGAATGGAGTGCCGAGGCTGTCAGCCGTTCGATCTTCACCACCTCAGTGGGACGCGGCAGAACGACGCTCAGTCCGGCGGAGCTCGATGCCGTAATGACCGAGGCGGGCGCAACCTTGCACGAGCTTGGGTATGACGAGCGCTGAAATGAAACCGATCGAAACTCAGCCCAGCTCGATCGAGCTTCGTGATCCACTCATTGTGTGCGGTGCGCTACGAACGGGGGTGCGGCTGGTCGGTGCTCTCTTGGATAGTAATTCCGGGTTCGCAAGTGGCCCCGAGCTGCCCTTCGTCGTGACGATGGCGCACCAGTGGCGCGACCTCGACGCGACGCTAGGCCTCAATCACGAAAAGCACTACGGGGTTTCCAGGGAAGCCAGTCGCGAAGCTTTCCGGGTCGCAATCTTGAAGCTGTTTGCGCCCCGGCTCATCGAGATGCGCAAACCGAGTTTCGTTTTACAATCGTTTGCCGCCGCGATTTCTTTGGAGGTGTTCGGGAAATTGTTCCCCGCGGCGAAGTTCGTCCTGATGGTTCGCGATCCCCGTGATGTCGCGCTTTCGTTACTGCGATGCCAGTGGCGAAATCCCCGCGATGGTCGCCCGCTCCCTTATACGCAAGACGTGCAATCCGGGGCGCGGTTCTGGGTGGAGTTCAATTCAATGATTGCGCGCAGCGTCGGGGCCTTGAACGCGCCCGGCCGCTTGCTCTGGGTACGCTACGAAGATCTCTGCTTGAATCCAGGAAGCTGCTTGGATCGCCTTGCCAAGTTCATTGACACTCCGAGAATCGATCCCAGTATTGCAGAGAGCTCGGCCGGGTTAGTGGCGCATTCCTCGGATGAACCGCATCCGGCTTTACGTGTCGGAAGCCTAGATCCCGCGAGCGTGGGCCGCTGGCGCACTCAGCTCGCCGGCCGCGACATCGCCGCCATCGAGAGCATCACGGCGCCGCTACGCGGAAAGTTTGGCTATGGATGAACGGGTGACGAGGTGCTGGATTCACTACGGTGAAAGTGATGACGTGATGAGGTGATAAAGTGATGACGACAGAGCCACAAAGCGCGGCCACCTTGAGGCAAGGTACGTCATCCGGTGCAATCTACTCGTAGCTCCTCATTCCGTCACCGCCTCTCGACTCTGGCCTTATCACCTCATTACTTATCACCCCATCACTTTTCCGCATGCCCATTCACCTCGCTTGCGAAGCCAACCTTGCCCAGATTGCACAGCTGTATGCTCGAGTCGGGCGTGTGCACATCTGTCCTGCGCTCGATCCGCAAAGCGCCGAAGAAGCGTATCGCAGCTTGCAGCAAGAAGTACCTTGGCAGCTGCATCTAAACGATGGCGAGAAATCGTTCGACCTTGCGCAGGAACAAATAAGGGTGATTCCTGAAGCAACGCAAGTGATGTTGCACGAGCGAGTGCATGCGAATGCGCAGCAGGGATTCCAGTATCTGTTCGACAACTTTCCTCTGTCGGATGCGCATGCGTTGCAGCGCAATCTGGATTTGTACGCGATGCGTGTGTTCGAGTTCTTGAATTCGGAGCGCTTCCTGAATTTCGCGCGGCGGGCAACGGGACGGGCCGACATTGCTTTTGCCGATGCGCAGGCAACCGCGTATCGACCGGGGCATTTCTTGACTCAGCATGATGACTCCGCCACGGGCAAGGAGCGGATCGCTGCGTATGTGCTGAACCTGACGCCTCGGTGGCACGCAGACTGGGGCGGAATTCTCAACTTCCTGGATGCGGACGGGCATGTGGCCGAAGGCTATACACCCGTATTCAATGCTCTGAATCTGTTCAAGGTCCCGCAGCCGCACACCGTCAGTTACGTGACGCCCTTTGCTCAGGGAATTCGTTACAGCATCACTGGTTGGCTGCGCGCGAAATGAACGAGCTGGAGCAGCAGTTGCAACAAGCGGCTCGCTTGCTCCAGGACAAGCGCATCGCCGAAGCGGAAATGTTGTGTCGATCCGTGCTTGCACGAGCTCCGCTGCACGCGGATGCACTGCATCTGCTCGGCTTGGTGCGCAAACAAGCGGGGAGCCCTGCAGATGCCGAGATGCTCATGCGTCAGAGCATCCAGCTGCAGCCAAAGCGTGCCGACTTTCACGGTAATCTGGGCAACCTTCTACATGCTCAAAAGAGATCGCAGGAGGCTTGCGAGGTATATCGAATCGCCGTCGGTTTGGACCCGCGTCACGCTCTGGCGCATCTGGGGCTGGCGCGTGCGCTCAATGATCTTGAGAAGTTCACGCAAGCCGAAACTCAGTGCCGGATTCTGATCCGTTTACGGCCAAAGGATGCGCAAGCCTGGTCGACGCTCGCGAGTGCGCTGCGCGGACAGGCTCGCTTGAACGAAGCGGAAGACGCATATCGCCGCGCCGTTGCGCTTCAGCCTCAGTATGCCGCCGCGCACCACAATTTGGGCGCGTTGCTTGCCGAGATGGATCGGGCCGAGGATGCGCTCGCAGAATTGGATCGCGCGCACGCGCTCGGGTTGATGACACGTGAGGCCGCGTTGAACCGCGGCCATGCGTTCCTGAAGTTATATCGACTAGAAGACGCAGAGCGTGAGTATCTGGCGGCCATCGGCTTGCAGCCGCAGGATGTCGATGCACACAGAAGCCTCGCACGCCTGCGCTTCATGACGGGCCATGCGCAGTTCGCGGGCGAGCTGTTGAAGGCTCTGGCGCAGCACCCCGACGCTATCGGCCTACACATGCTGTTCGTAGAGCTGATGCGCGATGCCGGTGACATTGCGCGCGCCGAAGAGGCGCTCCGCGCAATCATCGTGCGTTGGGGAAACGCGCCGATGCTGCATTCGGCCTTGTCATCGCTCCTGATGCAAAGCGGACGGATCGAGGAAGCAGAGACGCAGGCCCGGCTCGCCGCCGCTGGCGCTCCAGATCATCCGGCCATCGTCGAAAACTTGATATCGGTCCAATTGCTGCGAGCTCGGCCCGAAGAGGCGCTCGCTTGGATTCGCAAATTCCGATCTCGAGATCCGCTCGAGCAGCGATGGATTGCTTATGAAGCGACGGCCGCGCGTCTGCTCGGAGATTCGCTGTATGAAGAGCTTTATGACTACGATGCGTTGGTTCGCTCTTACGACGTGCAGCCGCCGAAGGGCTGGAATTCGATCTCCGAATTCAACGCCGAGCTGGAAGTCGTCCTGAACGCAAGGCACCGCTTTGCGAAGCATCCATTGGATCAAAGTTTGCGGCACGGCAGCCAGACTGCGCGCAGCTTGCTGGCGGATTCGGACCCGTTGATCAAAGCGATTCTGAAGCAGTTCGAGGAGCCGTTAGCCGACTACGCCGCGGCGCTTGAATCCAGCGAAACGCATCCGCTTGCATCGCGAAATCGAAGCCGCCCGCGCATCGATAAGTGTTGGTCGGTGCAGCTGCGCAAGGAGGGATTTCACGTCAATCACATCCACCCGCAGGGTTGGATCAGCTCGGCATATTACGTTGGCGTGCCTGCTGAAACGCAGGATGCGGCGGCGGCTTCCGGGTGGATCAAATTTGGCGAGCCGAAGTTGCCGATTCCAGGCTGCTCGCCCGAGCACCAATTACAGCCGCGTTCCGGCCGGCTCGTTTTGTTTCCTTCCTACATGTGGCATGGCACGACCGCCATCCACGGCCCCGAGCCTCGCACGACAATCGCGTTCGATGCGGTCCCGGAGGGAGAGAGAAAGTGATGAGGTGAGGAGGTGATAACGACAGAGCTCGGAAGGTTGCGTCCCGCTCTGTCGTTATCACTTCATCACCTTATCACCTCATCACTGTTTGCCCGCCATAACCTGTGCTCCGGGCCCAATTCTCAGTCTTTCCGCCATTCCCGCTTTGAGCTCGAGCACCGCGGACGCGGGCTTCTTTGAATCGATTGTCTCCAGCGACATCGGTTTCGTGTCCTTCGCGACGTGCACTACGCGTCCATCCGGGCCGATGAACACCATGTCCAGCGAGAGGTAGGTATTCTTCATCCACATCGTGATGATTTGAGTCTCAGGATAGACAAACAGCATCCCCTGGTCGTCCTCCAGGTGTTTGACGAACATCAGTCCTCTTTGACGTTGCTGATCGTCCTCGGCGACCCATACCCGGAAACGATGCAGCCGCGCGTCGGGGGTTGCGATCTGCAAATCGGTGGTGGAGAACGCCTGGTCTAATTGCGCAGTATCGGCGATGGCGAGCCGCGCCACGAGCGCAAAACCGACGCACAGTAGAAGGCGGAAAGGAAATACAAGCGAGTTCATTCTCGAGCCACCACAATGTCGTCTTCCGCAGTTTCTTCAGATTCGAAATCAACACGACCGGCAAAATCGAATCGCGACAATAACACGGCCCCTTCGCCCCTCACGGCGCGAGCCGGTTCCGTGCAGTATCCTCGAGCGATGACACGATACGACCGTGATTTGAACGGAATACCGACGAGCGCCTGCTGGGTTACTTCATCCAGCATGCACTTGTCATCGCCCTGAGTGCTATAGAACTCGCCTTTACCTTCGCGGATCACGGTCACATTGACCGGCAAGGACTTTGCGGAGATTCCCTCGCGTAGCGCCGCTATGCCAAAGACCAGAACTATCTTGTTCTCAGGAGAGCTGTCGGTACGACTGAATCGCATTCGTACACCGCCATCGGTTGGCCGCACGGCCCCGACGCATTCCGTGCCTTCATCCCCCCAGTCGAGCTCCGCGCTGATTGCTCCGGAGATTCGTGCACGCAGATAAGCGTCTCCGGTCGGTAGACAGCCGGCCGAAGTTTGCGTCTGAGCTTGCGTGTCCTTCGGTAGCTCCGCCCCACACGCGCTAGACAGTAGGGCGCTCAGAACGGCTGAGGTCCAGGCCAAATTCCGAAAGATCATCACTCGGTATGTTTTCACGATAGCTTTGAGGAACCACACTAGGCGGTCGGCGTTCTGGAGGATGCCGAGTGGTCCTGGAACAGGCAAGCGCTCCTTGGACGACGAGCAGTGTCGCCCCGAGCCCTCGCATGTCGGCTAATATGTGTCCTATTAGGCGTTGGAGCGCAGCGCGAGAGATCACCACATGCAGGATAGAGTACCGCCCGGCTCACCCGAAGAACACTCAAGCCAGCTGCTTACGCAGCGCCAAGCCGCGGCTCGCCGGTATGTCAGCCGTCTGACGCGGAACACTCTGGCGGTCGTAATGGCGGGCGGGCGAGGTGAACGGCTGAAGCATCTGACGGATTTTCGCTGTAAGCCGGCGACACCCTTCGGCGGTAAGTTTCGAATCATCGATTTCGTGCTCTCGAACTGCGTAAATTCCGGCATTCGCCGCATCCAGGTGATGACGCAGTACAAGGCACACTCGCTGATTCAGCACATTCAGCGCGGCTGGGGTTACTTGCGCGGCGAGTTGGGCGAATTCATCGAGATCATCCCAGCGCAGCAGCAGCTCGGAAACTTTTGGTATAGAGGAACGGCGGACTCGCTGTACCAAAACCTCGAAATCATCAAGCTGCATCATCCGCGGCATATTCTGGTGTTGGCCGGCGATCACATCTACAAGATGGACTACGGCCCGATGCTCGCATCGCACGTCGAGAAGAAGGCCGACATCACCGTCGGCGTCGTGGAAGTGCCGCGCGAGCAGGCAACTGGCTTCGGCGTAATGAGTGTCGACACCAGCTATCGCATCACCAAGTTCTCCGAGAAGCCCAAGGAGCCCGAAGGCATTCCGGGGCGCGAACAATACGCACTGGGATCGATGGGCATTTACGTCTTCAAAGCAAGTTTGCTCTATCGGCTGTTGGAGGAACAGGCGCAGCGGCCCGATACCTCGCATGATTTCGGCCGGAACATCATTCCCGAGGCACTGAGCTCTCTGAAAGTGTTTGCCTATCCATTTACCGATGTGCAGACCCGCGTGCAGCATTATTGGCGCGATGTGGGAACCGTCGATGCGTTCTACGATGCGAACATGGAGTTGGTGCATGTCAATCCAGAGCTCAACATATATGACGAGCAATGGCCGATTTGGACGTATCAGCGACAGTACCCACCGGCGAAGTTCGTTCTCGATGAGGACGGGCGGCGCGGCATGGCCGTTAACGCGGTCGTATCGGGCGGCTGCATCATTTCAGGCGCACATGTGAATCAATCGCTGCTGTTCTCAAACGTCCGCGTGGATGAAGGCAGCTATGTCGAGCGTTCGGTCATCTTCCCGGATGTGCGAATCGGCTCGGGGTGCGTCATCAAGCGCGCCATCATCGACACTGCAGGTGTCGTCCCCTCGGGAATGCAGATCGGCGTCAATCGAGAAGAAGATGCCAGACGCTTCTATATCTCCGAGAAAGGCGTCGTTCTCGTGACTCGCGAGATGCTCTCCCGTTTGAGGGAGTAGTAAGATGTCCAGAGCCTGGTGAGCCGGACAGAAGCCCATGATCTTGTCGGTAGCGGGCTGGTCGAAGAATCGCTCGCCACCTCGCTGGCCACATCTCGCGAGTAAGAGGTATCAAATGAGAGAGTTCCGCGGGCGCCTAGCGCTTGTGCTGTTGCTGGCATCCCTTTCGGGTTGCAGTGCCTTTGTCCCCAAACTCGAAGCGCCGCGACTGATGCTCGTGAGCGCCGCGATGACCTCAGGCGATATGTTCAGCCAAACCTTTCTGGTTCGACTGCACGTTCAAAATCCGAACGATCGCGAACTGCCGGTGCGCGGCATCGACTATCAATTGTTCCTCGAGGGAGATAGCTTCGCCGAAGGCTTGAGCGAGAAACCATTTGTCGTCCCCGCACAAGGCGAAACCGAATTCGACCTCACCGTGCGTACCAACTTCGTCAGCAGCATCGGCCGCCTGCTTTCGCGCCTGAATGGCAAGCAAAAAGTCGATTACGTGATCGAAGGAAAGGTGCTCACCGATATCGGGATGCTGAAGAAAATCCCGTTTCGCGAAAGCGGGGTGGTGGATTTGGCGATGGTGAGATGAAGGTAAACGAGGTCTAGAGGTGTAACGTGTAGAGGTCAGATCGAACGAAGGTCTGCTGTATTTTCTGACCCGTCCACCTTACACATCCAAACCCATTCACGCGCGCAGAGCTTCATACATCCCCACATACTGCCGCGCCTGCTTCTCCCAAGAGAAATCTTGCGCCATTGCATTGCGGATCATCTGCGTCCACGCGTCGTGATCTTTGTAAAGGTCGAGGGCGGTGTGGATGGCCCAGCGCATACCATGGATGTCGAAGTCGTTGAAGACGATGCCGGTGCCTTGGCGAGTGGTTGGATCCCACATTTGAACTGAATCGGCTAGGCCGCCCGTCCTTCGGACGATGGGAATGGTGCCGTACTTCAGGCTGTACATCTGGTTCAAGCCGCACGGCTCGTACATGGACGGCATGAGGAACATGTCGCTCGCTGCCTCGATGAGATGCGAGAGCTCATCGTGATAACCCCGATGAAACACGACGCGGTCGCGAAATCGACGCTGTAAGGCGGTGAAGAAACTCTCGTAATGCGGTTCCCCGCTACCGAGCGCGACAAAAGACACGTCGCGTGTCGCCAAGATCTCCGGCAAGGTGTCGAAGAGCAGATCGAATCCTTTCTGCACGGTCAACCGAGACACCAAACCGATCAGCGGTGCGGTATCTGCTGCCGTCAAATTGAGCCAATCGAGCAGACCACGCTTGGTCGCCGCCTTCCCGGAAAGATCCTCAGGCGAGAAGTGATGCTTTAGATAACGATCCGTCGCAGGATTCCATTCGCGATAGTCGACGCCATTGAGAATTCCAACCACGCCGTCACCACGCGCGAGCAAATCAGCATCCAATCCGTGTCCTCCGAGCGGCGTGCAGATCTCCTGAGCGTACGTTGGGCTGACGGTCGTCACTCGATGCGCATTACGTACACCTTCGCGCAACCAATTGATGCTGCCGCCGGCGACTGTGAAAGGCGAAAGCAAGTGCCGCACCTCGCCGCCGACATCGAACACTGTGTGGGGAGGGAACACCCCTTGATAGCCGATGTTGTGGATCGACATGACGGAGCGCGCGCCTGAGAACAAGCGATCCCACGCATAGAGTGATTTCAGCATCACGGGGATCAAGCCCGTGTGCCAGTCGTTGCAATGAACGATGTCGGGTGCGAAGGCGAGCCGTTGACACGTCTCGAGAACAGCGCGCTGGAGAACCAAGAATCGCAGATGCTCATCGGGACCTTGCGTATAGATCGAGGGTCGGTCGTACGCTTCCGGGCAATGCACGAAGTACAACGGAACGCTCGAATCGGGTAGACGCGATTCAATGATTGAAAAACGATAAAAGTGGGGGCCAAGATGCAGTGGGACGCCTTGGACGGCGTCGACTTTATTCGCATTCGCCGCCGCGCTACCGATACTCGAATACAAAGGCATGAACACGCGCACGTCATGACCCAAGGCGTGCAGATGTTTCGGCAGAACACCCGCGACGTCCGCAAGCCCGCCGGTCTTGGCGAAGGGTGCAACTTCCGAGGCAACGAAACAGATACGCATGGAGTGTGCTTAGTCGCTTTAGTCCACAGTCCACCCCGTAGGGTTCCCGTTCGGTCGCAGTCCACAGCAAGACAAGGGCCCTGGCCCTGCCGTTCTTACCTGCGGACTCTGGCGCCTCATTCCGTCTTCCCCTTCTCTTTGTCCGTCGTGAAAGTCTCGAGCATGGATGCTTGCATCCGGGACGACAGCTCCGAATTCTGCCGCGTCATTTCCGACATCGCTCCCAGAGGTTCGGTGCTCATCATGCGCGCCAGTTGTGCATGGACGACTTCTTGCTGATCGATGAACGTCTCGACGCTTTTTTCCAGATAGCTACTCAAGAAGGCCTGTAGGGAGTTGCCATAGAAGCGAATCAAGGTTTCCAGCAAGGAAGTCGAAAGGATGGGTCGGCCGAACTGCTCTTGATCCGCGATGACCTGCAAGAGAATGAGCCGAGTGATGTCTTCGTTCGTCTTGTCTTCGACGATCCTGATTCGCTCGCCAGCGACAATCATCGCCCGGATGTCATCCAGCGTGATGTGCTTGCTCTGCGAAGCATCATAGAGCCGGCGATTGGCGTATTTCTTGATGACGCGTTCCATGGGAGGAAAAAGGAAGCGGTTAGCGGTTAGCGGTTAGCGGTTAGTTCAGAGATGGCCGCCGCGATTGAGTAGCCAAACGCGCACGCGTTCTTCGCCCGAACTTATCCGCTCTTGCTCGTCCTCAGTTGCGTGTCGATTCAGCGTGGCTTACGCCTCGCGATTCTGAACTAACCGCTAACCGCTAACCGCTTCTAACGACGAGCGATGGCTACTGTAGCGACGTAGTTTTGGCGGTGCAACATAGGAAAAAAATGCCCGTGGATCTGTCGGCGCGTGGTTCGTGACTCTCGGGTGGCGGGTAGAAGAGGGCGGCTTGCGAAGTTGAAGGGTTGAGGCCGGCTTGAATCTGATTATCTTTCTACCCGTGAGTCACGACGCTGGTCTTCTCTCCCGGACCATCGTCCAAAAGGACACCGATTAGGCAGTTGACTGATCTGCATGGCCTCGCGCACTCTTTGATGTCCTCTACCACCGTCCGCCAGTCACCGATCACCTCCTTATGATTTACGACAATATTCTTGGCACCATCGGCCGCACGCCCATCGTGCGCATCAACCGGCTCGCGCCCGCGCACACGACCATGTACGTGAAGTGTGAGTTCTTCAATCCGTTGGCTTCGGTGAAGGATCGCTTGGCCATTGCGATCATCGAAGATGCAGAGCGTCGTGGCACGCTGAAGCCGGGCCAGACAGTTGTCGAGGCGACCTCGGGCAATACCGGCATCGCGCTCGCGATGGTGTGTGCGGCGAAAGGCTATCCATTTGTTGCCTGCATGGCGGAGACATTCTCGGTCGAGCGACGCAAGATCATGCGTATGCTGGGCGCGAAGGTGATTCTGACGCCGGCAGCGGAGCGAGGAACCGGAATGGTGCGTAAAGCCGAGGAGCTAGCGAAAAAGAACGGCTGGTTTCTGGCACGGCAGTTCGAGAACCCGGCCAATCCGGAGTATCACCGCAACACGACAGGCCCTGAGATACTGAGCGATTTCGCCGGCAAGCGATTCGACTTTTGGGTGACCGGTTGGGGCACTGGCGGCACGCTGACCGGCGCCGGGGAAATGATCAAGAAAGCCCGGCCCGATGTGCGCGTCATTGCTGCTGAGCCAGCGAGCGCATCCTTGCTGACCGGAGCGGAATTCAAGCCACACAAGATCCAAGGCTGGACGCCTGACTTCCTTCCAGCGGTGCTCAGTCGCACCATCGCGGATGAAGTCGTACAAGTGGGTGATGAAGAGGCAATTCAGACGTCGCGGTCCCTCGCGAGCAAGGAGGGCATTTTCTGCGGTATCTCTTCCGGTGCAACATTCGCCGCTGCATTGAAAGTGGCCCAGAAGGCACAAGAAGGTTCGGTGATCCTCGCCATGCTTCCCGATACAGGGGAACGCTACCTGACGACGCCTTTGTTTGAGGGGATCTCTGACTCCACAGATGCCGAACCTCTGTAATCGGGCGGAATTGGCGCGCGCTTTTACGATTCTTTACAGGAATCCGCGCGCGCTGCCGCTACGGTAGCTCCGCTTCGAATTTTCCTTTCGCAGCTCTAGATTCCGCGGTTCTTCGCGGATGCTGCTGTGCCGGTCTCCCTTGTTCGATTTCGGTGACTCGTGCCTGAATACGTTAACCGCCGCGGCATCGCCATCGGCCTTGCGGCGCTAATCGTCGCTGCCGCGGTACTTTGGCTATGGTTTGGCTCTGAAGCGAATGGCTCCAATGGAAGCGCGGATACTTTCGCGCGCACTGCCGACCCACCAGCGGTATCTGTGATCACTCAAAGTCCGCAACTGAAGCGGTTCGCGCAAGAAGTCGAGGCGCTCGGCACCGTCAGAGCGAACGAATCCGTCGATATCACTGCCAAGGTCGCAGATCGAATCGCCGCGATTCACTTCAAGGAAGGTCAGCAGGTTCGCAAAGGCCAACTACTCGTAGAGCTCGACAATGCGGAAGCTCGCGCGGATCTCGCCGCAGCCGAAGCTGCGTATTCAGACAGCCGCAGCCAATACAACCGCAGCCAAGAACTTTTTCAAACGCACGCATTGTCGCAAGCGCAGCTGGAGCAGCTGCAGGCCACATTGCTTGCGAATGAGGCGCGTGTTGCCGCAGCTCGTTCTCGACTGAACGATCGGTTGATCGCGGCTCCCTTCGCGGGACGTGTTGGGTTGCGCAACGTCAGTCTCGGCGGCTTGGTCAGTCCGGGCGAAGTGATTACCACGCTCGATGACTTGAGTGTGGTGAAGTTGGATTTCTCGGTGCCGGAGGTATTCCTCGCGACATTGAAGCCGGAGCTGCCGGTTATGGCGAATAGTAATGCCTATCCAGATTCGCAGTTTTCAGGCCGCGTCTTGAGCATCGGCACACGGGTCGATCCTTCCACACGCTCGATTACGATTCGCGCGTTGTTCGATAATCCGCAAGGACACCTGCGACCGGGCATGTTCATGACGGTGAAGCTCGTCCGCTCGGCGCGTGACGCATTGATGATTCCCGAACGCGCAATCGTTCCCGAGAATGAGCGGCACTTCGTCTTCCTCGTCGAAGACGCTCGAGCAGTCAAGCGTGAAGTTTCGATCGGCCGGCGTCGTCCAGGCGAAGTCGAAGTGCTGGAAGGCATCACGACAACCGATCAAGTGATCGTCGATGGCACGTTGAACATTCGCGATGGGTTGCCGGTCCGCGAGCAGGTGATTTCGCGCACGAATTCGGCCGCCGCGAGCGAAGCAACGTGATTCTCTCGGACATTTCGGTCCGCCGACCCGTCTTCGCGATGGTGATTAGCTTATTGCTGACCATCATCGGCCTGATGGCGATGGCGCGCTTGTCGGTACGTGAAGTGCCGAACGTCCAGCCTCCGATTGTGAGTATCGATACGTTGTATCGTGGCGCCTCCGCTTCGGTCGTCGAATCGAAGATCACGCAAGCGATCGAGAATCGGATCTCGGGTATCGAGGGCATCGAGAAGATGACCTCATCGAGCCAAGACGAGCGCTCGCGTGTCACCGTCGAGTTCAGTCTCGATCGGGACATCGATGCTGCTGCGAACGACATTCGCGATCGCGTCGCGCGCGTAATCAACGATCTGCCTGAAGAGGCTGAGCCGCCCGAGATCGCCAAAGTCGATTCCACTGCCGAGCCAGTCATGTGGCTCAACGTTTCCAGCGATCGGCGCACCCCGCTGGAATTGTCCGACTATGCGGACCGCTACCTGGCGGATCGGTTCTCAGTCGTCGCAGGCGTCGCACAAGTTCGCATCGGCGGCGAGCGTCGTTATGCGATGCGCATTTGGCTCGATCGCCAGGCGCTCGCGGCTAGGCAACTCACGGTACAAGACGTGGAGAACGCGCTTCGCGCGGAGAACGTCGAACTGCCGGCGGGACGCATCGAATCGGTCGATCGTGAATTCACGTTGCGAACCGATACCGGCTTGCGTGCGCCCGAGGATTTTCGCCAGCTTGTCGTTGGACGAGGTGCCGCTGGTTATCTCGTACGTTTGGGTGAAGTCGCCGATGTAGAGCTCGCGGCCGAAGATCTGCGAACCATATCGCGCACCGATGGCAAGTCTGGAATCAGCCTCGGCATCGTGCCGCAATCCACCGCCAACGTGCTGGAAGTCTCCGAAGGTGTGCAGGTCGAGCTCGCGCGCATTCAGGAGACCTTACCTGATGACATGCATCTGGACATCAACGTTGATGACTCTGTATTTGTGCAAGAGTCGCTCAACGAAGTCGTACATGCATTAGTAGTCGCGTTGCTGCTCGTTCTCATCGTGATCTATCTGTTCTTGGGAACGGTTCGCGCCACGATCATTCCGGCGTTGACGATTCCCGTATCGATAGTCGCTGCGAGCATCGTGATGGCGATCGCTGGATTTTCGATCAACGTGCTGACTCTGCTCGGCGCAGTGCTGGCGATTGGTCTCGTGGTGGACGATGCGATCGTCGTGCTCGAGAACATCGTGCGGCGTATTGAGCTTGGACAACCGCCGTTGCTTGCAGCCGTGGATGGAAGTCGCGAGATCGGATTCGCCGTGATTGCGACGACGCTCGTTCTTATCGCCGTCTTTATTCCCATCTCGTTCATCCCCGGCAACGTCGGCCGCTTATTTGGCGAGTTCGGCATATCGATAGCCGCTGCGATCGGAATCTCCGCGCTCATCTCCTTGACGCTCGTGCCGATGCTGAGCTCGAAGATCTTCGCGCGCGGCATCATTCGCGGACGTGTCGCCGATGCAGTCGATCGCTTCTTTCGCTGGCTTTCGCAGCTCTATGAGCGCTCGGTGCGTCGCGCGCTAGCCTTGCGTCTCGTTGTGATGACGGCCGGTGCAGGTACGCTAGTGTTCGCCGCCGTCTTGTTTGCTCATCTGCCTTCCGAATACGCACCGTCGGAAGATCGCCAGCGAGTTTGGATCGTGTTGTCCGCGCCGGAAGGGGCGAGCCTCCAATACCTAGAGCAGTACCTTCGAGCAGTCGAAGGTGTGGTCCTCGAAGAAATGCAAGCCGGCAACGTTAGACGAGCGCTGACGCGCGCCGGAACATTTGGCGGCGGCGGTGACGTGAACGTCGGGCGCGTATTCATGGTCTTGAGCTCGTGGGATGAACGGGAAGAATCTGCGCAGCAGATTGCAGGACGTTTGCGCACCAAACTGCAAGATCTGCCGGTTCGTATTGTCGTGGGCACACCAGGTGGCATGGGCATCCGCGGCGGTGGCGCGCCTGTGCAACTCGTGCTTGGCGGTGGCGATTACGAAGAGCTGGCGCAATGGCGCGATATCTTGATTGCCAAGGCCGCGGAGAATCCCGGCCTCATCAATATCGACTCGGACTACTACTCGCGTAAGCCACAGCTGAACGTCACTGTCGATCGCAATCGTTCTGCCGATCTTGGCGTGTCGCTCACCGCGGTCGGCCGTACCCTCGAAACGATGATGGGCTCGCGTATCGTGACGACGTTCTTGGATCGAGGCGAGGAATATAACGTCATCTTGCAGGCGCGCGAGCAAGATCGAGCGACGCCGAACGACCTCAACAACATCTATGTGCGTTCGACGACTACCGATGCGCTGGTGCCCTTATCGAATCTGGTTACTCTCTCGGAAATGGCCGGAGCGCGAGAGTTGAAGCGTTTCGACCGGCTGCGTTCGATTACGATATCGGCGAACCTGAATCCTGGTTACTCGCTCGGTGAGGCACTCGACTATTTCGAAGAGCTGGTTCGCACGCAGTTGCCTTCGCATGCGCAGATCAACTACGACGGTGAATCGCGCGAGTTCAAACGTTCGGGCAGTGCTTTGTACGTGACGTTTCTGCTTGCCTTGGCCATCGTATTTTTGGTGTTGGCTGCGCAGTTCGAAAGCTTCCGCCATCCGATCATCATCATGATGACCGTGCCGCTCGCGGTGGCGGGAGCGTTGCTTGGACTCCTCGCGACCGGTGGATCGATCAACGTCTTCAGTCAGATCGGCTGCATCATGCTGATTGGCCTCGCCGCGAAGAACGGCATCTTGATCGTGGAATTCGCGAACCAGTTGCGCGATCGCGGAGTGGAGTTCGAGCAGGCCATCGTTGAAGCCTCGACCATCCGGTTGCGTCCGGTGCTGATGACGAGCCTTTGCACGGTCTTCGGCGCGGTGCCCTTGCTGATCGCGACGGGCGCGGGCGCAGAGAGTCGCCAAGCAATCGGATCCGTAGTGGTCTACGGGGTGACCTTCTCCATGTTGCTGACGCTCTACGTCGTGCCGGTTGTGTATAGCCTGGTTGCCCGAAATACCCACTCACCGGAGCACATCGCCAAGCTCATTGACGCACTTCGCGACAAGGCGGCGACCGCTTCGGATCAGGTCTCGAGCTAGTTTGGCCCCGACTGAAGGTCTAATCGCTAAACTGACAGCCGAAAGAAAAACGCCTACAAACGCGGTCGAGGCCCAGTAATGGCGTGGCCGAAGTAAAGTATTTCTTAACGTTCTCCGCGGTGGCTGCGGCTTTCGCCGACGAACCGTGCGGTCGGCCCGTTAGAATCGATGTTTAGTCGACGACGGCAACAAGATGGCCCAAAGCCCATACCAGCAACTCGAGCAAGAATTTCGCCGCGTGCACGCTTTTCGCACCGCGGCGTCGATTCTGCGATGGGACTCGGCCGTGATGATGCCGCGCGGCAGCTCGGACCTTCGAGGCGAGCAGCTCGCGGCGCTCGAGACGGAGGCGCACGCGCTAGTGACGTCGCCTCGCGTGTCTCGGTTGCTGGACCGAGCCGATGCGAATGCCCAGGGATTGGAGGATTGGCAGGTCGCGAACCTTCGAGAAATGCGCCGCGAGCGCGACCACGCGATCGCGACTCCGCACAATCTGGTTTCCCGGCTTGCAAAGGCGACTTCTCGCGCAGAAGTTCGCTGGCTGGAAGCCAAACAGAAAAGCGATTTCTCGCTGTTCGCGCCTCATCTCGAAGAGGTCGTCAACCTGACACGCAACAAGGCTTCATTTCTGGGAAAAGCCTTGAACTTGACGCCCTATGACGCGCTCATCGATGAGTTCAGTCCGGGACTCACCACCAAAGAGATCGACTCGATCTTCACGACACTTGGCCGGCGTCTTCCTGGATTGATTCAGGACGTCATCGATGGCCAAGCCGCGCGCCCGCCTCTGGATTTGTCGGGGCGCATTACGCCGTCGAAGCAGCGGCAGATCGCAGTGGACATCATGAAAACGATCGGCTTTCCTTTCGACCGAGGCCGGATCGATGAAAGCGAACACCCCTTCACCGGCGGAGCCCCGGGCGACATTCGGATCACCACGCGTTTTATACCGACAGACCCACTCAGCGGACTGATGGGGGTGCTCCATGAAACCGGACATGCGATGTACGACCTCGGTTTGCCCGAGGCTTGGCGAGGCCAGCCTGTTGGACGCGACCGGGGAATGGCAGTGCAGGAGAGTCAGTCCCTGCTGTTGGAGATGTTCATCTGTCGCAATCGGCCTTTCCTGCGCTATCTGCGTCCGCTGCTCGAGAAGATCGGTGGTGTCAGCGGGCCCGAATGGGAGGTCGAGAACCTCTATCGAGTGCTCACGCGCGTTCGACGCAGCCTGATTCGAGTCGATGCCGATGAGATCACCTACACGATGCATATCATCTTGCGGCACGAACTGGAGAAGGAGCTCTTGTTGGGTGAATTGAAGATCAAGGACCTCCCTGAAGCTTGGAACTCTCGCATTCACGACCGCCTCGGCGTGCGGCCCTCGAACGATGCGGAAGGCTGCTTACAAGACGTGCACTGGGCAGTCGGATCCTTTGGTTATTTCCCTTCCTATTCGATCGGCGCTGTCATCGCAGCCCAGCTCTACGAAAGCCTGCGCAGCGACCGACCGGAGCTAGATGAGGAGATTGCGGCTGGACATTTCGCCGGCTTGTTCGACTGGCTACGCCAGAACATCTACCGCCACGGCGCAATGTTGAGCACCCCCGAGCTCATCCAGAACGCCACAGGCAAACCCCTAAGCGCCGCGGCCTGGGTGCGGTATGCGGAGGGGAAGTATCTTGCGGACTAGACGGCGATAGGGGATAGGAAGAGTCGGAAAGTCTAATCGCGCACTTACTCGCTTGCTCACTGGCTAATCTCTATTCACTATCGCCACCCTATCGCCAATCCCCTATCCCCTATCGCCTTCTATCCTATGTCCGCCATCCCCATCCCTCTCTCCAATAACTTCAGGCGGCTGCAAGCACGCCTGCGTGGGCTTGTCGGCAAGGCGATCGAAGATTTCCGCATGATCGAGGACGGCGATCGTGTGATGGTGTGTCTATCGGGCGGCAAGGATTCCTACACGCTTCTCGACATCTTGATGTCCTTGCAGCGAAGCGCGCCGATCAAATTTGAGCTTGTTGCTGTCAATCTAGACCAGAAGCAACCGGGGTTTCCTGAGCACATCCTTCCCGAGTATTTGACTGCGCTCGGGGTGCCATTTCAGATCATCGAGCAGGACACGTACAGCGTCGTAAAGCGAGTCATCCCGGAAGGCAAGACGATGTGCGGCTTGTGTTCCCGCATGCGCCGTGGAGCGCTGTATCGCTATGCGGCCGAGAACGGCATCACGAAGATTGCACTCGGCCATCATCGAGACGACATCATCGAAACGCTATTCTTGAACATGTTCTTCGGTGGCAAGCTCAAGGCGATGCCGCCGAAACTGAAATCCGAGGATGGCCGCCACATCGTCATCCGTCCACTTGCCTATGTTGGCGAGCAGGAGATCGAGCGCTACGCGCGCGCCCGCGAATTTCCGCTCATCCCGTGTTCGCTCTGCGGCTCGCAGGAAAATATGCAGCGCATGGAAATCAAGAAGATGCTGCACGAATGGGAAAAGCAACACCCCGGTCGCACCGAGACAATTTTCTCGAGCATGTGCAATGTGGTGGCGTCGCATCTGGCGGATGCGCAGAGCTTCGATTTTGCGTCACTGAAAGCGACAGCGGAAGCGCACGATCCAATCGATGAGGACGTGTAGAGGTGCAGACGTGTAGATGTCAGACCGAGCCTGTATCCTTTCTGACCTTCGCACCTCCGCACGTCCACACCTCTACACCTCAACACGCATGCCCATCATCATCTTCTCCCACGGCAAGGACAGCGAACCTTGGGGCGGTAAGATTACTGCCATGGCGGAGGTCGCGCGACGGCACGGGTTGCAAGTCGAATCTGTCGATTATCGGGGGATCGATGATCCACTGGCGCGCGTACGCAAGTTGCTCGAGCTCTGCGGGACACTAAGTGAGGCGCCAATCCTCGTCGGTTCGAGCATGGGAGGATACGTCTCGGCCGCAGCGTCGATGCAGGTGCCAGTTCGCGCGATGTTCTTGCTTGCGCCTGCGTTCTTCATGCCCGGATACGAGCAATACACGCCGGTGCCTGCGAAGTGCCCGATATCGATCGTGCACGGGTGGAACGACGATATCGTCCCGGTGGACAACAGCATTCGATTCGCGAAGTTATATAAGTCGCAACTGCACGTTCTCGACTCCGATCATCGTCTCACGGCGAACATCGGCGAGATCTGTGACCTGCTGGATCATTTCCTCGAAAGGCTGTCGAGCTCATCCGAGTCACGGTTTGTTTTTTGAAAAGAACGGTATGATCGGCTCTGGCCACCAGAGGATTGAGCATGCATACGGTCCGCGCACTTGCGATGTCTTTCTTGGTCATCCTGACGATGACCGGCTGCGGAGCCAGCGAAACACCTGAAGAATCTCAATCGCCTCCAATCGAAGAAACCGCGTTCGGTGAGACGGTTGGAACGCTGGATAAGGCGCGGGCAGTGGAGGGCACGGTCATGCAGCAAAAAGAAGACATCGATCAGGCCCTGCAGGAAAGCGAAGGTCACTAGACGAGCGTTCGCGCCGGGATGGGCGTGAACTGTCTGCCGACGCTTATCTGATTACCCGATGGCCGATCTCAAAGCTTTCGATCGGATTTGCCTGTCTGCTTTACGAGGACCCTTGTCCTGGTGGGCGCGTCCTCACGTACTGCCTGCTGATCTGAAACGCCGCTATGCCCAGCATCCGCGGCCAATTTGTTATGTGCTTGGTATCGTCTCAGCGGCTGACGTGATCGCCCTTGAGCGAGCCTGCAGCGACAACGATCTGCCTGCGCCGATGCAGGCGCTCAGAAAGCCGCTGCCGGAGTGTTCAGTGCTCTTTCTGGAGCGGCGCGCGGGATTTTGGGGCGATCGCATTGATCGACGGATCTCCTCGGCGATGCGCCAGCTCGTGGCGGCGGTGGCGAGCGATCCGTCCCTCGATGTCGATCTGATTCCGGTCAGTGTGTTTTGGGGCAGGGCTCCCGATAAGGAAGGTTCTTGGTTGCGAGTATTGCTCGCGGAGAATTGGGAGCGTGCCGGTCGTTTTCGACGATTTCTTTCGGTTCTGGTCAACGGGCGAAATCTCTTCATTCAATTCGGCGATCCGGTTTCGGTGCGCTCCGCGCTCGCAGAGAGTGCGCACGCGCCTCGCGCCGTTCGACGCTTGAATCGCACTCTGCGTACTCTGGTCGCGCGGCAGCGCGCCGCGGCAATCGGTCCCGATCTTTCGCATCGACGAACGATCGTGACACAGGTGTTGCGTGCGTCCTCCGTACGTCGAGCGATCGCCGAAGAGATGCGCGCGAAAAAAATTTCGCGGCGGGAGGCGCTCAAGCTCGCGCAAGACTACGCCGCTGAGATCGCTGCCAACTATTCGCACATCTTCGTCGCCATCATGGCACGGCTGCTAACGTGGTTCTGGAACAAGCTGTACGACGGTGTCGAGTTGCACCATGTCGATCAGCTGCAGAGCATCGTCGAAGGCAATGAAGTCGTGTACGTGCCTTGCCATCGTAGTCACATCGATTATCTGTTGCTGTCCTACGCGATCTACTACAAGGGTTACGCAGTGCCGCACATTGCGGCCGGCATCAACCTCAACATGCCCGTCGTCGGCCGCTTCTTGCGCAAAGGTGGCGCGTTCTATCTGCGCCGCAGCTTCAAGGGCAATACTCTTTATACGATGGTGTTCATGAAGTATTTGGGATTGATGATGGCTCGCGGCCATTCCATCGAATACTTCATCGAGGGCGGACGCAGTCGCACGGGCCGTCTGCTGCAGCCGAAGACCGGCATGATCTCGATGACTTTGCGCAGTTACTTGCGCGATCCTCGAAGACCGATCGTCTTTCTCCCGGTGTACTTTGGTTACGAAAAGATCGTCGAAGGGGAAACGTACATCGGCGAGCTCTCCGGAAAACCCAAGAAGAAAGAGTCCGTACTCGGCTTGCTAAAAACACTTCCGGCGTTGCGTGAGCACTATGGAAAAGTGCATGTGAGCTTCGGCGAGCCTATTGCGCTCGATCGAATTCTCCAGCAGTACACGCAGCAATACGGCGAGAGCGTGCGCGAAGAACGTCCTGCTTGGCTAGGCGCAGCCGTCAGTGATCTCGCCGCACAGATCATGACGAACATCAACAGTGCTGCGTGCGTAGCACCCATCAACTTGATCGCTTTGGTCTTGCTCGCAACATCCAAGCAATCGATGCTGGAAAGCGATCTGGTGCGACAGCTCGAGTTGTATGCGTCGCTCCTCCGGCAGGCTCCATACTCGAATCAAGTCTGGGTCACCGATGCGGACGGTTCATCCATCGTTCGTCACGCCGAGCGCATGGGTACCGTGCAGCGGCTGAAACATCCCTTGGGCGATGTCATTCGAATGACCGAAGAGAATTCGGTGCTGATGACTTACTTTCGCAATAACGTCCTGCATCTGCTCGCAATCCCATCGCTGATCGCCTGCTGCTTCCTCAACAATCGGACGATGCGTACCGATGACATTCAACGGTTGATGTGGCGGATCTATCCTTACGTGCGTGATGAGCTCTTCTTGCGATGGAGCGAAGCGGAAATCGGTGCACGGGTTATCGAGACGCTGGAGGATCTCGCTAATCATGGGCTGCTCGAAGCGACAGAATCCGGCGCCTCGTGGCGCCGTCCGCCTACCGGCTCCACCGAGGCAGTGCAGCTATCAGTGCTGGCGCAAGTCACGGTACAGATCATCGAGCGCTACTATCTGGCGATCGCAGTGTTGTTGAAATCCGGCAGCGGTCGCATCAGCCAAGATGTGCTCGAATCCCAGTGCCAATTGATGGCTCAGCGCATGTCACTGCTCTACGAGCTCAACTCGCCTGAGTTCTTCGACAAGACGCTGTTCAAGAATTTCCTCGACCTGCTGCGAGCGAGGAACGTCCTGGGCGTCAACGCCGAAGGCCGTCTCACCTACACCGATATGCTGCCCGCTGTTGCCGACGATGCACAACTCGTCTTGCACGAACAAATAAGAAACAGCGTGCTGCAAGTGACGCATCGATGACAGCAACGCTGTCGCAGGTGCGTCATCCTTGCGCAGGCGAGGAGCTATCTTCCTCTGTGTCTTGAAAGCTCAGATGGGCCCTCGCCTACGCAAGGGCGACGAGGGAATGTTTGGAGGGTTGTTCTCGCTTATGCGATGACAGCAACGCTGTCAGGGGTGCCTGGACTTCCCCCCGCTTCACGACACTGCTCTAACAGAGATCCGGGCAGCCGCAATCTCCGATAGCGGTGCTCTCAAACGCGCAACACCGATCCATCTCCGTCGCCCTTGCGTAGGCGAGGGCCCATCTTAAGAACGCAGCAGCAAGACTACTGCTATGAGCCTGAGCCTTGGCGCTCCGGCACGTAGGTATTCGGGGCAGTAGTGTGCATGGACGAGCATGTTGCGTGGGTGATGAAATGATGAGGTGATAAAGTCATGAAGTCAGGATCGAACTTGCGATCCGATGTTCCCTCGCCATCACCTTAGCACTGCATCACTCTCATCACGATAATAGGGAGACGCGCATGCGCGAAGCACGACGCCGGCCCTGCGTCTATTTCAACCATATCCTTGTTCTCCTGGTGGCGCTCGCTTGTACGCCGAGCTACGCCAGCATCGTTCTGTCGGTAGCGGATCCGCGGGTGGAGGCTGGAGGTGAGGTTACGCTCGAGCTACTGATTGCCAACGAAAGCGATGAGATCGCAGTCACCGAGGTGTCCACGCCGTTGCACATCCGATTGGAAACGGCAGACGCGGTCAGCATCCTGTCGTTTGAACCTGATCGAAGCGGGGAGCTTGCGGTTGATCCGCATACGTTCGTGAAAATCACGCTGAAAGGCCAAATGCCTGCGGACGCAGAAGGGATCGCGACGCTTGCGCCCACAGGTCTCACGGCCAATTCAATTTTAATTCAGTTCGCGGAGCCGAGCTCCACGAGTAGCGCGGTTGCACGACAAGAACCGCCGAGCGCCGAGAGGGACGAGGACAGCGGCACGATTCAGCGCTCTACGCTCATCGATAAACCGCCGCCGCTTGCGGTATCGGTTTACGAGCCGGTGTATTTCCTGATCGGTGGAGATAACGGTCTGAATGCCAAGTTTCAGATCAGCCTTCGCTATCGACTCTTCGATGGTCGAGGCAAGCTCGCGGAAAGATTGCCTTGGATCGACGATATTTACCTCTCGTATTCGCAGACCTCGTTGTGGGATCTGGATGACCTCTCAAAGCCCTTCCGCGATTCGAGCTATCGACCGAGGCTGTTCTTCTCGAATTACGATCTCGGCCGCTTGCTCGACGGGCGGTTGCGCTTAGGTATCGAGGCCGGCGTTGGGCATGAATCGAACGGTAAGGAGGGCGATGAGTCGCGCAGTTTCAACATGCTCTATGCCCGACCGGTTCTCACCTTTGGTGATCCAGATGGCTTACGTGCATATGCCGCACCATTGATCCACAACTACATCTCGGACGACGAGAATCCGAATATTCATCATTATCGGGGTTACGTCGACTGGCTTTTCGGTGTCGGCAGCAAAGGCGGATTGGATTTCTCCGCGACGATACGCAAAGGTACTCGCAGCGACTACGGCAGCGTGGAGCTCAACGCATCGTATCCCTTGTCCAAGCTCAGCGGCGGAGATCTCACCGGCTGGCTCATGCTGCAATACTTTGCCGGCTACGGTGAAAGCCTATTGGACTTTGATCGGAAGTTGGATGCGCAACTCAGGTTGGGAATAGCGATCGCGCTGTGAGGAGCGCGAGTGACTAAGTGCCCGGGGCGGCGAGGTGGCGACATCAGAGATCGACGGCGGAGCTTCGTTACTAAGCCGCGAAGCGGCACAATAGCCGGATGAACGCAGTGCCGCCGCCGTCTGCCCTGACATACCGCTTTATCCGCTCGGGCGGACCCGGCGGACAAAACGTCAATAAAGTCGCGAGCGCGGTTCAGCTATTTTGCGATCTGAAGGAATGGCCGGACTTACCGGACAGAATCCGAGATCGTCTGCGCCGGCTCGCTGGACGGCGTCTGACGGACGACGATGTGATAGTCATCGCTGCCCAACGATTTCGCACGCAAGAACATAACAAGCGCGATGCGCTCGAGCGTTTGCAGACTATGGTGGACGAAGCCTCCATCGAGCCAAAGGTCCGGCGAGCCACACGACCTACGCGGGCATCGAAGGAGAGAAGGCTCGAGGGAAAGCAGCAGCGTTCTCAGGTGAAGAGAGGAAGGGGGAAGGTGACACGCTTTGAGTAGCGTCGTGACGGGGTGCACTGAGTCAACGTGACGAAGTCACGAGGTGACGAAGTCAGAGCGTTCCGCGCGATTTCTTTCTCTGACGTCGTCACTTCGTCACAGCCTTTAGACGCTACGCATCCGGCGCCACCGCCTCATCACCGTCTGCCGTCCGCCGTCCACCTTTCACCGGCTGCTTCATTTCAAACAGCACTTCGCGTTGCGTGATCGGGATGGTGATGCCGTTTTCTTTGAACAGGCGCCAAATGATGCGGTTGACGTCCGAGCGAACGTTGTTCACGCCTTCTTGCGGATCGGCGATCCAGAATCGGAGCTCCATATCGAAGCCGTATTCGTTGAAGCCCATCAGGCGTGAAACGGCAGGCGGATCTTTCAGAATGCGTTTATGGTTTTCGGCAGCTTCAAGCAGTACCGCGAGCGCTCTCTCGGGATCGTCTTTGTAACTGACGCGCACCGGCAGTTTCAGACGTACGCGTGGATCGGTATAACTCCAGTTGATTACCGAGTTCGTAATCAGATTTTGATTCGGAACCAGCGTCTCGACGCCATCGCGATCCCGGACGACCACGTAACGACCGCGCAATTCCTGAACCCAACCAAATCCTTCAGTACTCGTGCCTGTCGTGCCCGTGAAGCTGATGACATCCCCAGGTTTGATCGAGCGATCCATCAGGAGCACGAAGCCGCTGATGAAGTTCGCGACGATCGCTTGCAAGCCGAAGCCGAGGCCGACACCGATCGCACCGGTCAACACGTTCAGTGTGGTTAGATCCAGTCCGGTCGCGTTCAGGCCCAGCAGAATCGACAATGCGATCAGGAAGGTTTGCGTGAACTTGGCGATGCCGATGCGCATGCTCAGCGCCAAGCCTTGCATCGCCATCAGACGCCGCTCGACCCAGCGGGCGATCCACACCGCGATCAGAATGAAGGCGCCGACAGTGAACAGAATCTTCAGTACCGACCACAGCGTGATGCGAGTTTTGGTCGTCCTGATACCGACGCTATCGAGGGCTTGTACCAGCGGATCGAACCATCCGAGCACATGCAGAGCGAGTACCGCCCAGATTACGAACGTGATCGCGTTACCCCAACCTTTGGTTCGATCTCCGAGCGATAGGCGAACCAGGTAAACACCGACACGAATCAGCAGCAGCAACCCAGCGAGCGTGATCGCGTGATCGACGACCGCGCTGTCTGTTTTCAGCGCGTGCAGGACTCCGCCGAACGCGGCAATCAGCACCGTAGCCGTTACGTGCGGGCTCGCAATCAAAAAAGCTTCTGTCACTCGCGCCCTGAACCCTTGTTCGACGAGCGCCGTACGGACGCGCTCCGAGGTGCGGATCTGCCGTGCAGCCCACCAGGCAATCAGAATAGCGATCAGTATCGCCGCGACTTGCACCAGCGACTGCGGAGTGAGTAATGCGTCCAGCTGGCTGATGGCGTTGCGCAGCAGTTCAGGCATAAGGCATCGGCGAGGAATGAAGCCCGTAAGGGCGGTCGCGATTGAGTTCTGGTTTTAGTGCGCTCACGCGTTCAAGTCCGGAATCAGCTCGCTTTCCAGGCGTGCGATCTGATCCTTGAGCATGAGCTTGCGTTTCTTGAGCCGGCGCAGTTGAACCTCGTTCACATATAAGTCCATTTGCAGCCGATGGATGACATCGTCCAGGTCGCGGTGCTCGATTCTGAGTTCCCGCAGGCGCTCCAAGCGTTGGAACGTTTTTGTCTCGACGTTGTTGTCCGATTCGGTCATGGGGTCGGTACTTTACCGCAAGAGCACAGGTGCGTCCGCAGTCCGTGATACGGTCGGGCTGTATCCCAAGCTTGAATGAGGTCATGGCTGGGCTTGCCAACACTCATCCGATGAGCTGCGATGGGCAAAGGCCTTTCAGGCCCCGGTGCGAGGACAGCCTTGAGATCTTAATGGCTACGTTTTTTGCCTCGCATTAGACGATCGAGGCAGAACGCGGTACATGAAAGCACCGCTAACAGGCCCTAGTCTGGCGGCGGAGGTGAGGAGTCCGCCGGCTTATCGCTCTGCGCGGACTCATTCGGCGGCCTTTCCGGACCCATCCGATTTCTCCAGTCCTCGATGCGCAGTACCTGCGCGGGTTCCGCGCGCCTCGCGGGCGGTCTATCGGGCATGCGCTGGTCATCCTGAGCGTAACCGACGGTTTCTACCGTCCTTGCGCTCACCACGATGAATCCTTGACGGCGCTCGATGCTGTTCGCCGTGTAATCGAATACATAGGTGCGCCGCAGGACCAGCCGCCCGCCGCTTCGGCCCAGAGCGATGCGCGCGAAAGCGACCGTGCCATCCAGAAACTGCAATGAAAGTCCCTCGCAGGCTTCGATCGCCGCTGCATTCGCGATTTCGCGCGCCGCCAAGCTGTCCTGCCAAAACCAAAAGGTCGCGCCAGCTAGACACAGAAGGAGAAGAGAGGTCCAGTCGAGGTACATGGGGGAGTTAGATGAGTCCGTAGTCCGCAGTCCGCAGTCTGCAGCCAGATAAGGTTAAGTCCGCGAGCTGGCAGTCTACCTTGGGGGCGAACTGCATCATCGCGACATCAGGCCCGCCGCTCTGGCTACGGACTACAGACTGAGGACTGTAGACTCGCACAACCATGGCTGATACTTCCCCAACCTCACCTCATTGGCCCTCCATCGACCTCGTCCTGCTCGATATGGACGGCACGCTGCTGGACTTGCACTTCGATAATCATTTTTGGCTGGAGGTGATTCCGCAGCGCTATGCGAAGCTGCATCGGATTACGCTCGAGCGGGCGCGAGAGCTTCTCGATCCGCGGTTCGCGGCGAAGCAGGGGACACTCGACTGGTATTGCGTCGATTTTTGGACTCGCGAGCTGTCGCTGAACGTCGCGGAGCTCAAGCGCGAGCTGAGCGAGCACGTGCGCTTTTTGCCTGGGGCCGAGCGCTTTCTACAAGCACTCAGAGACCGCGGCTTGCGCACCGCGTTGGTGACGAATGCGCATCAAGAAAGCCTGGCTGTGAAGGCAAAACAAACGGATCTGATCCGTTATTTCGATCATGTCGTGAGCTCCCACCGCTATGGCGTCCCAAAGGAGCACCCCGAATTCTGGCAAGCGCTGCAAGCGGAGCTAGAGTTCGAGCCGGCGCGCACATTGTTCGTCGATGACAGCATCGCCGTGCTGCGTGCCGCGCGTAACTATGGGATTGCACAGATCTTCGCGATCACACATCCGGATTCCACTCAGCAGGGCAGAATCGTCGAGGAGTTTCCAGCGGTGCGTTCAGTAATCGATTTATTAGGAGTGACGGTGACCGGTGACGGGTAAGAATGTCGATTGTGCGTGTCGCGACGTGGCTCGAACATTTACGTCCCGTATCCAAGGATGGCCATTTGAATACGCGTGGCTCTCCGAAACGGTCTGGCCGTCGGAGCTAACACTTGACAGACTGAAAGCAGGAAACGAAAACTCTTGCCCGTCACCCGTCACCCGTCACCCGTCACCCGTCACCCGTCACCCGTCACCCGTCACCCGTCACC
>JAICPY010000194.1 GCA_025929585.1 Steroidobacter sp.
ACCTTCGAGGATCTCGGCAACGGCAAGACGCGGTATCGGGCTGTTGCCCGTCACTGGAATGAAGAAACGCGCAAGCAGCATCAAGACATGGGCTTCGAGCCTGGCTGGACGCAGACTGCGCGACAACTGGAATCGCTTGCTAAGAAGATCTGACCGCAAATGGATCTTCGTAGGCGCCCGACCGCATAGATAGTCGAGGGCGCAGCACTCGAGCAATCTGACGCCCGAGAAGAGCGTCACGGATCGAGGTTCGTTACAGATCGGTGCGTGTCTTGCGGACTTTAGGGGCGGTGTCGCCCAGACTGGGGTGTCACCCTGTCTTTCTCGGCTCGATGTTCGGATTCAACCGAAACAGATTGGTACTATCGTAGAGTGTCTTGAGTTCGATCAGCCGCTCTAAGTTGCTTCCATAGAGCAAGCGCACTCGCGACTGCTTTTCGGCGTGGGTCAAATTCGCATAGGCACCCTGGTTGAAGCGCTCCAAGCCTGCTGCGGTGGCACGTGCCCACGCTATCTTCGTTTCCGCTTCATCACGGTTGTCCCACGATGCGCGCACCACGAGGGTGTGCATGGGGCTGCGATTGGCGAAACCGGTTTGATCCGAGGGCACCCGGCTGATTGCGCCGCCATTTTGCGTGAAGCTGATCTTCGCCATCCCGGCAGCAGGTTCTTGCATTCGCTCGATGCAATGGGCGATAAGCGCGGGCTCAAGCCGGTGCGCATACATGCCTGTGGTGTAGTAGCTGCGACCGTGCGGAGAGAGGTCGTCGTGCTCCGACTGTAGCTTCACGTATGCCGAGGGCGCCACAGAGTCTTGAATTGGCCGTCGAACTTTTCTTAGCCGATCAATGGCACGCTCTGCGGATTTGAGCTCCCCGCAATGACAAACGTTGACCAGCAATCGACCGCTTCCGTCCGCGTCGCGTTCAAGCACCGGGTCGACCCACAGTTCGTCCGGCGCTTCCATCACGTAGTCCGCAACGAAACTAAGAATCTCTCGCGCGTTCTCAAATGGATAGACCAGATTGCCGCCGAAGAGCAGCGGCCCGACCGGATGAAGTTGAAACAGGAAGGAAGTCACGACGCCGAAGTTACCGCCGCCGCCGCGAATGGCCCAGAACAAGTCGGGATTCTCTTGCGCACTCGCCTTGAGCAGTTTGCCGTCCGCTGTCACCACATCGGCGGAGAGCAAATTGTCGATGGACAAACCGTACTTTCGCGCCAGTCGGCCGAAGCCGCCGCCAAGCGTCAATCCGGCGACGCCCGTGTGCGAAACCGTGCCGGCGGTCGTTGCAAGACCGAACGCTTGAGCCTCACGATCGAATTGACCTAGCAGCACTCCCGGAGCAACGAGCGCAGTGCGGCGGATAGGATCGACTTGCACGCCTTTCATGAGAGAAAGATCGATCATCAATCCGCTTTCGCATACGGAGTGCCCTGGCAAACTATGACCGCCACCACGCACGGCCACCAGCAACTGGTGCGAACGAGCGAATTGCACCGCTTGCATCACATCGACAGCACCGGTGCAGCGCGCGATCAGCGCCGGGTGACGATCGAAGGCGCCGTTCCAAATGCGTCGCGTCTCGTCGTAGCCCGCATCGCCTCGCAGCAGCAGTGGGCCGTGAAGACTCGCGCGCAGCTCGGTGACTTCTGCGCTTGTCAGCAGTACTTGCTTGCCCTGTCCCGACACGGCCTCGACGTCGGTTGCAGTAGCTGTCGCTGCGGCGAAATCGCGGCCGAACGGCAAGACTGCAGCGGTAAGCGCTGTCGCCGCCGAACTCACAAACGTTCTACGACGCATGACGAACCTCTCGGACAGTTATTGTTCGCTCACTCAAGAATGGCTTTCATATTCGCAGCTATCGAACGCGTATCGCTGCCGAAACGCGAGTCGCACCGGCGCCTGTGCGAACCTCGAATCGCAAGTCGCCCGACCGCTCGGGCCGGTATTCGACGTCGTAGGTTTCACCGACGCCTACGGGTTGGATGGCCCTTTTCACAATCCGCTGAGCCGTGGGCAGATCGGCGCCGTCCTTCGCGAGCGGGCGCCAGTCGACGTACTCATCGCCAGCGAGCAAGTGCACGTTGAAGGCGACGTTGTCCGCAGTGATGTTGATGATGCGCAGCCGATATGTCACGCCGACCTGCAACTCCATCGGTTTAGGATTCGCACTGCCGTTCAAGAAGATAGGAACCTCGGGAGGCCGCAGTCTTTGTGTATTGGGTCCGCCGACGCTGATGAGCAAGAGTCGATCGGTGACCGGGTCATAGCGCTGTCCCGGCTCCAGGACCACGAGCGCTCCATACATCCCGGACGTCAGCTGGCGGTCATCGTGCGAGTGTGTGTGATAAATGAATGTGCCCGCGCGCGGTGGCGTCATTTCTGCAACGAAGGATTCGCCGGGCGCAATCGATGGCGTGACGCTGCGCGGATGACCGCCCCAACCGGGTACACCGTCGAAGTAACTATCCAGTTCGATGCCGTGCCAGTGGATTGAAGTCGGTTCCCTAATGGTGTTCGTGATTTCGATGCTGACCGGTTCCCCGCGCGTCAACACGATCGTTGGCCCTGGAAGGCTCACCTCGTTCGGCGGAGATTCGTCTTCGGACTTCCGAAGTGCATAACCCATCGCAGGTTCGCCGCCGAAGCGTCCAGGTTGCTCGTGTACGAAAAGTTGCAGTTTGTGCCGTTGCGAAGCAACCGTGCTCGGCTTGACGGTGGCTGACGCAGACACGTGTATTCCCATGACGAGACCGGCCATTCCCTCCGTGACGTGCGTGCTATCGTCATGAGCATCGTGCTTCGTGTGCGTCGCTGGTGGCCTGAGCCGCTGGTTCGGGCTGATGTGTTCAAGCATGTGACAATGGAACAGCCAGTTCCCGGCGCGATTCGGAGTCCATGACATGGACAAGGTGCCGCCGACCTGCATTTTTTGAGTAACGACGTGAGGGCGATGGTCCTCTCTGAACGGCGTATCCCGCTCCCCGTCGCCAACACTTTCCACATCGAAATAAAAACCGTGCAAATGCATCGGATGCGGGATGTTGGACGTGTTGATCCATCGCCAGCGCACCGGTTGCGATTCGCGATAGCTCAATCTTTCCGTATATGGCCAACTCAGGCCGTTGATCGTAAAGGTGGCTCGTTGCGACGATAACAGTCGAGCGTGGTCCGCGGCGGACAACGAAACATCCCTGAGACGGCGGTCGAGGTCCGCACTTTCGCGCCAAGCCCCTATCATGAAGATTCGATCATCGAGCTCTGCTTTTGCATCCTTCGGATCGACGACGAACGCTCCGGACAGATTTGCGTCTTTGTAGGCGGGCCGTCCGGCGCCGGCGCCGCCTTCCATCGTGGATCCGTAATAATGGTAGGTGCCAGCAGCACCCACCGTGAAATCGAACTGTTGCGTTTTTCCGGCGGGAATACTGATCACATCTTTCGCGTCGCCTGGACGCGTGTGAAAGCCGTGGAACGCGACGTCGACGTCCAGTAAATTGTGGACGCTTGCCAGAATTCGCGTTCCTTCGCGAACGCGCAGCAGTGGGCCAGGGATAGAGGGGGGCTTTCCGCGCTCTGCGAATGCTTGCACGAGCAACCCCGGTCCATCTTTGGTTTCCGGGTACCACAGGCCTTCGCGCACCTCGAGGTCGAGATAAAGCGATTGATCTGCCATCCGTCCCGCTGCAACCTGATTCGTATGCGTCACGATGTCAGGCGGTGAGGCATCGTGGATCGCACCCAGAGCTCGCGTTAAGCAAACGAGTGCGGTGCACGCCAGCACGAGCGAAATTAGTCTACTTGCACCCGGGATAGTCATTGACGGCGGCGGGTGCATTGGGTTGCAGAAACCTTCGGAAAGCTCGAGCGGCTAGTGATGGAAGGTCCAAAGGAAGCGTCGTTGTTATCAGGTAGCGTTTGTAGCGGCCTTTGGAACGCGACGCAATGGGCCGAAGGGACTAGCTCTCCAATCGCGAACCTCGCTATCCCGCACAGGATTTTAGATGTACGGATAGCGGTTAGTTATTGGTTACACACGTGTGTGTGGACAGCCCATCAAATTGTGTGACCGTTTATGGATGTCCAATCGAGAAGCCGGATCGTTGGCCAGGTTCGCTAGGGCGATTCTTGCGAGACGCGGTGGATGTCACGAGCTTCCAGTTTGGAAGTTAAATCCGGCGCGGTAGCACCGGCCTTCTGTAGCATCGTCTCACTATGTGCTTTCCCGAAAGCATCGATCAATTTCTCGAAGATCGGTTTAACTTCCCCCTGCGCGATAGCGCCATTCAGGTGATACTGACAAAGTGCATAAACGCCAGTTCGGAATGCATCCAATGCTGCTGTACGCTCCGCTATAACAGTCACGTTAGTTTCAAGTTTGTCCTTGGCTGTGCCATCGATGTCGATCTCATCCTGCAGCTTCGCCTTCAAGGAAGCTTCGAGCTCTGTTTTCAATCCAGTGGCGGTGTCTGGAGGTGGCTCGGCGCAGAATCGAGATTTGTTAGTGCCATCTGTGACAACCACGACCGTTCTGCGATCGGATGCGAGCGAAATAGTGGACGCAACGTTATGAATGCCGTCTTCCACTACGGGGCGATTGAAGAAGGTGCCTATTGTGGATGCACAACCGGTGAGCAAGGCGACTAGCGCGATGACCGTGAGAATTCGTGACATTGGTCCGTCCCCTGTCGTGATGATGAACGTTCGCCGTTGTTGCGAGGTGCGGAGTACTCAAACTAGGTCGAGTCGCCCTCTTCGGAAACAGTAAACACGACGCCTTCAAGATACTCCTTGGCGATTGGCCAAGGTTGTGCCTCCGACCCGTCGGCCCCAACCATTTCGAGGATGCGAGCGGACGCCGCTATACCGTTCAAGCAATCGCGCGCCGTGCCTTGAAGCATCCAAGCCTGCGCCCGATCACCAGATGCGTGTTCCTCAGCGTTCTGGGCCGGATAAAAGAAGAATCGCTGGATTCGTCCGAAACATGCTTGTCGAGCCGCATCATCGAGTCGAGCGCGTTGCGTGTGGCCAGCAGCAAAGGAATCCTGCACGACATGAAGAATCGAGCCGACCGCGATCTGACGCGCTTTCTCCATTACATGCGCCAACGGATAGCACTTCCGTTTGGAAACACATTGCATCGAGAGAAGATCTCCAACGGTCCACTGCTTCCCCCGAAAGAGTTCTGGGATTCCTCGGATAGGGACTTCAGATAAAGGCAGCGTTGACGGTATGTCTCCAACTGCGACGCCATACATAAATTCCGTCCACATCATGATCTTTCGTCTCGTCTCAGCCGTCGACTCTTGTGAACTCGACGACATCGAATGCAGGAACTGCATATCTCCATAATGGGATCGATAGTGGGTGTTATACGAAATGGATATCGTGTCCCGATGGCGTTTCGAGATCCGCCCGCCATCGTGGAAATAGGCCGCCGAATGTACGTACGTCTTCCCATGGGCTAACAGTCGGAGCGGATCGTCATTCCACCTGATTCCATCTCGATATCCGCTGTATGAAACAGGCGTACACGTTCGAGGAGTGGCTGGGCATGTAGCTTGTTTCACGCACGCCAATGCCGCGGACAGGAGGCGTTCGTGGACGCAGTCGAAATCCGGACCAACGACTGCTCGAACATACATCTCGTAGGCAACCGTCAGATGCGGCCAACAGGTGCCGAGGAGTATCGCCAATCCGATCATGGAGCGTCGCGTTTTGGCCAGCGCCTTGCAGCCTCTGCGCCGGCGATTAAGACATGCATCATCCATAGCATTCATATATCTGGGTGTCTCCCCAGATTCTCCCCAGAGATCCCCGTTAGTTCAGAATCCGTCTATGGAACTAGACTCGCGTACGCGACGGTAACGACTATACGTTAGCACGCTTCGAGTCGAGATCCATTCAAATCGGCGCAGAATGAATGTTGCAACGAATGAAATTCTGATATGACCGTTGTTAGCACAACAGAGATGCCAGGGAAGGAGCGAACGAGCCGCTGATGAAATGTAAACTAACCCGACACATTCCGTGAGTCCGTGCCGGTTGAGCTGCTTCCATCGCAATGATACTTCGGCTCAAGCTGCTCGATTGTGAGTCGACCGCGGCTAGACGTGGCTTCCCATCTTCGTTGCAGATCAGCATCGGGCGCATCCGTGAGCCGATGCTGAGAGCTGGATCACCAACTTTGCGCCGCGCTCAGCGAATCGCGGCGGTCTGAGGTACGTCGGTGCGCACACTCGACCGTGCACCTTTGCCGAACTGGCCGAAGG
>JAICPY010000071.1 GCA_025929585.1 Steroidobacter sp.
GACATCGCCTCTGACGACGGTATAGTTCGCCTGGATGCCAAAGCCGGTATTGCCAAAGAAGTGCTGACCGGCGAACTCCCATCCGTCGATGGTTGCGTCCCTATTGTTTACGGGACGGTTGACGTTGAACGTGAACAACGGATCGGTCGAATTCGGCTGGAGGTCGTATCGAGCTGCAAAGGCAAGATGCTGCCCTTCGGTCCCGTTGAAGTTATCCGCGCCCCCTGTCCAGGTCACTCCATCGGCATCCGTAAACGTGCCCGTATTCTCCATCATTGCCATCATGACGAAGAGATTCGTGTCATCCGTGCCGAAGTCACGTGCTTCGAGCTCCGCTACAGCAGCTTGGGCTCTTGGACCTGAAGTCTGATCGCGAACGTCGAATAGCGTCTCCTGAACGACTTGATTGCCGATGAAGTTCGACACTCGCTTCTCGAACACGCCAGCGGACAGATAACTGCTATCTCCGAAGTACCATTCCAACGAAAGATCGACGTTATCGGACTCCAAAGGCGCAAGTGCGGGATTCGCCCCATTCGCGGTGGGTAGAAACCCATTCAAACTCGAGCCTTGGGTACCATTCACGGCGACAGCGGATCGCAAGTTGATGTACTGCGCTCTTGCAATCGTCTTGCTATACGACGCGCGTGCCTTCAATCCATCGATCAACTCGACGTCGAAATCGAGGCTCGGCAAGACATGATCGTAGTCAGCCTCTTCGGAGAAGGGCGTGAACTCGGTTCCACGAGTCACGGAGAAGTCATTGTTGTCCTGCCAAAGCAATCCGGTTGGAATGATCAACTGAGAAGTTGCCGTCACGTCCGTCTGTTCGTATCGGATGCCCAGCAGCACGTTGGCAGGCATGGATCCCAGATCACCTTGCAGGCCAATCTGGAAGTAAGCCGCAGTCGTGTCTTCTTCGACGATGTGGTCTTGATTGAATCCAGGGTTATACGAGAGCACGCCGTTAGTGTTGGTCGGATCTCGCCAGACGCCGTAGTTCTCGACAGCCCATGCGGCCAACCTATTCGCATCCGCTTTCCAGCCCATACTTGGAACACCCGCGGTGCTGAAGTCTTCGAACTCGCCGACATAACTGAACGGGATGAGCAGTTCCGTCGGAAGCTCGCCCGGACTCGCGACACCCCAGTCACCAAGCGTCATCTGTGCGCCCGACGCCCGCTGATGCGATTGCATTGCCCGAGTCTCGATGCCGAACTGAAACCGTCCACTATCGAATTCCAGATCCCCGTCAAGCCGCGCCTGCGTGATGTCGGTCTGCTGATCCTGATAGTTGATACGCAAGTACTGGCTGCCGAGATGCTCAGGTTGGAAAGCAAAATTCGGATCGCCACCGGTCGCTGTTGCAGCCTCGGTGGGCTGCGGATAATGCATGCGGGTCGACAGCGGCAGCCCGTCGTTGAAAACGAATGTCTGCGTGAAGCGATTGGTACAGTTGTCGCTTCCCACCGGTTCGCACGTGCTAGGCACACGTCCTGCCATGCTGAACAGCGTCTCGCCGCCTCCGGTGATGGGATCGCTCGGCAAGCTCTCTGCCTTGGAATCATGGAGGTCCAAAGCCAGGCTGAAACGATCGGTAATCTGCCAATCGGCATTGAAGCCGATCGAGTTCAACTCGTTCGTTTGCTCACGATGTTGCTGTTCGAAGCCGAAGTCCTTCGCTGTGCCCTCATCCTCGCGGATCACCAGTGGTGATGCGACCGATTGGCCCGTGTCGAACTCGATCAAGTCGAAGCGGTTGGCGTTCATCCAAGTGAGCTGGTCGCCACGATCTTCGACCAGCTCGGTTTCGGCATACGTGTAGTCCGCCGTCAGCGTCAACGCGTCCGTCGGTGCGAACTGCACCGTCAGTTGCGCGTTGGTCCGTTCGCGCTCGCGATCGGAGAAGTGATAGCGAATGTCGTTCGGAATTCCGTACAGCGAACCGGCAGCCGGTGCGTTCGTAATCGTGGCACCTGGCGCTAAACTGGTCGTGAGATCTGCAAGATCCTCCGTCCAGGTTCGAATGTTCCAGTCATTCACAGTCGAGCTGGAGGAGCCGCTGTCGCGCTTCTGATAGCTTGCGGAAAGGCCAACGCCCCACGTCTTGTCATCATTCGCGTAACTGAAAATGCCCGAGACTTCGGGCGTCACATCATCGCCGGTGCGATTCGTCGTGTCGTTCACCGCCTTGAGACCGACATTTGCCACCAGTCCATCATTGTCGAACGGCTTGGCGGTTCGCACGTTGATGGTGGCACCGATTCCGCCTGTTGCAATATCTGCTTTACTGGTCTTGTACACCTCGAGCCCGCTGATACTTTCGCTTGCGAGATTCGCGAAGTTGAATGCACGCGTCTGACCCGCCACGCCGCCGTCGACGCTGTTACCGCCTGCGTACGCATCGGCTGCTGGCATCGTTCGACCGTTGAGCGTCACCATGTTGAACTGAGCGCCGAAGCCACGTGCAGTGACGAGCGCACCTTCACCGTTGCGGCGATCGATGGAGATACCGGTGATGCGTTGCAGGGCTTCCGACAAGTTCGCATCGGGAAATTTGCCCATGTCTTCCGCGCTGATCGCATCGACCACGCCGATCGCATCGCGCTTGATATCCATTGCGGCTTTCAAGCTGCCGCGCAAACCGGTAACGACGATCTCCTCCAGTTCCTCCGTCGGTGGCGTTGCGGTCGATTGAGCGGACGCGACGCTGGCAAGGGCCGCGCTGCTCATCAAGGTAAACAGCGCTTTCGATTTGAAAGGCAAAGCCTTGCGGCTCGTTTTTGCTCTCATCGGGTCTCCTCCACTGTAGAGTTCTATCTGTTGTTCTTCGAATCTAAAAGCGAGGCGGACCAACCTGATCACGACATTCACACAACAGAATTCATGACTACTCAGCCTCGCGGTGGCCGGAGTCTGTGGAGCGTGCACCAGCAGTTGAAGCGCGACTTGACCAGCCGCTCTGGGATGAGGACGAAGTGGACCAACCGAGGGACGAAGCGCAAGCCTCTACGCCACGCCATGATCTCGGCGCGCTTGGATTGGCATCGGCTTGGACTTAAGCGATGACCTGCAACTCAATTTGCATGTTGCGTCCCGGATGCAGTCGACCCGGATGCAGTCGAGTTGGATCCTGCCAGGCGCTCCTCGATGCATGAGTTAGTCGACACGCGCACGCCACGAGTGCAGATCGTGAGCGATGGAGTTGCTCTACAAGTTCTTGGTGTCTATCGTTGTCGATATTTCGTCCATGCGTAACGCTCGATAGAGGTACTAGGTGAGCTTGCATTCCATCGCGTTAGTGGCTGCTTTGGCACTTTTGTCTATCGAATCTGCCCCCGGCGCGGAGATCGTCAATCCGCGCATAAAATGGGCGTTTCAAGCAGAAGGGCCGATTCGAGGTTCCGCCGCGATAGCAGATGGCGCTATCTACTTCGGCAGCGCCGATGGCTTTCTCTACGCGCTCGACAAAGAAGATGGCGACCTGCATTGGAAGTTTCAGACCGGAGGCGCAATAGCGGGGACACCCACCATTGCAGGCTCCACCGTCATCGTCGTTGGCCGCAGCCAAACCGCATACGCGCTGAACATCGAGGATGGATCAGTGCGCTGGTCGTATGAGATGAAGCCCACTGTACCCACACCGACCGAGTGGAATTACTTCACTGCGTCCGCCGTGGTCGATGGCAACCGAGTTCTGATCCCCTCCGGCGATGGCCATCTGTACTCCCTCGATCTATCGACCGGCGACGAGCGTTGGTCGTTCCGCACCGGCGACAGCCTTCGTGCGACGCCACTGGTGGTTGGCGATACGATCTATCAACCCAGCGGCGACGATCATGTGTACGCGCTCTCGGCAGCGCAGGGCAAACTGCTGTGGAAGTTCGCGACCGCCGGAGTCAATTACGATCTGAGCAAAGGCTTCATCCGCAGCGATATATTCACGCGTCCCAGCTTGAAAGATGGCCTGCTCGTATTCGGCTCACGCGACGCGAACGTTTACGCAGTGGACGTTGCAAAGCGCGAGAAAAAGTGGACCTTTGCCTACGATTCCACCTGGGCGATGTCGACGATGGTCGATCGAGATACGGTGTTCGTCGGCTGGTCCACGAACAACAAGATCAACGCTCTAGATCTCGGCACGGGCAAGCAGAAATGGGAGTTCGATGCGGGCTCGCACACCTACACCACTGGTCTTGCCGTTGGCGACAGCGTCTACTTCGGCAGCGCAAATGGCAACGTTCATAAGCTCGATAAGCAAGACGGCACGCTGCGGTGGAAATACTCCGCCGGGGCCGATATTTACTCTTCCTTGATTCACGATGGCGACTCCCTCTATTTCGGGACCGATGACGGTCGGCTGATCGCACTGACGCAAGGTGCGGCAGAGGTCCACAAGGCCGTCTATCTTCCCGCCAACGTGCCAGACAGCATCCGTGGATTCATCGTTGATCCGGCGATCAGTCCCTATTTGACCGAGCGCGGCTACGTTCAGCTCGAGTCCGTCGAGGCGCTCGCCGATTGGCTATCAGTGCGCAGTCAGAGTGATGCGCCGAGCGTCATCGTGTTTGCGTTCGCGCAAATTCCGTCGAAGGTCATTGGCGAGGATCCCGCCACCGGCCCGATGCGCGTTTATCTAGAACAAGGCGGCAAGGTCGTATGGCCATGGGGCCTGCCCAACCGGTACATCTTTGATGAAGCCGGCAAGTTTCTCGCGCACGACCCCAGCATTGGGTCTCGCCTCCTACATCTCGAGTTCTTGGAGTTCGAGGATTCGGGGAACTACTACAGCCGTCCCACGCAGACAGGTCGTAATTGGGGGATGCCTATCTGGCTCAGGACCTGTTTCGCTTCCCTCAAAGCAGCGAGCGACGTTACCGTTCTTGCGAATGACGAATATGGTCGCGTGAGTGCATTCGTAAAACGGTTTCATCCGCGGATCGGAAGTGGCTGGGTCAGCTACGGACCGAAAGGTTTCGGTGTACCGATCAGCGCGTCGGAATTGGCCACTTTGGAGCGGGTTGCCTCGTACGGAATCGAGTGAATCGGGAACTAAGAAACGTTTGGCGATTCGGGCACAGAAACCTGGTATTCGTTTGCAGGTTGGCTGACGAGCTAATACTGCGGAAGGTTGCGAGCTCGCAGCCTTCCATTTCGAGCGTGCCGATCTCAAAGGATGAAGCAATATTTGAGTTCCGCAGGAATTTCTCGCAGCGGCGCAGCGGGTACGGAAATCGATCTGAACCCAATTTGTCCTTACCTCGCCGCCGGACTTAGCGCGTCCGCAAGATTGATCTTCATCCTCCGCGCATCCAGCTCGCCCGCTGCGCCGCCGCGAGATTTTCATGGCACAGCGGTGATCGAAATCCGCGACGAAGCCATTCATGTAACGGTCATTTAGGTTGAACGCATTCGTCATACGAACTCCCTACGCTGCGCGGCATCTACTGGGGAGTTCGATAAATGAAACGTTTGCATCGACGCAGCAACGCCTTGGGCTGCGCACTTCTTCTCGCGGCCGCAGAAGCGACCATACCGCTAACCGCGCTCGCCGATCCGGCAACGGACATCGAAAGTATCGTTGTCACGGGGCAGCCGATACGCGACAGTCTGCAACGCTCGCTCGAAACTCAACGCGATGCGGAGAATTTCGTGAGCGTTATCGCGGCCGATACGATCGGCCGATTTCCGGACGCGACCGCCGCCGCGGCCCTATCACGATTGCCCGCAGTAGCGGTGCAGAGAGATCAAGGCCAAGAGCGCTATCTACAAATCCGCGGCGCACCCGCACGTTGGACCGTCGTTTCCTTTGACGGCATCAACGTGCTCGGCGCCGAAGAGCGCATTTTTCGCTTCGATTCGGTACCTGCTGCAATCATCAGCTCGGTCGCGCTCAATCGCACGCTCACCGCTGAAATGCCGGCGGAAGCACTGGCCGGCCGCGCCAACATTAAGACGTTCTCGGCGCTAGACAATCCCGGATTCAATGCGCTGATCGATGCTGGTTACGGGTTCGTCGATCTGGGTGAAGGGCCGCAGCGCCAATACTCAGGCCGAGTTTCCTGGGCGGACGAACGATTCGGTGCGGTACTCGCGGGCTCGCACTACTACTTCGAACAACAGACCGACAATGCCGAGCCTCGCTACGACGACGTTGGCCTTGCGAATATCCGCAATGCGAAGTACGTCATCGAACGCGAGACGAACTCGCTATCGGGCAAGCTCGAGTATTCGCCCGCGGCAGGACACCGGCTGACTCTGAGCAGTCTGTATACCGAGTTCCTGGATCACGAGCTGCGCAATCAGTACACCTTCGATTTTGCTCGCGGCAGCGGCGCTCGCAGCTTCGATTCTGCTGAGCTCACAACCGTACCAGTCACCGGAGCCTTCGAAGAAGGCGACTACGAGAACTCTACTCACCTCACTGTATTGAACGGCAGGCACGCTCTAGGCACGTGGGATCTGGGATGGGATCTCGCCTATGCGCAGACAGAGTCGATCACCGATCTGCCCATCATCAATCAGTCCGTCAGCGATGACGCGCGCGCCTTGCGTCCATCGCTGCGCTATACGATCAGGCGTGACGGACTTCCAGTGATCAGCCTGTTCGAGTCGGTGCAAACGGGCTCCGACTCGTTCGCGCTTGGAGCACCACGATCCAGCTTGAATCAGCGAGCGTTCGATACCGAATCGCTGTCGCTCTATATGTTTCACACCGAAACGGAGTCTTACACCGCGAAGGTGGACCTCGAGCGTGACTGGTCCAGCTTCGGCACTGAGGCGCGTTTAAAGGTCGGGCTGCAATACGACGACCGTGCTTCCAAAGATCCGGGCCAAACGGTCCTGATGCGCCCGGACGGCACCAATGGATCATTGTCGCTGCGCTCCACTGCCGAGCAAGTGGGCGTCGCTTGGACACCGCTCGATCTAATCACGAATGAGCGCATCGATGAAGACTTCAATCGTGGGTACACGGCGAACTACATCGACAATCCTGCGCTACGCGATCAACTCGATGTACTACTGAATGCAGCGCGTGCCGCGAACGCGGCCGGCTCTAACATTCCCGTGCCGACAGTGAACTCAGCATTGGCAAACGAGGTCGAGGAACGGATCTCCGCTGTGTATGCCGCGAATACCTGGCAGTTCGACCGTCAGTCTCTGACGGCAGGCGTGCGCGTGGAACGCACTGAAGTGAACAGTCGCGGCATCGCCAACGCCGGCGCCTCACTCACATCCATCGATCTCACGACCGAACGCACGTATGTATTCCCGAGCCTGCATTGGGATTTCGATCTCACCGAAGATCTGAAGCTGCGTGCCGCCTATGTCACTGGTGCCTCGCGACCGCCGTTCAGCGACCAAAGCGCTACGGTCAGCATCAATGACGCGATAGGTTTCCAAACCATCTCGGGCGGAAATCCAGAGCTCGAACCGGAGCGCGCTCGCGGAGCCGATGCGTCCGTCGAGTGGTACATGGGTCCCGCGGCCATCCTCTCCGCTAGCGGCTTCTACCGCGATGTCAGCGATGTGCTGTTCGAATCGACCAACATCGTCAGCGATGAACGCTTCAACTTCGGCGGGATCGATCGACGAGGCTATCGATACAACACGACGCTGAACGGCTCGGATGGCGAGTTGTACGGTCTCGAGTTTACCTACTACCAGCCTTGGGACTTTCTCCCCGGCGCACTCTCCGGATTGGGCATTCAAAGCAGTATCGCATTCGTGGATGGCAGCTTCGAAACTCCCACCGGGCGCGAGGTGGAATTTCCCGGCACGTCCAAGCGCATCACGAATGTCGCGCTGTTCTATGAAAAATACGGCCTGACTGCGCGCCTGGGCTGGCAGCATCGGACCCAGTGGCTGGACGACATCTCCGGCGATGCGACCGGGGATTTGTATTGGGAAGCACAGGAACGTGTCGATCTGTCGCTGCGACTGCAGTTGCTCGAATCCTTCTCCGTTTTTGCCGACGTCAACAATCTGACCGACGAGCTCGGCGTGCGCTTCGAGGGCGTGAGAGCAAGGCCGTATGAGGTCGAAGGGTTCGGACGCCGGTACATGTTCGGCGTACGCGCCACGTTCTAATGCTTAGCTGTAGATCAGGAGAATCCAAATGAATTTGGCTTTACGTGCAATCGGCATTGCAACTCTCGCGAGCCTTTCGCTCGTCACGCTCGCGCTCGCCGATCGAAATGCGACTACGATTCAGGCGGCCACGGTGGAGCGCACCTCGAATGGCAATGCACTGATTCGATGGCAGAGCTCGCCAAGCAACGCACCGGTCGATGTATTCCTTCAGTTTCCGGGAGAACAGCAGTTACGTCGCGCTTCGCGGAGTGACCGAGATGGTCAACATGAGCTCGATGCAGAAGAGTCCGCCCGTCGCCCTCTCGTTCATCTGACGACCGACACAGGGCTGAGCTTCACTACCGCAGAACGTTTGTTACCGCTTCAGAGAGGTCGAAATTTCCGGGACCTCGGCGGGTACCGCACTGTCGATGGCCAACGCGTAAAGTGGGGCAAGATTTATCGGTCCGGAACGATGACGCATCTGACGGAAGCGGACTATGAATTCTTGTCGACGTTAGGAATACGTGTGATCTGCGACTTTCGCGCAAACGAAGAGCGTGAGCGTGAACCGACTGAGTGGAAAGCCAACGGATCGCAAGTCGACTATCGCAGCCGCGACTATCTGAGCGAATCCGGCCTTCGGGCGTTGTTCGAGAACGGCGCACCGAATGCGCAATCCGTGCGTGCAACGATGCTGGAGCTCTATGGCGAGCTGCCCTATACCCATGCGCCTAGCTATCGAACCATGTTCGAGTCACTGGCTGCCGGAGACGCACCATTGGCATTCAACTGCTCGGCGGGTAAGGACCGCACCGGTGTCGCGGCCGCGCTCTTGCTGACGATGCTCGGTGTCCCTCGAGAAATCGTCGCGGAGGATTACGCCCTCTCCGAGAAGGTCGTCGACTATGAGGCTGAGTACTCGCGTCCGAGCGAGATCAAATCCTCGAAGCCCAATCCATTTGCCTTTATTGCAAAGCTACCCGCTGAAGTGCGTGCACCCTTGATGCGCTCGGATCCCGAATATATTCGGACAGCGCTCCGACATATCGAGCAACGCGAGGGATCGATCGATGCGTACTTCGAGCGAGTATTGAATATTTCAAAGGCTCAGCAACAGGCCATCCGAAATCTACTGCTGGAACCGGCCTCCACGAACTTGGTCGCGAAAACCAGCAAGACCATGCATTGATGCATTGATGCAGTGATGCAGTGATGCAGTGATGCGAGTTTCGGCCAGGGACGGCCCTCGAGCCCTTAGTGACAGATTAATAGAGTGACAGACCAAAGAGCGACGGATCAGCGCCGCCGCACTTCTGCAAAGAACAAACGAGCTAGGCGCGTGCATTAACGACCGATAGGTAGGCTGCTCTTGCTTACCTCAATACTCGATCCGAGAACCCTAATGGCGGTTACAGTCGACGAAACCGTCAACTATCGCTCACTAAGTAGGATCGTGTCTGGGTTCCCGTAGAATGCCTCGACGGAACCTTTCGATACATTATTCCTCTATGTAGCCACAGCAGAGCGGCGGCGCCCTAGGCAATCAACAACAAGAGCCATTCGCGACAAAGACTCATGAGCAATCACTCCAATTCGATGAACCGTAGAACCTTTCTTCGCCAAAGCGGTGCCGTCGCGGCGCTTTCAGCATTGGGTCTCCCTGCTCTGGCCGGGAGCACGCAGCAACCGAAGTTCAAGATGGGTTTGCAGCTCTACACCGTGCGTGACCCGATGGCTGCAGACCCGATGCGCACGTTGCAGAGGATCGCTCGAATCGGGTACGAGGATCTAGAGACGTTCGGCTTCGATGCCGAGCAAGTCAGGTATTACGGATTCCCGGCACGTAAGTTCAAGGAGATCCTGAACGACCAGAGCCTCACGACGACCAGCGGGCACTACGATCTGTTTCGCTACCTGAAGACACCACTTCCTGATCTACAAGCTTACGTAAACAAATGCATCGAAGGCGCGCTCGCACTGGATCAGGAGTACATCACCTGGCCCTGGCTCGAACCCGAGTCGCGCGACATCGATTCGTTCAAGACGCTGGCCGAGCGACTCAACGTCATCGGCGAACAGATTCGCAAAGCGGGTCTCGATCTTGCCTACCACAATCACGACTTCGAATTCATCGATCACGATGGGCAAAGCGGCTACGACATATTGATCCGCGACACGGATCCCGATCTCGTCAAATTGCAGCTCGATCTATTCTGGTCCACCCATTCCTCACCGCGCAGCGCGCACGAGCTGTTCCAGCAACAACCTGGCCGCTTCGTCATGTGGCATATCAAGGATATGAACAAGCAGGATCGCAATCTCTACACCGAGCTTGGTAACGGCAGAATCGATTTCACTAAGATCATGCCCGATGCCTCATTGGCTGGCCTGAAATACTACTATGTCGAACAAGGAGATCATTTCGCGGTCGATCCGATGCAAAGCATCGCGACTAGTGCGGCGTACGTGAAGAAATACTTGGAGTGAGAGCCGGCGCATAGTGGCCTAGCGAGTATGCAGATAGTGGCTATTTCACCTGAGCTTCTCCGAGTGCATGATCGCGCGAGCGCCGTCTTGTGCAATCACATCAGCAGCACCCTACAAAGGAGAGATGTACATGAGTTACTCCGCACCCGTTCCGCATCTTGTCGTTCATGATGGCGAGGCAGCTATCGCCTTTTATGAGAAAGCGTTCGGTGCCAAATGCGAGAACAAACATATGAGCGAAGACGGCAAGAAGGTTATGCACGCGCACCTGACAGTAGGTGCGGGGGCGATTTTGCTGAACGATGACTTTCCGGAATTCGGCGATCACGGCGCTAAAGCTCCCGCGAGGCTCGGCGGCACAAGCTGCGCCTTGCATCTTGAAGTCCCGGATGCCGATGCTGCATGGGAGCGCGCAGTCAAAACCGGCGCGCAGATCGTGATGCCGCTCGACAATCAGTTCTGGGGCATGCGCTACGGGCAACTGAAGGATCCCTTTGGGCATATATGGTCCATCGGTGGACCGCTGAAATAGCGTGCGAGCGGCGGCGCTGAACGAGGGCGCAGGCTCAGGCCTCGATTGGCACCCAAAGCTCCAATCCACCGTTTCCGGTGCGCGGATCGAACTGCGTTCCATACTGCTCGAAGAACGGCGCATCAGCGACTGTGTGCGCCGACTTCGGCAGCCACTCGTTCCATATTTGTGCCCAAGTACTGCGAATCGTGGAAATGTGTTCGCGATGCTCGAAGACAGCGTACCGACGTTCGGGCACTCGCACGCGCGCGAACTCCTTTGGCACTGCCGAAAAATCGGCCACTTCGACGCCACAGATGTAGTCCATGTTTCCAGCCTCGTCGGTATTCAAGACGACGCCGTACGCAATCGGACTCAATTGCGCCGGTACGTTGCCGATGTACGGCCCGAATCGCTGCCATAGCGCGGGTATGCTCGCGCCGCTCTCAGAGGTGATTCGCTCACCGAGTCCCGCAATGAGCAGAGTTCCTCGGTGCTCCAAGCGTGGCGGCTTGATATCGAGTTTCAGACTTGCGTCCATTTTGGAGGGCTCCACGAGATTGAGATTCTGTAGCGATCGCTGCGCGCGAACAGCTTCCGGCGTGATGCCGAATTGTTCGCGAAACGCGCGCGTGAATGCTTCGTGAGACCCGTAACCCGCCTCGAGCGCAACTTCTAGAATGTCGGGTGCACCGTTTGCCAACGCACGAGCCGCTTCCGTCAAACGGCGAGCGCGCACGTAGCGGATCACAGAACATCCCATCACCGCACCGAACGCCCGTGACATATGAAAGCGTGATATGCCCGCAACGGAGGCAATCTCTTCCAGTGTCACGTCCTGCGCGAAGTGGCTTTCGATATACCAAAGAGCCTTGCCGACGGGGTTCATACGCGTCCTCACTTAGCGGCAAGAGATTGCCTGCCCCATGGCACGTACGTTTGATCAGGATTGCTGTTGTGCGCTGCCTTGCAGGCCAAGGCACAAGAAGAGCTCTCTCGTGACTTCAGGATGCGAGCACGATCGAATCAGCATGCGGACGGCGGAGTCGGACTCGATCTCGCCAGTCAGCTCACCGGACTTTCGCCATCGAGGATGGCCTCGATCATTTGCTGCAGTTGCTGCCCACTGGGCGGTTGAGCAAGTTTCCAACCATTGATGATGACCGTCGGTGTCGCCTTCACATCGAGCTCTTCACCAGCCCTTAGCCCATCGCGAACGCGCTGTACGACTCCTTCGCGCTCCATGCAGGCCTCGAACGCCTGCATGTCGGCCACACCCGCTTCAATGGCAAATTCCGTCCAGGGTTTCAAGCCGAATTCGTTCTGTTGCGCGAACAGTCGATCCTGCATCGCTTCGAAGCGTCCCTGTTCGCCCGCGCATTCAGCGACGCGTGCTGCCGGTTGCGCAAACCGATGACCTGGCAGCGGGAAGTGCACGAACGAAACCGCGATCTTCCCTGGATACTCTTGTTGCACTGTCTTGATCGTGTCGTGAAACCGGGCGCAGAACGGACATTCGAAATCGGCGAATTCGATCAGGTGTACCGGTGCGTTCAGCGATCCGATCGTCACGGCCGCATCCAGGCGTGAACGCCAATCATCGATAAAGATCGGCTCAACTGCCTGCGGTAGGTCTGCAGTTGCAGGCGTGAACAGCTCCCTGCGAACGACCAGGCCAGTCGTTACGAGCGCGCAGGCAACGAGAACGACGGTGAGTGCAACATCCCACTTCTTCATGAATCCGATGCCCTATTCTTGAGTGCAGCCGATCTACCGCGACTCGTGCCTCGAGCCGCGGTGGCGCAGGGTGGGCATATTAGAGCGGAGCGAAGTTACAGGTCAGCATCTGCCGAGTGATGGGCCAGGAAGCACATTGTGCTCCACACGTGCCGCCGACGAATTCGCAACCTGAGGGAGGCGGACAGGCGTATTCCATGAAGGTGCAGGCGAACGTCGTTGCGCAAAAGGTGGTCGGGCTGCAGGCTGCAGCTTGCGCCTCTTGCGGTGACATTGCCGCCAGGGCGACGACGCTGTTTGCGATGACGGCAAGAGCCAACAGCTGCACCTTTCGTAAGCCGGTCATGAACAGCTCCTTCTGATGGATGAAACGTGAACCTGTGTCGAGGTAGGGATCGCGACTTCGCAGTGTAGGGAGCGACAGCACAAGGCCGCAACCTCGGATAACCACAGGAAGGGGGTAATTAGGGGTAGGGGGTAGCAAGATAATAGAAGAGGCAACACCAACGCCATCTGACTCTGACTACCCCTACCCCCTAGTCATTACCCCCTTCCTCAGTATCTCCATCCTTCCGGATGCTTTGTCACGTTGTCTCCCAGATCGATCATCACTTCATCGACGAAGCACCAGCCCCAGCCATCCGGCGGATCGAACGTTTCCATCACGGGATGACCGGTGGCGTGGAAGTGTTTGGTTGCATGACGATTCGGGGAGGAATCGCAGCAGCCGACGTGACCGCAAACTCGGCATAACCGCAGGTGAACCCAGCGAGCGCCCGATCGCAGGCATTCTTCGCAACCATCTGCGGAGGGCGTCACCTCGCGAAGCTGATTCAAATGAGGGCAGTGCGAGGGCATGTCGTTCACCGTTGACGGTTGACAGTTGACGGCCAGAGCGCGGCGGGCGAGGCTGCTCGGAAGTTCTATTCTGACCGTCAACTCCCAACCGTCAACTGTCAACCGAAATGTCCGAAACCCGCCTGCCCGCCTCCTTCGATGAAAACGATGCGACCGACCCTTATCGGCGCGAAGCGCAGACCTTTGCCGTGCTCAATACAGATATGGCACAGCGAGTGCGCGCTTTCGGAACTGAGGAGAGATTAGCCGCCGGTGCTCAACTGTTTTCGCGCGGGGATCGCGGCGTAGATTTTTTTCTGGTGCTGTCGGGCACGATCGAGATCTACGACGTAGACGGCAAACATCAGGTGCACATCGTCACGACGCACCGCGAGCACCAATTCACGGGTGAGTTGGACCTGTTCAACGACCGTCCGGTTCTGGTGAACGCACGTGTGGCGGAAGAGGCTCGCGTCGTCCGAGTGAAGCGCACCGACTTCCGCAGACTCGTCACGGCGGAACCTGATATCGGCGAGATCATCATGCGCGCGTTCATCTTGCGCCGCGTCGGCGCGATTCGTCACGGCCACGGAGGCGTTGCTTTAGTCGGTCCAGCCAATGCCGGGGACACGCTTCGCATTCAGCGCTTTCTCACGCGCAACGGCTATCCGCATCGTCTGTTCGACACGGAAACCGAGCAGGCCGATAGTTTCTTGAATTGCTTCAAACTCACGCGCGATCAACTTCCGGTCATCGCCTACTCCGGTTGCTCGCTGTTGCGCAATCCGACCAATGCGGAGCTCGCGGATGCATTGGGACTAACCGAAACGCTCGACCCGACGGTGATCTACGATCTCGCGGTGGTGGGTGCGGGTCCCGGCGGACTTGCAGCAGCCGTATACGCGGCGTCTGAGGGTCTATCGACGATCGTGCTCGAGGCGCTCGCTCCAGGCGGACAAGCGGGAACGAGCTCCAAGATCGAGAACTATCTTGGATTTCCCACCGGAATCTCCGGCCAAGCGCTTGCGGGTCGGGCACAGGTTCAAGCGCAAAAGTTTGGCGCTCGACTGGCGATCTCGCGTGCGGTGAAAAGCGTCAGATGCGATAGGCGGCCGTATACGATCGAGCTCGAAGGCTCCACGGAAATTCGTGCTCGCGCGGTTGTGGTTGCAAGCGGCGCGCGATATCGAACGCTCGATGTGCCGAATTATTCGAGGTACGAGGCCCACGGGATCCATTACGCCGCAACGGCGATGGAAGCGCAGCTCTGCAAGAACCAGGAAGTCGTCGTGGTCGGCGGCGGCAACTCCGCAGGTCAAGCAGCGATGTTCCTGTCACGAACGGTGGCGTGCGTTCATATGCTGGTCCGAGGTCCTGAGCTTGCCGCCACCATGTCCGACTACCTCGTGCAAAGAATCAAAGCCTCGCCGCGCATTTCGTTGCGAACCAACAGCGAAATCGTCGAGCTCGACGGAGATCCGGCCCTGCAGCATGTGAGGTGGAGAGATCGACTAACCGACGATTCCACGCGCGTCGCAGCTGCGAATTTGTTCGTCATGATCGGCGCAGTACCCAGCAGCGAGTGGTTGGCGGGTTGCGTCGATTTGGACGCAAAAGGTTTCGTCCTCACTGGTCACAAACTCGATCCGCTGCATCCCGGGTTTTCACCCTACGCGACATCGATGCCGGGCATCTACGCCGTCGGCGACATCCGCTCAGGTTCAGTGAAGCGTGTGGCCTCCGCCGTTGGCGAGGGCTCGGTGGTAGTCCAGGCGATTCATCAGTATCTAGCCACAAACTGATTCATCCCACCTTCGAGTGTGCTTCGTCACTCTCGACGTGCCAGCGTTTCATTGCTCGTAAACCGATGTGAGCGATCGACGAGCGCATCGAGCGGCTTACCAGTCTGCCGTCCTATGGTCGATAAATCTTGAACCCTCGTTAAACATTCATCGTGCGCCCGCGCGGATTCGAACTGCCTGCGCCATTCATCAGTTGCCCTGACCTCGCTGCTCTGCGCGATCAGCCTAATCGCCGACGGCGTGGCGATGACGCAGGCAACATGCTCTAGCTGCCCGGCGAGAAACGTTTGCTCTGCCTCTGCCACCGAACGCAACGCCTTGAGAGGAAGGACGACGCCATCTGGTTGGTATTTCCAAGCATCGCAGCGACCCGACTGCCCGCATGTCGCGATCACAATAGCCACCGTTGCCCGGCAATCATTCTCGATCGTCCAACGCGTTGGCTCCAGCGGATCGAGGCGCATCGGCACCACACATTGGGTTGCCGCCCAAGGATCGGCGACATCGAATGTGATACCGGTGCTTTTTCGTTCGACAGATCGCTGCAAACCCGATCGTCGAATAGCATCGAGGGGTGCGTGCGCTGGCGACCTTGGTTCAGCGCCAGTCGCGTTGATGACTTCGGATCGAGTGCGAGGCTTCGGAGTCGCAGTTGCTGCCATACCCGCACTGTTCAGGCCAGTCGGCTTGCTTTCGGAAAATGCCTGCTGCTCAGCGGGCATGTGACGCGTCGTCCGCGCACTCGATTTCGCAGGCGCGATCATCGGGACTGGCTCCTCCCTACTCGCGCTCCATGGCAACACAGACAGATAGCTACCGGAGAGCACGACGAGTGTGCCGGCGCCCAGCAAACACGTTGCACCTATCGCTACCGCGCTCCAAGCCAGTACCGTTTGATTGCGGTTGGCATTGAATCGGCTGAATAGATAGCTCGCTGTCGAAGCGGCAACTAGCAGCAGCAACAACAGCACGATAGAGATGACGCCGTTAGTCATCGTATGGGCCTCGAGATCAAGCTGCGCGGAGCGACGTCGAGATGCACTAGGCAAATTAGACCGAGAACTGCTCCATATCGACAGTCGATAGATAAGCGAAGTTCCATCGCTCTCATCCACGCCTATGTGAGCTGTGCTGTTCGTCAGCATGAAGCCCTGGAGCGGCACTCTTCCATCGCTGAGCTGCTCGCGGAGCACTTTCTTCGGAGCACTGCCTCTGATTGGGCGCGGAATGATCGCGCACCCTCGAAGGATCGATTCACTCCCTCCCCGAGCCCGGCAGGACGGCCGATGTAGGCCTTCACTGACAAACCCTGGACGTAGCGTCTAATCAGTAACGGTCTTATGTCCCATTAGAAGGGCACGTTCATACTTATGTCGCTTCTCGCTTCCATTGCTCCGTCAACGGCTCCTTCATGCAAAAAGCTCCCGTCAAATCCAAACGCTCCAGCGGACGCAAATCCGGCCGTGTTACCTTCGATAAGTCCGGGCGAAGCGTCTGGGAATGGCAGACGTCCACCGGTGTGTTCGAGCAGGTAATCAGTGATTCACAGCTCACGAGGCTCGAGGATTCACAACTCACCTTCCTCGATCAGCCGCCGACACCTTCGGCCGTGAGCTATTACGAGTTTCGCGAACGCACGAATACCTCCGTCGTTACGAAACCCGCACCGAAGCAGGCCACCCCAAGCCCCATCAAGCGTCTGTTCAGCCGCTTTCGCAAGGACTAACCGCATCGCGTTCGGTGCGGCTCATTTGAAGGAGCCGATCGGTCGCAAATAGTGTGTCCGTGCGTACTGCGCGCTGCGCCGCCCAAGCTTCGTGCCAGCTCGTGTCGAATAGCTGAAATGAAAGCCGAGCCAGATCCTGGAATCTGCACACTCTCGCGCTGCCTCTTTGAACGACTCGAAGCTTCGAGTCGGCATATCAGGCGGCGCAGTCAAGGAATCCAGCGTGATTTCGCGCCTGCTTCCAAACTCGGTGCCCAATAGCGAGAGGGTACAGGCGCACCCGGCTGCGTGTGCAGAGACGTACTCGGGAAACGGCGGCGCCGGCCGCAACGAATCCCACTGGCTATCCGCGCGAGTGCTGTGATTGCCATCCATCGATGCATTGCGAATCGCGGTGTAAGGCCGCCAGTGATTGAACTCGTATTTGCTATCCCAAACAGCCACATAGGTATCGACCAGAGCGGCGTTCATCAATGCGAATAATCGCGCCGTTCTCCATAACTCCAATTGCTCTTCGTTCACTAACCGACGAGTCAATCGATTCACGAGGCCTTCGCTGAACTCCATCCACCACACTGCCGCAGCTGTTTGATCCGGTGTGCGATGAGTGCTGTCCCGCTCTCCAAGTTTCTTCACCTCGTGCCATGCGTGCGCATAGGCGCGGCTACGTAGATTCGGTGGCGGCGAAGCACGTAGCTGCGATGCTGTTTTCAACATGAATGGCGTTGCCTGCGCGAGCTCCGGGTGCAGCACAAAGCCCTTCCAATCCGGAGTCGTTTGATAAGCCCCCGGATGGGTCTTGAATTCGTATTCGCCTGGTGCTTGCCAACCGTCATTCTCGCGGACCTTCAGTACCGCCGCGGCGGCATCACGACCCACCTGAATGCCGCGGGTTTTCGCGCTCGAATTTTCAGTGGTAGCGAGCTGCCGCTCGAGTAAGGCATCGATTTGCCCTTGAGCCGATGGGTACTCGCTCAAGAGCACTTCTCGTGCAGCTTGCGCTGCCGCGACGAGCGGGTCTGCTTCAGGAACATGCCGCTTTAGAGCATAAGATTCGAAGCGGCGCGCAATTGCGTTCAAGGCATCGTGCTGCGCGAGGTGCACCATTGCAATGGCTCGCTGGCCTTTGAACGTGCTGAACTGATCCTCTGCGAACGCCGATTCATACGCGAGCTGATTCCACTGGACGATGACGTCTCCCGCGAGCTTCGTTTCGTGACTGTCGCTGATCTGCTGCGGCGATGCGAATGACCCCGGGAAGTCGGCCACCACCAGCAAGCAACCGAGCAGGTAGATTCGGCAATTACTCACCCACGAGATATACATAACCGCTCCAATTCGTATTACGTGCGTGGAAGTGTAGGATCGCCGCATGCAGCCGGAACATGACTCAGCGTCCGCGTTGAATAGCGAATCGTCCGCGATGCCAGCTGTGCACGCGGCCGATGAGCCTGCGCGTGAGCCGATCGACACATTGTCCGAGGTGTTGCGCGAAGTTCGTCTGGCCGGTTCGGTCTTTTTTCTGGTGGATGCTTTGACACCTTGGGTGGCTGCGGCTCCAAGTTCGCAAACTCTGCTGCCCGCGGTGTTGCCGCGGGCCCAACATCTAGTTTCCTATCATGTGGTTCGAGAAGGTCGCTGCTGGTGCAGCATGCCGAACGAGGCACCTGTATTGTTGGAGGCGGGAGACGTTCTCGTGGTGCCGCATGGAGATACGTATTCACTCTCGAGCGATCCTTCGCTCGAATCCGATTGGTCACTCGACACGACACTGAGTTGGTTTCGCGAGATGAGCGAAGGCCGAGCTCCTTTTGTCGTGACGGAAGGCGGTGACGGACCTGAACGATTGCAGATCGTGTGCGGCTTCCTGGGCTGCGACACTCTGCCCTTCAATCCAGTATTGGCCGGATTACCTCGAATGCTGCGCGTGCGCCTGTCGCAAGACGAGTCCGGCAAGCGCCTGAACCACCTGATTGAATACGCGGTGAACGAGGCAAGGGAGAAACTCGCGGGCGGCCGTTGTGTTTTACTGCGCATCAGCGAGCTCATGTTCGTCGAGCTCGTGCGTCAGTATCTGCTGTCCTTGCCCCCTGCCCAAACCGGGTGGCTTGCCGCGCTCCTCGATCCAGTCGTCGGCCGCGCGCTCGCACTCATGCATCAACAACCTCAAGACCCTTGGACCTTGGAGGCACTCGCGCGACAAGCCAACACGTCACGCTCGGTGCTGGCTGAAAGGTTCACGCACTACTTGCACGAGCCTCCGATGCAATACTTGGCGAAATGGCGCATGCATCTTGCCGCACGAATACTGCGGGATTCTCGAGCAAAGGTGTCCGCCGTCGCATTCGAAGTGGGCTATCAGTCGGAGGCCGCGTTCAGTCGCGCCTTCAAGAAGATGGTCGGCGTTTCACCTGCAGCGTGGCGAGCGGGGACGTGACGGGTGACGGGTGACGGGTGACGGAAAGATTATCGAGAGTGGAATTCAGTGTTCAATTCTCGGTGGAATCTCAGCGCGCAGAAGAGATATTTTGCGAATATGAAATCCAATCTGAAATCGCTTCCGCCATTCGCCGAGATGGTGCGAGCCATGCTCGAGCGAGACCCTAGTTATGAGGGCGTCTTCTTCACCGCTGTTCGAACGACCGGAATCTTTTGTCGGCCGACGTGCACCGCCCGCAAGCCGCTGCCAAGCAATGTCGAGTTCTATGCGACGACGACAGAGGCGCTAGCCGCGGGTTTTCGTCCGTGCCATCGCTGCAAGCCCCTTCAGCTTATCGAAAGCGCGCCGCCGTGGATCGAATCTTTGCTTCAGGAGATCGACGCTACACCCGATCGTCGCTGGACCGACGCCGATTTCGTTCAGCTCGGCATCGAGCCGGTGCGAGCTCGGCGGTGGTTCAAACAAGAATACGGAATGACCTTTCATACTTATCTGCGCAGTCGACGCTTGGGACACGCACTCGGACAACTTACCGCCGGCGCCAGCATCGACGATGCCGCCCAAGATGGCGGCTACGAATCGGTGAGCGGTTTTAGAGACGCGTTCAAGCGCACGTTTGCGGAGACGCCCAAAGCGAGCCGCACCATGAAGCCGTTGGTCTTCTCGCGCATCTCCACGCCGCTCGGTCCGATGCTGGCAATGGCGGAAGATCGTGGATTGGTATTGCTGGAATTTACCGATCGACCTGCATTGCCGCGCGAGATCGATGAATTGCGCGAGCGCTACGGGTATTTGATCACTCCCGGCAAACATCGTTATCTGTTGCAAGCCGAAGAGGAGCTCCAGCAATATTTCGAGGGTCGGTTGACCGCATTCCAGGTACCGCTGTTCACGCCAGGCGCCGCCTTTGAAGTGGAGGTTTGGCGAGAGCTTCGGAATCTCGCTTTCGGGACACGAACGAGTTATGGCGTTCTGGCGGCTCGACTCAACCGACCCTCGGCAGCGCGCGCAATTGGAATGGCGAATGGACGAAATCGGCTCGCAATCATCATTCCGTGCCATCGTGTGTGCGCGGCGAGCGGTCACCTGACAGGATACGGCGGCGGGCTCCGACGCAAGCAGTGGTTACTGGATCATGAACAACGGGCGATGCGCCTGAAGGCCCACATCGTCGAGCGATCACATGAGGAGGTTGGCGCATGAGCAATCGTGCAGCACAAGCGAAGCTTTTCCGCAGCCTACATACGCCTGGGAATCCGGTCGTTCTCTTCAATATTTGGGATGCAGGCAGTGCAAAGGCGGTCGCCGGCGGGGGTGCGAAAGCACTCGCCACAGGATCATGGTCGGTGGCCGCCGCTCATGGATTCGAGGACGGCCAGAAGATTCCCCTTTCTCTCGTGCTCGATAACTTGAGACGAATTACATCGATCACTGAGCTTCCGGTCAGCGTCGATCTCGAAGGCGGCTATGACCACATCGAGACCACCGTTCGTCTCGCGATCGAGGCAGGCGCCATCGGCTTCAACTTTGAAGATGGTAAGCTCGGAAAGGGCGCCGGCATGTTCAGCGTGGAAGAACAAAGTCAGCGGATTGCAGCTGCACGCGAAGCGACCAATCGTGTGTTGCCGGACGTATTCATCAATGCGCGTACCGACATTTTTTTGAATGCCGAGTCGAACACGCATTCGGAACAGATGCTCGATGAAGCACTCGAACGAGCGGCCGCTTATGCAAAAGCCGGTGGTGATGGTTTCTTCGTTCCTGGGCTCGTCGATCGCAAGCTCATTGCGCGGGTCTGCGCGCAGAGCCCACTGCCGGTGAATATCATGGCTGCGCCAAGCACTTCGACAAAGGAGCTTCACGAGCTCGGCGTCGCCCGCATCAGCTATGGACCGCATCCTTATCGACTTGCCATGAAGGCGCTAGCGCAAGCTGCCGCTACGGCGCAACGATTCGAATGATCCGTCCTTTCTGACTTCATCACCTCATCACCGAACCTCTCAAAGCCAATACCACAGCAGCTTGCTGCCAAACTCCCGGAAGCGCTCCCAAAGAGAGCGATCTCTCCAGGTCTCCAAGTCGAGCGCGCGCGAGGCCTTCTGATCGCGATTGAATATCTGTTCCATGCGCGCGCCGAAATCCCGACTGACGATGATCGCGTTCACTTCGTCGTTATGGATGAAGCTGCGCATATCCAAGTTCGCGGACCCGACGATCGAAACGGTTCCATCGATCACTACGCTCTTCGCGTGCAGCAGAGCATCCTTGCGCTCGTAGATGCGAATGCCTCCTTTCAAGAGCTTCGTATAGGTGGAGCGCGTCGCATACAAGATCATGTTGGAGTCGGTGAATCCGGGCGCAATCAGTCTCACGTCCACTCCACGCTGTGCGGCGGCGATCATTGCATCCAGTAAATCCTCATTGGGTGCGAAGTACGCGTGTGTGATCCAAAGCCGCGAGCTCGATTGTTTGAACGCAGCCAGATAGGTGGCATACAGCGAGCGGTCCTCGGAATCTTCGCTGTCGTTCGCGACGATCGTAACCAGGTGCTTGCCTGATGCGCTGAGCGAAGGAAAAAACTCCGGCGCTTCACAGCACGCAGACGACTCACTGGCTGCGCGTTGCCAGTTCTCCACGAAGAGCTCCTGCAATTGCGCCA
>JAICPY010000291.1 GCA_025929585.1 Steroidobacter sp.
ACTGTCCGCCGTCCGCCGCTCACTTTCATACCGAGATCGCGATCACATCCGCGTACTGCTAACCTGCGGTACCCATTTTCGCTCCTCGGTACGCTGTGATAGCGTCCGCACGACCGGATTTCCACTAGGTAACGCATGAGCCCACATCTGCAGCTTTGCGCACTCAAATATGTGTCTGTCGCGATCGCTGCGCTTTTGTTGTCCGCGTGCGGTGGTGGAGGGGGCGGGGGCGGGAATAATCCGCCGCCTCCCGGTAGCAGCGTAACAGTCAGCGGCAAAATCACCTTTGATCGACCGCCGTTTAGAACTCAGCTTACGACCGGGCTCGACCTCGATGATCCTGTCGAGTCACCGGCGCGTCATGTCGTCGTCGAAGCGCTCGATGCCAGCTCCAACGCCGTCCTTGCATCGACGACCACGGATACCAGCGGTGACTACACCTTGAGCGTTCCTGCAGGCCGCAACGTTTTCATTCGAGCCAAAGCGCAGATGTTGAAATCGGATGCTGCGCCCACCTGGAACTTTCGCGTCTTGAATAATACGAATGGCGATGCGCTATACGCGATGGACGGCAGCTTCTTCAATTCGGGCACAGCGGCCAGCACGCGCAATCTTCATGCTCCGACCGGATGGGGATCGACGAGCTATACAGGAACTCGCGTCGCCGCGCCGTTCGCAATCCTCGACACCGTCTTCGAAGCGAAAGAACTGATCCTGAGTGCGGAATCAACGCGATCGCTCCCGGAACTCGATTTGTTTTGGAGTCCTTCCAATAGGACTACCTCAGAGTGCACTGACGACGGCAACATCGGCACCACTTTCTACACCACAGGAGGCGGGGACGATGGCTGCGGCACGTCGACAGACTTAGCGGCAGGTATCTACATCTTGGGTGACTTCGCCGGTGGCAACGGCGACACCGATGAATTCGACGCGCATGTGATCGCGCATGAGTTCGGTCACTACTACGAAGATCAGTTCTCGCGGTCAGACTCGGTCGGCGGCGATCATGCCGGTGACGACCACGTCGATTTTCGTCTTGCATTCGGAGAGGGCTGGGGCAATGCGTTTTCGGGAATGGCAATAGATGATCCCGAATACCGTGATTCGTTCGAAGGTGTCGACACTGACTTCGGCTTCGACATGGAAGCCGATGATCAAAGCCCGGAAGGTTGGTACTCGGAAGTATCGATCTCAGAGTTGCTTTGGGATATCTACGACTCTGGATCGGAACCGAGCGACACGCTCGCGTTGGGTTTCGGTCCGATACATCAAGCGATGACAGCAGGCCAAAGAACGACGGAGGCGTTAACGAGCATCTTTTCCTTCAGTGAAGCATTGCGCGTGGCTAGTCCGACATCGAGTTCAGCCTTGAACACTCTGCTCGCCGCGGAAGATATTTCGAGCACGGATGAGTTTGCTGCTGGAGAAACGAATGACGCCGGTGACGCTGAGCTATTGCCTCTCTATGACGATCTCGTGCTCAACCAGCCACGCTTGGCATGCAGTCGTAGCACGTTCGGCGTAACAGGCGGCAACAAGCTCGGCAATCGACGATATCTCAGGTTTGAGAACGACGTCGCCCGCACAGTGACGATTCAGGTTAGCGGCGCGCTTGGAGACGTAGATACCGTCGCTGCGACCGACCCGGATCTTTTCGTGTATGAGCGAGGATTGCTCGCAGCAGACATTGAGCAGGGGAACGCAACGCTTACGTTGGACCTCGATGCCGGGACGCACATCATCGAGGTCTACGATTTCAATATACGAACCGAACCATCAACGACACGTTGTATGACGGTTTCGATCAGCGGTAACTGACAGGGGTGACGAAGGATGCATCGCTTAGCTCAATCTTTCCTGATCGGAAGCTTTCTCTTCTGTGCTGCTTGCAACTCAGATCCCGAACCCGAGGCAGGGGCCGCACCGGCTCCTGCTACGAAACCTTCCATCACGACCGCGAATAAGCAGAATGATCCGGCGATGAAAATGGCGCGGGCCGTCGGCGATGGCAAGCCGGGAGCAGCGGTCGATATTCGCTACGAAATCGCGGCGAAGCCTGAAGTTGGCAAACCGACCCAGGTGCAGTTGGCGTTCATTCC
>JAICPY010000247.1 GCA_025929585.1 Steroidobacter sp.
GCCGACAGAGTCGCGATGAATCGATCGACGCGCACATCCGCACTAGCCAAGTCGCCCTTGGGCAATGATTGCCGAGCTCGCAGCGAAAGGAACGCTCCGAACAAGCCGATTACGGCGCACACTGCGCCGACTCCGATCACGAGCGCATCATTCAGTACGGGGCAGAGCGCGTATACGAAAGTCGAGACGACCTGCTGATCCGCCAACGCCGCGAAGGTGCCGAAATAGAATCCCGCCCATTTGGTGAAGCGCAGTCGCGGCGAGAACGTTTGGCGTTTGACGACCATGTCACAACTCGCGAGGCGCCCAATAAAGCAGCGCGTAGATCGGCAACCAGGCGAAAACCACGAAGTTCCAGTAGATGGCGTTCTCCGCGCAATCCACGAACCTGCGCCCCCTCGCGTGGCGCGTGAACATAAGCCCGGTAAGTACCAGAGTATCGAACAGATCCGTGACCAAATGAGCGGTGTGCAAGCCCAAGGGTAACCACGATAGAACCATAGGCAGAGTCGCTCCACGCCACGTTCAGGCAGGCAAACTCCGTTACGCGAATGCCAACCAGCGCCAAGCCGATGACGCTCATCACGATCAATCCAAGCTGCAGCGGCTTTAATTCTTCCTTCTCGGCGACGCGATTCATCCACATATTCGGCAGGAAGCTCAGCACCGTGAGGATTGTGAATGCGGTTCCCCACAACAAATCAGGGCTGAGTTTGTGCGGCGGCCACTGCGGTGACTGATTCGAAAGATACAAATAGGCTGCACACGCGAGCGCGAATACGGTGCCTTCGACCGCAATCATCGCCATCATTCCCCACCAGGTAAGGCTACGATGGCTGTGACCATGACTGTCGATATGGGCGAGATCGCCCATGAACTTCGGCGCGAAAGGCGTACCGGCGATACGCTCGATCATTTGTCTTCTCGCTGCTCTTGGGCCAGAACCATCCGATAACGGCAATGCCAATCGGGATCGAGCCGACCACAAGCGCCCACGGACTGAAGATCGTGCCGAGAAACATTGCCCCCACCGCGATCGCAGTGACCAGAGGCCAAATGGTCGGCCCCATCGAATGCTCGCGCACGTCCGCTTTCGCATCCAGCACCGTCGTGAGTACGAGCTCCCGTTCGTCGACGTGCAGTCCCCGCAAGACCGGCAATTCCTCTTGCTCGCTCCACAGCGGATGCCCGCTCGTCACCAAAGGAATGTGCGCGAAGTTGTACGGAGCGGGAGGTGAGCTGAATCGAGGTAAGTTCCTCATTGTGCGAGGCGCTCTGTCGCAACAAGAAAGCTCGCAAGAGAGCCGTTGCTCTTTAACCGAGAGCTCAAAAAGCGTTCATTGTGGGACGACACCGCGCCTTCTGGCCGCGGCGTTTTACGACTCGCTGCAAGGCAGCTTCAGCGCGTTAGCTCGTCGCAAAAAGCCGTGCGTTTGCCCAGCTATACCGTGGAACCTTTTCCACCCCAACCGGAGTTAATACGTGCCCAGGCCTTCGGTCAGGTCAATCACACCTAGGAGTTTTGTCATGGCATCCCGCCCCCCTCGCACGTCCAAATCGGACTCGACAAGCAAGTCTGCGCCTACAGCTCGCAATCAAGAGCCGGGCGGAGACTTAGAAGCCGGTGCAACGATCAAAGATTCCTCGCTCGAGCGTCGCGAGATTCCTTCTTACTCGGACAGCCGCGAGGCGCGGATTGCGGAAGCGGCCTATTGGCGTGCCGAGCGCCGCGGGTTCACACCCGGTGGCGAGTTGCAGGACTGGCTGGAAGCAGAGCGTGAAATCGATCAGCGCGGCGACTCCAGTTCCGATCAGACGTCCTCGGGCGAGCAATCAACACAGACGCGAGACTCGTAGTGCATTCGCAGTAGATTGAAGCTCAGTGGCATGTCAGCTAGCTCTTGTCTTGCGGCCGCAATAGTGAGGATAGAACCAGTCCCACTCCGAATGCCGCGTATACCGCGAAAATAGACTGCGACCCGAGATGCTTCTTGAAGCCGGGCCGCAGCCTACGAGGTGCAATACCGTAATCCACCACATAGGCGAGCGTGGTTGTGACCGCGGCATTTGCACACGTACGCATAGGAGACGGCGCTTCCGTTTGCCGCTGCATTCGCTCGTACAAAGTCGCCCACAGAACCGACATTGCATGATGAATGGCATACCCGCTCGCGGTATGCCGCCACGTTGTTTGCTTCGTATAAGCCTCCGCCTCTCCCCACAACCATTGGCTGGGTCCATTGATCGGGCCTGCCGCGGAACCTGATTCGCAGTAGCCGCAGATACCCAGCGCAAGCGTCGAAGCCAAGCTTGCCGATGAGCCGGAGTGGAGAGCGGCACGAAATAGATGCATACGCGTGAGGGAGTGACGAGGTGACGGGGTGACGGGGTGAGGAAATTCAGATCAAGACTATTTACCGCTGCTGACGTAGATAACGTATCGACAAGGAACAATCGTTCCCTCTAACTTCGTCACTTCGTCATCTCGTCACCCGTCACTTTGGGAGCTCATGCGAATCCTTCTAACCGGTGCGAGCGGCTTCATTGGAAAGCATCTGGTCAATGCGCTAAGTGCTGCCGGATATCGAGTGATACAGGTGCGGCGTACGGTCATGGATCCGAATGATCAGATCGCCGCCGACTTCACACGTGATGTGGCGGCAGAAGATTGGACATCGAGGCTTACAGGCATTGATTGTGTTATCAACGCGGTTGGCATTCTACGGGAGCACGGCAGTCAGACTTTCGAGCGCATTCACACGCACGCACCCTGCGCTTTATTCAAAGCGTGCACGGACGCAAGGGTGCGCCGGGTGATTCAAATTTCCGCGCTGGGCGCAGATCGCGGCACCAGCGGCTACTTCAGTAGCAAACATGCGGCCGACGAATGCCTTGCCGGCCTGCCGCTGGATTGGACGATCGTGCAGCCTTCGGTGGTCTACGGCCCGGGCGGCACGAGCGCACGACTGTTCTCTTTACTGGCGAGTCTTCCTATTGTTCCTTTGCCCGGACGCGGCGAACAACAGCTTCAGCCGATTCACATCGACGATCTGGCGCAAGCCATCGTGGCGCTCGTTTCGGACCCGACTTCGCATCGGCAACGAGTTGCTCTAGTCGGTCCTCGACCCCTGCCGCTGAAAACATTCCTACAGCGACTTCGAGGTGCACTCGGCCTAACAGCGCCGCTATTCCTGCCTATGCCGATGGCGCTCATGCGTCTGTCCGCAAACATCGCGCAAGTGAGCTCACGATCGCTACTGGATCGCGAAACTCTAACGATGTTGGAAGCCGGCAATACCGCTGATCCGACGCCTACTCAAAGATTGCTCGGCCGAGCACCGCGCGACGTGGAGGCATTCATCGAACCTCGCTATCGCCACGTACTCGCACGAGACGCACAGCTCCTATGGCTCGTTCCGCTGCTGCGTTTCAGTATCGCCGCGGTATGGATTTGGACAGGAATTGTCTCTCTTGGTCTATATCCCATCGAGGAGAGCTACGCGCTGCTCGCACGAGTCGGGGTAAGTGCCTCGCTCGCTCCACTCATGCTCTATGGCGCCGCTGCTCTCGATCTAGCCTTCGGCCTCGCCACCCTCGCCCTTCCCCGTCGACGCGCACTGTACCTATTACAGATCGCACTTATCCTCGGCTACACCATCATCATCACATTCAAGCTCCCGGAATTCTGGCTCCATCCGTATGGACCGATATTGAAGAACATTCCGATGCTCGGAGTGATTTATGGGTTGTATGTGCTTGAGAGAAGGTGACGGAGTGACGAGTGACGAGCAAGATAGAATCGCGTGGAACTGTAATGCTAGTGCTATGTTGCTTGGTCTGCCGAAGAATGCAGCGACAGTTCGCACGCACTATCTTCGTCGTCACCCGTCACTCGTCACCCGTCACTCATGACTTATCTCACCGTCA
>JAICPY010000123.1 GCA_025929585.1 Steroidobacter sp.
AAAGAAGACGCGAAGACACCCGCTCCCTATGACTACAACGTCGATGTCACCCGCCGCGTCGTCGATATGGCCCATTCTTGCGGCGTGTCGGTGGAAGGGGAGCTCGGCTGCCTCGGTTCGCTCGAGACCGGCATGGCCGGAGAGGAAGACGGCTCTGGTGCCGAAGGCCAGCTCGATCATTCGCAGCTGCTCACCGATCCCGATGAAGCGGCGGACTTCGTAAGCAAGACAAAAGTCGACGCGCTCGCAATCGCGATCGGTACCTCGCACGGCGCCTACAAGTTCACGCGCCCGCCTACCGGCGACATTCTTGCGATCAACCGCATCAAAGAGATCCATCGTCGCATTCCGAACACTCACCTCGTGATGCACGGCTCGAGCTCGGTCCCGCAAGACTGGCTCAAGATCATCAACACGTACGGCGGCGACATGGGCGAAACCTATGGCGTGCCGGTGGAAGAAATTCAGGAAGGCATCAAGCACGGCGTGCGCAAGGTCAACATCGACACCGACTTGCGCATGGCTGCGACAGGCGCGGTCCGGAAATTCTTCCATGATGACAAGAAGGAATTCGATCCTCGCAAGTGGCTGGCCGTCTCCACCAAAGCGATGAAGGAAATCTGCAAAGCCCGCTATGTTGCATTCGGCACTGCCGGCAATGCATCGAAGATCAAGACGCTTTCACTCGATGCGATGGTCAAGCGTTATGAGAAAGGCGAGCTCGATCAGAAAGTGAATTGATGATTGCGCTTCTCCCCGGCGTTCAGCCGGGGAGAAGCTGGTGCTGAGGTGATATGGTGATGAAGTGATGACGACAGAATTGGATTCTCGATTCTGACTTCACCACCGTATCACCTCATCACTTCATTACCTCGCGTTCGTGACAGGTAAGCGATAGATAAATACGCACCGCGCTGGATCGAAGTAGGCGCGTCCATCCTCGTCCACGTGGCGACTACCGCGAGCACGAAACTGGCCTTCATCCGAAGCCAACTCGATCAATCGCTGGACGGAATGCTCATCGCCGGTCATCAGCAACGTCAGTGCCGTCAATTCTCCGTCTTCATTCACGATCGATAGGTCGCCACCCTCATCGAGCTGATTCAAGATTCGACCTTCTATAGTGGCCGGTTTCTCGGCCAAAGTACGTGGGGCTGCGATCTCGTCCTGAGCGGGTGGGATGATCCATACGAGCGTGGATCCTAAGTGCAGCTCGAGATTCTCAATCGAATTCGCACCAGGCTGTAGTGCGTCGAGCTCGCTCAGGCGTTGCAGGTATTGCTTCTCTAAGCAGCCATCGTCCTGGCATGCATTACGCTCACCGAGCCACCGGCGCTGGTCATCTTTGAAGCAAGCTCCGCCGCCTCCTAGGGCGATGAGTGCCCCGTGATAGTAGCGTCCGAGATGCTCATCCAAAGTCGATAGCCGCTCACTCGCACAGATTCGCTTTTCGGTAACTGTGCTCGCCTTTGCACAATCGAAACTGGCGCTGGAGACCACCGGGGAGAGGGCGCAAGCAAACAGAGTCGCAAAACCACGTCTTAGCATTCCAATGATTCTCTTCCAATTCACCTTATATTTCTTCCGTGCGCCCTGAACCCGTCGAAGGGTTCTTGCAAAGATAGACGGCGAATAGCGAGAGCGCTCGCGAGTCCACTCGGTCACGATAGGTGGATGCGATCAAAGCGATACAGGCGTGGCGGGCAAGCCAGCGAAGAACCGCTCTTTTTCTGGCTTGCCGCACTTTCAGCCGCCGGCTTTGCTCGCCGACAATATCTGGTTGCTCGCTCTACATCCTGACGCTATAAACGAAACTCGCTTTCGGCGCCCTTAGCCAACGCTCAGTAATCGCAGCCTTAGTCTTCGCGAACTCATCATCTGCATCGACGAACTGCGCCTTGAGTTTCTCGGCTCCCGCTTTGTCACCCGAAGCCTTGATCTTCAGCACTGTCGTTTCAAGTGACTCGACCGCTTTCGGCACGGCATCGAAGTTGATCTCGATGCAGCCCTGATCCTTTCCATTCGCAGCGGGCTGATCGGCATGCCAACTAATCGCCCCAGATTGCATCAGTGAGCCAAGCTGAATGGCGGCGAGTTGGCTGTAGTTTCTGGGCGTGCCGTCGGCCGTGTACATGCCGCGCGAAATATGACCGAACGCCCACGCGATATTGCGTAACTGGATTCGACGCACTTCCTCATCCGTGAACTGCCCCTTACCTGCAAGCCAGTTCGTGAGGTAAAGCGCGGACGATTGCGCTTTGAGCTCCTCGAGCGTGGAGGCCATCGGGCCACCGAAGAGCGCATCGTCCTCTCTGCCTTTCACCTTGTATTCATGAGAAGGGCCGAGGTTGTGTGCGGCCTCATGCAATACCGAGCTGATGAGCGTCTCGTTGGGTGAGGTGGTTGCGAGCGCATTGGTGTTCTTGCAGAAGACGGAGGACATCAGCTCGGCTTGGGCTGTTTGGCTATCCGCATCGGTGTACAGGTTGGTCATCGCAACCGTACGGCCTCCTTTTTCGGCCACCGGTCCCCAATTCGGCAGCGATTGCCCAATCGTCGCACCGTGCGCTGATCGTTGATCTCCAGCGTTCAGCACCACATCGATGAAATCTGGAATTTTGAAATTCACCTCACGCGCTTTGTAGGGAGCGCCGGCCATCCCAGCCAACGTGTTCTCCATTTCGCCCTTCAAAGGATCGAGCTTCTTCTGCCACTGAAGTGAATCGGGATTGATGCGCGCCACCTGCAGCGCGAATCCCGCTTTCCATGCGCAGGGGTCGTAGTAGACCTCGTCCGGACCCACGCGCACGTACCACTTGCTGTTCTGTGCATTCATCGCAACCCATGCTTCGTTCGCCGGTTCCCAATCATTCGAGCGAAAGGAACCTGCGGCCGCCAGCAGATATCGCTTGAGCGCCGCTTCGTCTTCACCGAGGCCGTTCGCCGCTCCTTCGAGTTCTCTCGCGATGGCCTCCATCTCTTGCCCATACTCTTCGCTGTAAGGCACGGCGACAAAGACGCCGGGTTTGTCGCTTTGCTTGACAACGCTGAAGTGACCCATCAGCTCTTTTGAGTTGGGTTCCTTCTCTAGTGCCGCGCAGAACTTTTGATCGCTCTGGATTTCAGCCGGATACAAACCGACGATACGCGCGGGTTTCTTCGGGAGCGCACTGCAACCTTCCTGATTCTCGGTCTTCGGTGCTTCACAGAATGGTGATTGGTTGCGATGAAAAAGCATGCGGCTCGCAGGATCAGTTTCCGGAATGTCGGCTTCCATACCGAATACACCTTTCTGTTTCGCGTAAATGCGCTCGATGAGCTCTGCGGCATTGAGCATGTGATTCATGAAGTTCTTGTCGGGCTCACTCGCCTGGCTCAGGTCGGTTGCAACCAGTGTCGGCCGTCCTTGCGCGAGTTCTTCCAGCACAAGGCGCAGTCGTGTCTGTTCTGCCGGATCGCTTGACTCCGGACTCGTACCACTCATGGTTTTGTAAGCGGATCTGAACTCGTCCGTGAATCGACCCGATTCATCGACCCAGGCGACGTCATCCTGCGGATAGCCGGTGAGTGTGACCAGCTCGCTTGGCTCCAGGGCTCCGTTCTTGTTCGCGTCCTCGCGCCAAAAGATCGGCAGAAACAACTCGGCTGCACGTCGATTGAAATCGATTCGCTGGATGCTGGAGAAGGGCAGGGCCTTTTTGTCGCCCGACGCCCCGTCTCCACCGCAAGCCGAGAGCGACAACGCGAGCACTGCACCGAATACAGGAATGAGAGTGGGAGGGAAGCGAGTCATTTTGCGCTCCATCAGTAATGCTCCAGGTGGGAGGCGGATGTTAACGCTGTCGGCCGAAGGAATGCAGGGGCTGAAAATGCCTATTGGATCGGCTCGAGGGCAGGTTCATAGCCGGCCGCTGACCTTTTCGTGAACTTCTTCCATCTCCTCGGATGCGCCCGCGCGCAAGATGCGACCCATGGATACTCAGACGGACGAAGATCCCTCCCATTGGAGCAAAGCGCCGATTCGCACGCGATTTCTCGCTGCGCTGGCGCTCGTAGGCGTCATTGCTGGCACTGGCTTGGTAGCCCACTCATCGAAGGACTTCTTTCGCGTTAATCCGACTCAAGAGGCTATCCCATCGAAAATACGCGCCGATCCGCCTGAACAAGCTTCTCGCCAGTTGGATAGTCGGTCGCATGAATGGCTTTATCTTTCGATCTCCATACTGGCTGGGGGCGTCTTACTCGCGTGTGCCGTTACCATCGCAGAAGTACGGCGCAAGCGGCGAGAAGGTTGGGCAACGCCGAGCTTGTTGGGACCAATCAAGCACGAGAAGCTGCCTCTCGGCCGAGAGATCGTTTGGATCGGCGTGCACCCGCAAGCGATCAAGCGATTTCATCTCGCCTACTACTTCGGAATCGGTATGTTGGTCGTTGCAGTCGCGGGGATCGCGCTCCTCGCCGCGCGAGTCGACCTCGATCAGCCTGGAGGTCAAATCGTACGATCTATCGCACTCATTTGTATTGTGTTGATCCTGGTTCCCGGCCTGTGGGCACTACGAGCAATGAAGCGCAGCGGTGCGAGCAAGATCGGCGTTCGAGAATCGGAGATTTTGTTCGATCCAGGTTTTGGAGCGGCAGAACGAAGTCATTGGGAAGACGTTCGGATCAGCTCGACACATCTATTGCTGGGCAAACGTGTGCTCACCGTCATCGATCAATGGCGCCGTCCGGTGTTCCCGCGAGATCAGCTGAACGGATTCCTGTTGAGTCGATTGTCGCCGCAAGCTTCTGTGAGCACGCAGCGGTTGTTGCTGGAAGCACTGCGACGAGGCAACCCCATGTTGTGGAGTGGGGCATTACTGCTTGGCCTGTACTTAGGCACCATCGTGCTGCATGAAGTCGCGCCCGATCTTCTCTCCGGCATGATTTCTGAATCGATTCGTGCTAACAAATAAATAGGGAGTCGTTGCACCGCCGGCAGGGAACCCGGGCAGGGCGTACCGTCGCGATCTACCTTTTAGTCCTGCCGCGTGTTTCTGGTAGGACTATCCACGCCAGCTCGCTGCTATGCATCCCTTGTCACGTAGTCGCTCGGCCTTCATGCTTTCGTCTATGCCCCGCCTCACATTCTCTCCCGCCGTAAGCATCGGCCTATCGATTGCCGTGGCTACCGGCTTATACGGAATTTCTTTCGGTGCGCTGGGTGTGGCAGCAGGGCTCAGCGTTTGGCAGACCATTGCACTCAGCATTCTGATGTTCACGGGTGGCTCTCAGTTCGCTTTCATTGGCGTCGTTGCAGGTGGTGGGACAGGTTCTGCAGCGTTCGGTGCAGCCGCGCTGCTTGGCATACGCAATGCTGTGTACGGCATGCAGATGAAACGAATGTTGAAACTTGGCGGGTGGCACAAGTTCATCGGTGCGCAGGTCACGATCGATGAGTCCACAGCCACTGCCGCGGGGCAAATCGACGTTGACGAGCAGCGGCGCGGCTTTTGGACCGCCGGTGTCGGCATCTACGTGCTTTGGAATTTGTTCACGGCACTAGGCGCAGTGCTTGGCGATGCGATGGGCGATCCGAGGCAGTGGGGATTGGATGGCGCAGCAGTTGCCGCATTTCTCGGCTTACTGTGGCCGCGGCTACGAGCACGCGAACCCGTGGCGCTTGCGATAGTTTGCGCATTGGTCACTGTGCTCACGGTGCCGTTCGCACCACCCGGCGTGCCGATTATCGTTGCGGCGTTGGTTGCCGCAGCATGGGGCTGGTTTAGTCGCGGCCCGGCAGAGGAAGGATTGGAGCCGGATGTCGATCCCGCGAACTACGACGGCGCGCATGAGACGCACATCGAGCACGGCAGTTCACCGCCACAGGAGAGGTTCTGATGTCGCTCTGGGAATGGATCCTGTTAGCGAGCGCTCTTGCCTATCTAACCAAATTAGCCGGCTATCTCGTACCAGCGCGTTGGCTCGAGAACGATCACATGACGCGCATCGCGGGGACATTGACAATCGGGTTGTTAGCTTCGCTGACCGCGATGAACGCACTCAGCGCGGGTCAAACACTCGCGATCGATGCGCGTGTCGCAGCATTGGTCGCGGCCGGCATCGCGCTGTGGCTGCGGATGCCGTTTCTCGGCGTAGTCATAGTCGGCGCCGCGTCAGCTGCGCTGATCAGGTTCGCGTTGGCTTGACTGGTAAGCCGGTGGTCGTTCGTCGAGCTTCCGAAGCAACCCTACGTTTCTACGATGTCGAGCGAACGCTCAACGCCAGCGCCACAACAGACCGGCTCCCAAAAGGTCCACATATTCGCCGTCCATCTTGTAACGAGTGGCGGTTGCACTGAAGCTCAGTTGCGAAAACAGCTGGATATCTCCGCCGATACCTAGAAGGAGATCCAAGCCATCCGACTCTCGCTTCGCATACTGGCTTGCACCGCTGCGAGTGTGAATGTCGGCTTCCCACACAAAGACTCCTGTGCGCGCATGCAGAGTAAGCCGTGATCCAATAGCAATGCGGCCTATCGCCGCCACATCGACGCCACTGCCCGAAGCCGGATGGAGCGCGTTGGTATCTGCCAAGAACTCTGCAGTATCAGCGACCACACCGAAGAAACGGGTTTCCAGCTCGCCGAGATCGACGTAACCCAACTCGAACCCGAGGTGCGGGCTCGCTTGATAGCCTGCGTGCACACGCCAACCGAGGCGGCTTTGGTTTGACACCTCCGCGCTCGCTGCATAGCCGAGATCGATCAACTGCTGTGTCAAACCACGCTCGCTCACATCGCTGTGCGCTTCGCCGATCGCCGCGCCGGCATACCACTTCGTTTCGTCAGCCGACGCATTCACGCTGAGGCCCACGAGTGCGGCAAACACGACGGGTTTCGCTGCGCGTACTCGAAGTAATGCCAAGGCAAGAATCGCGAGCAACATCGTGCTTCCGAGCGAACCCGCGCCACCGCCACGCTTGGAATCGCCGGTTACGCTGACTTGCGAAAGTGTGCCAACGCCACCGGGATCGGACACCGAGCCGTTGCGTTCCTTGTCAGTATCGTTGGGTCCGCCGTCCTGGATCGTTAGGCGAACGCACCAGTCGCCGGGATTCAAGCCGGCTCGGAAAGTCTCGCTCGCAGGGGGAGGGCAGAAGCCTTCTTCTCCAGGAGCAGAAGCCAATAGATTGTCGATGTCTTCAACAAATGTATTCCAGCGACCGCTTGCATTGTCGAACTTGCGGTACACGGGCTGAGCTGGAATCGGTGCTCGCTGAGGAATGACGACGCTCACGCTTTGTCCTGCCTTCGGCAGAGCAGAGATCACGAAATCGAAATAGCCTCCAACATTGCCGACCGAATCCGCGGAGAGATTCGCGCCAGTGAGCTGACCGCTAAGCTCGGTTTGATAGCGGTTTCGCAACATCGCATAAGATCCAAGCGCAAGTTGCGTGCCAGGCTCCGACTCCATGATGTAGTGCTGCAACTCTCCCGTGCGCTCTGGCAACACGTTGGGTGCGACTGGCGCATAGTCCGGATGATTGGGCAGCCCATTCGGCAGCCAGCCTGCAGCTCCAGACGGAAGCACCGGCATCGTGTCGTGAACGACTAACTCAAACGTACTGCGCGAGACCACCGGCGGAACACCATCGTCTGTAACAGTCAGTTCGAATCGGTGAACGCCCGCTGGCAGGCTGCTCGGATCGATGGCAATGCCTTCGGCCGTCTGCGTGAAGGCGGCTCCAGCAGGACCAATCCACTGCGAAGTGTGTGTGTCGTTCGTATTCGGGTCGAAGATATGCGTCTTGATCTCGATAGACCCCTGATCCCGTGAGACGCTGGCTTGAGCCTTGCCCCCTTGCGAGATGGAGAGGTTGATCGAAGGTGCTTTATTCAAGGCCGTGAAAGTGACGGTCAATGGTTGTGTCGAGCGATTGATGTCCTCCTGCAGCTTCAATTGCACCTGTTGATCCGCGCTGCCGGCGGGAACCGAGCTCAAAACGGCAAAGTGGATTTCTTTCTCGACCTCGCCTGTTTGGAAGGTCACCTGTCCGCCTTGCAGGTCGTGTCCCGCCAGAGCACCGTCCGCTGTATACGAGACAGTGAATGGATAGACTGGCGAGCGTCCATTGAGGGCGATGCGGAATGAAGCCGAGTTGCCGGCCTGCGCGCCGATCGTCAGATCAGGTCCGAAAGAGACCAACGGCCAGATGCGCAAGACTTGCTGCACGCTTGCAACCACGCCGCGCGCATCGCGAGCCTGCCAAGTGAGCAGATGCTCGCCGGGTACGTATCGTGTCGTGCCACCCTCGATGCTGACCTGCAATTCAGATCCATCGAAAGCATATGCTTTCGGAACGGATCGCGAAGGTAGTTGAGTGAATAGCTCCGAAGCATTGAGCTCGAGCATTGCGGGCTGGGCCGGTTCAAAACGCGGCGCCGTTGCCGCGAACGAGGCCGTTACTGCGCACACGCCGGTCACTGCCGCTGTGGTGTAAGTGGTCCCCGATAGCGAGCCGTTGCATCCGGAGACGCTCACGATGCTATAGCCTGATTCGGGAGTAATCTCGAATGTCGTGCTGCTGCCGTACGTAACCTGCCGCGCCTTGGGAGCGATCTTGCCGCCAGAGCTTGCACTTGCAGTCAACGCGTAAGCGTTCAGCGTGAAACTCGCGCTGACGGTACATGTATCTGTGAGAGTGTCAGTGGTGTAGGTGCTTCCGGAAAGCGCGCCACCGCAGCCTTGCACGCTCGCAATGCTGCGTCCGGCATTGGGGACCACTGTGAAGCTCGTGCTCGTGCCGTGAGCGACGCTGACAGAGCTCGGCGTGATCGTGCCGCCCGTCCCCGCAATCGTCGAGACCTGATAGGAGTTCAGCGTGAACGTGGCTGTCACTGAACAGGCGTTCGTTACGACACCCGTCGTGTACGTGCTGCCGCTCAACGTGCCGCCGCATCCCGCAACGTTTTGAATGCTGTATCCGCTTGCAGGCGTCACCGTGAACGACGAGGTTGCGCCATGATCGATCGTTGCATGAGCAGGGCTAATAGTGCCACCAGCGCCAGCGCTTGCAGTCACGGCGTACGTTTTCAGCACGAAGGTCGCGTTCACTGTGCATGCACTCGATACGGCCCCCGTCGTGAACGTCGTGCCGCTCAGAGATCCGTCGCAGCCTTGAACAGTATCGATCTCATATCCTGTATTCGATGAAACCGTAAAGGTGGTCGTCGCACCCGAAGCGATGTCCACCGAGCTCGGAGCAATCGATCCGCCGCTCGAAGCCGTTGCCGAGACCGTTACAGAGCCGCCACTTTCATCCGCCACTTCCTCCACGATGTCATCGAGGCTAGCGACCGCTCCAGCGGCGTAGTACCACGTGAATTCTTCGCTGGCGCCGCTCGCCAAGTCATTCATACGCACGAAGAGCGCATAGGAACCATCGCCGGTTTCTTCGATTGCTGCGGTTGCTGGATCCTGGTTGTATGCGTCGGAGAAGCTGCAGCACCAGTTGATGGCAGTGTGCGCCTTGTCCGATGTCGAGTAGAACAGCACGCCTGTCTCACCTGAGTAAATCTTGAGTGCCGCAGCGCGTGTCGCTGCAGTGGAGATGGCGGTGAATGTGCCATTTGCGAGATTGCCGCGCTGCTTCGTGGGTTGATCCGTGTTGCCGACGTAGTCATCGCGGGTACCGACCCATACGCGTACGTTTTGAACCGCGCCGCCGCTCGTGTTCGTCACTCGCGTCGTGATCTTGATGAACGATTTGTCGGCCGGCAGTTCGTACGTATTCTTAAACTCGAGCGACTTACCGTCGATCGTAACCGTGCCAGTCGAAATGATGGTGCCGTAACCTTTGTTTAGGCCCGAGGATGTGTAGCCGGTGGAATCGATGATCTGACCTGCGAGCGCGGCATTCTCCTCAACTGTGCCATTGACGTTCCACTCGTTGGTACCATCCCCACCGATACCGATCGCGTTGTCTAACGCAAAATCGCTGTACGTGAGCGGAAACCATGAGCTGTCGTAGTAGAACGGTTGCTGCAGATTGCCGTTCGAATTGACGGAAGATTCGCTTCCGGTGCCGAACCGAATGCGATCGTTGTCGAGAACGATCGCCTCAGCGTGAGCGGCGCTTGAACCCAGCAAGAACACTGTTAGGGCGAGTCGGCCGGCGACCCTTGAGGGGCACAGGCAACGAAACAGGGAGCGCATCACGGCGAAATCAGCACGCAAAGTCATCGCAAGATCCTGAGAAGCAAAAACGAAGTGCGGCGCAGTGTGGTGTCCTGCAACGCGTTGAGATGTGATGAGCTTCCGAGTGCGATGCAGGAGAACGAGAGATCGATCACGACCATGCGGTTTGCAGCAATACCGCGCGCGCACACGTGCGGCGCCCTAGTGCGACGCTGAGCGGCGCTTGCTGAACCGAGGAGCGAGCTTTCGGGGTTGCGACTAGGTGGAACGCGGACAGGAGGGAGTGATGTCACCATTCCAGCGCGTGCCCTAAACACACCATTCGATATGATCGCACCGATCTGTGGCACCTGTTGGTGTGGTTGCGAGCCCGCCTTGTATCTTGCGGATCCCTCACCTCGTCGGCATAGTCAGCTCGCGTCCCGTCTTACGCCGCAGAACGCGAGGCAATATGACTGAGGGCTACATCGATACGAACGGCATTCGGTTGTGGTACGAGGATCTCGGTCCGACGACCGGCCAGCCAATCCTCTTGATCATGGGTGTCGATGCCTCGGTCGTTTGGTGGCCGAAGGAGTTCATCGACGTGCTCGTTGGCGCAGGTTGTCGAGTCGTGAGATTCGACAATCGGGATATCGGGTTGTCGACGCATATCGATTTCGCGGCGACGCCGTATCGCATAGAAGACATGGCGAAGGACACGCTGGGACTCATGGAGTCGCTTGGCATTCAGAGTGCAAATCTCATTGGCATGTCCCTAGGTGGAATCATCTGTCAGGAGCTCGTCTTGCAGCGGCCGAGTTGTGTTCGATCCTTGACGTTGATCAGCACCTCCCCAGGACCTGATCCTCGGGTACCGAAACCCAACAAGAAGGTTTTTGGTGCGTTGGGTGGTCCGCCAGCGAATGCAGAAGAGTGGGTAAATGGAGTGGTCGCCTTTTGCCGAGCGCTCGCCGGTAGCCGATTTGCGTTCGATGAAGATCGAGTCCGCGAACGGGCTCGGGCCGATGTGAATCGAGGCACAAACATTAGAAGCAATCAGGCGCGCCTCCCGGCACTATCGTCGCGGATCGATCGACTCGGCGATATCAATGTGCCGACACTGGTTGTTCATGGAACAGAAGATCCGCTCTTCCCCATCCAGCATGCCCAAGTTCTCGCAACAGGAATTCCGAATGCCAAGCTCGTCGAGTGGCACGGTGTTGGCCATGAAATCCCTGCGCAGCTAGCACCGGAGCTGGGGTTGGACGTGCTAAAGATCCTCCGTTAACAACCGAAACCAGGTCACGATCTGAGTTTGCCGACCTAATACTCGTAATGATGTTGCCCGCTCTCGCGGTGATGGCTCTTGCAGATCATGCCGTTTGTTGGGGCAGAAAGGTCGAGCGGCAGCAATAGCTTGGATGTATCGCCCAGAGCCGGATGGGCCCTCGCATGCGCAATGGTGACGAGCACCCTCTGGACCAATATCATCTGAGCTCCGCGCTGGATCTTCACACTCGTCATCCTTGCGAACGCGAGGATCCATCTTGATGCTCGCTGAATCAGATGGGCCCTCGCGTTCGCAAGGGCCACGAACGCACTTTTTTGTTTGGCTGAATCGATGAGAGCAGTCGCCGCGACACGCGCGGGCTCTATCGGCCATCAATGACCTGCTATCGCATCGCCGCGAATGGATCGCTGGAGCATTAGCCATTTCGCTATTGATGGGCGCGCTTGCGGCAGCTAATGCATCCCTTTCCCCTACCTGCTCTTGCGCTACCACCCCCGTTAGCGGCGGCAGGACTGATAAATAAGCTTGGAGTAGGTTAGGTATAGCCGTCGCTTGGTGCATCGACGAGTCGACATGCTCATCAAGGTATGCGGGAGCTGCGTGCGTGACATAAGTAGCGATCGCTCGATCTAGCTGATCGAGTAGTAAAGATCTCGCTACCTGATCGGTCTGGCTTGTTTTAATGTTGGATCGCCGCCCGGAATCGACAACTCAGCGAGCGGAGACTATCGTCCGATTACAACATGACCCTCGACCTTACAGTCACCAGGAGAACAAGAATGAATCCCATCAAAGCGGTGTTGGTCGGCCTCTGTTTCCTCTACAGCGCGGTGTATGCGCAGGATTCGTACGCTCAGGAAATCGAAGAGGTGGTCGTCACTGGATTGCGAGCAAGCGAACGATCGATGCCAGGCACGTATCTTCGCAAGGCGGGTGATTTCCTTCTGTTACAGGTCGACGTTTCAAACGACACGCGAGAAGAGAAGGTGCGCAAAGAGGAGATCTACGCAACGCTGCGTACCGCTCTTGCAGCCGCGAATCGTGATGCCGCCATCGAGTTGTCGGTCGTGGACGAGAATGGGCTAGTGATCCCTCTCAAGGTTGATTCCGCGACCGTCGTGTTGCGTCCTGGTAATCGTCCGGACACGAGCGCAACTCGCATCAGCGTCAAGACGAAGATCCCTGCGAATGAAGCCAACGGTCAGGCGCTCATCAGCAAGCTCAAGGATTTCGTCGAAGGTATCAAGGTCACTGGACGCACGACATTAGATCCAGACGGCGATGTGGACATCAGCATAGTGTCACCCCATCAGTATCGAGATGAAATCATCGGGCTCTACGCCGCGGATGCGAAGAAGATCACGGCGGCTCTCGGCGATGACTACAAGGTCATCACGACTGGGATCGATCGTCCGGTGGAGTGGGTGCGCATGGGATTACTCGAGCTTGCGCTGTTTGTGCCGTACAAGTTCGATGTGGTGCCCTCGACGGTGAGTACATTCGTGAATGCGCCGGTGATGGAGTAGCAAGTTTGAGGGCGCGTCATTTGAGCGCGTTCTCGACATTGACCGTTCAGCAGTCCACACCTATTCTCGGCGAGCCTTCGTGAACTAGCGAGGGTCGGCTCGCGGCGCTCACGAGCATCGGCAACA
>JAICPY010000049.1 GCA_025929585.1 Steroidobacter sp.
AGAGGGCGATCGACTCTCTCGAGAAGAAGTATTCCGGTATCGGCGTGCGTCCAGCGACGCCTGAGGAAAAGGCAGCTTGGGTAGTCACCGTTCCAGATAAATATAATGTCGGTCACGAAGCGCATTTCGGACAAGTGACGGAGAACTACCTGCGTTACCTGCGCGCACGCGAATTGCCCGAGTGGGAAGTGCCGAACATGCTTACGAAGTACGCCACCATCATGCAGGCGTACGAGAAGAGCAGAGCGAAATGATCCGCGCAGCATTAAGCAAAACGGCTCGCCTGAGCGCGCAGTCCTTTCTTGGCGTGTCGTTGCTGATGGTCTTTCCACTTTCGGCGCTCGCCGATTGGCAGCAGGATGACCGCTCACTCACTTGGAAACATGGCGAGCAGGTCGTTTGGCGTTTCTCCTTCGATCCGGATAGAGGCAAGCCTTTCTTCGATCCCGTGTCGATCAACGATACGCGCCTTACGAACTTCAGGCCCGAGGATCATCCCTGGCATTACGGACTGTGGTTCTCCTGGAAATACATCAACGAGGCGAACTATTGGGAAGAGAATCGGGAAAGCGGTAGGGCCCAAGGCTCCACTCGCTGGAGTAAGCCGCAGATAGATAGACGGGACGACGGCAGCGCAACCATTCGACTGAATCTCACGTATACGCATCCGAGCGGACGAATCGATCTGACCGAAACGCGTGTGCTACAGATCTCGGCTGCGGACGCAGCGGGCCGTTATGCCATAGATTGGAAGTCGCAATTCGTTGCAGGCGAGCAAGGTGCGGTATTGGATCGCACGCCGATGCCGAACGAACCGAAGGGTCAAATCAACGGAGGCTATGCGGGGCTTGCTGCGCGACTCGCCGCTGCGCCGTTGAAAATGTCCGTGGTCACGCCACAAGCACCCATCACCACGTTCGTTAGCGACCGCGCACGTCCTGATGCACCCGCAGTGGCAGCGAACTTCAGCGATCAAGGTCGCGCCGTCGGTTCGCTCGCGATTCTCGCGCATCCCGGTAATCTGACGCAGAATGCTCCTTGGTACGTCATCAATGCAGAAGAGGGAATGCGTTTTCTCTGTTCAGCCGTTTTAGCGCCCGCAGTTCGCACCCTCCCACCTCAAGGGAAGTGGGATCTGAGCTATCGCATCGTAGTGCAAGCCGAGCCGTTCACACCGTCCTCACTGCAAGCTTCGTTCGTGAGCTGGCGGAACTCCGAGAAGCAAATCTCCGGCACCCACTAACTCGATTTCGAATCGTTCACTCTGACTATCCCCTATCCCCTATCCCCTTTTGGAACGCTCCCATGCTCACTCGTAGAGACATCTCCGTTGCCGCCGTCGCAGTTGCCGCGACACTGAGCGTCGTCGCATTCGCGGAGTCCAAGGCGCCGATCATGCATTCGGCAATATTCGATTGGAATGAAATTCCGGTAAAGCACGAAGAGGTACGCTCAGTGCGGCAATTCTTCCAAGCACCGACAGCCACGCTGGATGAGCTGGAATTACATGTATCGACACTGAAGCCCGGCGATACATCTCACGCCCCACACCGTCACCTCAACGAAGAACTCGTCATCGTCAAAGAGGGCACCGTCGAGGCACTGGTCAACGGCGAGCTCAAACGGGTTGGCCCTGGTTCAGTGATTTTCAATGCTTCGAACGAACTTCACGGCATCCGCAACGTCGGCGACGGCCCCGCGACGTATCATGTGATCAATTGGAAGGAGAGAAGGCGATAGGGGATAGCGGATAGGCGATAGGAAGAATAAAGGAGAGCGGATCGGAGCCTCGTGCAGCGGAATATGGCTGCTCCGTACTCTGACTATCCCCTATCCGCTATCCCCTATCGCCTTCACTTCTTCTCATGATGCCCGCCAAATTGTTTACGCATGGCGGAGAGCAGGCGATTCGCATACGAATCTTCATCGCGTGAGCTGAAGCGATTGAACAATGCGGTCGAGAGCGAGGGCATCGGCACGCTCAGATCGATGGCAGCTTTCAATGCCCACCGACCTTCGCCGGAGTCGGAAACGTTGCCGGAGAATCCTTCGAGCTTCGTATCTTCTTTCAAGGCCGCTGCGGTTAGGTCCAAGAGCCAAGAGCGAATGACGCTGCCATTGCGCCATAAATCGGCGATCGCACCGACATCGAAGTCGTATTGAAACGCTTCCGGGTCCGCGAGCGGTGTCGTCTCGGCATCTGCGGGACGATGCTCGGAGCCGCGGCCCGCGTGCTTGAGCAGATTGAATCCTTCCGCATACGCGGCCATCACCGAATACTCGATCGCATTGTGGACCATTTTCACGAAATGGCCGGCGCCTGAGTGTCCGCAATACAAGTAGCCTTTGGTGCGAGTTGTATCCTCGGCACGGGCAGCGTCTATCGGCGTCGGTGCCAGCGCTTCGAAAATCGGTTGTAGCCGATTCGCTGCCTCGCGATCACCACCGATCATCAAGCAATAACCCTGCTCCAAACCCCAAACGCCGCCGCTCGTACCGACATCCAAGAAATGAACGCCGCGCTGCGCGAGTTGCCGCGACCTCGTAATCGCAAGACGATATTCGGAATTGCCGCCATCGATGACGACATCGCCTTTTGCTAGCAAACCGCTCAAGGTATCGAGCACGTGCTCCACGACAGCAGCGGGAACCATCATCCAAATGACTCGCGGTGTGGGAAGCGCGCGTACGAGATCTTCGAGCGAATACACACCTTTGGCACCGGCGCTTGCGAGCGCATCGACCGAAGCGGCAGTCGCGTCATAAGCTACACACTCGTGACCTGCCTGCATGAGCCTGCGAGACATATTCGCACCCATGCGACCCAAGCCGACCATGCCGATCTTCATCATGTTCCCCTGCGTAGAATGAGCTTGGGATGATAAGTGATAAGGTGATGAGGTGATAAGGTGATGACGTCAGAAGGACCGGAACGGCGTTTCTGACATGATCACCTTATCACCTCATCACTCCATCACTTTTCTGGCCTCTTCCTTCAACACCTCAGCCAATCTCAGCGTGCCTGGGCCCGCTGCGTCGCGGTCGGGAAAAATCAGGTAGAGCTGCGCCATGCGCTCTCGTCCTCCTCTGAGCGCCAGTGTTTTGAGCGTGCCCTCCGCGAGTTCGGTGCGGATCTTGTCTTCAGGAAGCCAAGCGAAGCCGTAACCGCGACTTACGGCCCCGATCGATGTTGCCATCGTAGTCACTGTCCAGCGCTGCTCGGCTTCGACGGACGCGCCGCGACTGTCGCGTACCGAGGCGGAATCTCGCACGACGAGATGACGATGATTGCGAAGATCGCGCGTGGATATCTCGCGTCCAAGTCGATGCAGCGCATGATCCGGGTGCGCGACAGGCACGAACCGAATAGGCATTAGCGGCTCTCCAGTCATTCCCGCCGGTATGCGCGGTGAAATAGCCAGATCGACTTTGCCGCTCAGCATCGCTTCCTGAGTGCCCTCGATGACGGTTTCGAACAGTTCGATTCGCGTATGCGGACTGTCTACGCCGAAACGATTCAAACACTCGAGCAGTAGCCATGTCGGGAACAGCACTTCCACGGCAATTGCGATTTGCGCTTCCCAGCCCGCGGAGACTTTCTTCGCCGCGCGTTCCAAGCCAGCGGCATCCTCCAGGAGCCCCTGGGCCCGGCGATAGAGCATCTCTCCAGTGGGCGTCAGCACTGCCTTGCGGCCCCGAATCTCAAAAGCGCGCACCTTCAGTGTGGATTGCAGCTTCTGCACTGCGTAGGTCACGGAGGATTGGCTCTTGTGAAGACGCTCCGCAGCCTGCGCATAGCCGCCGAAGTCGACTACGGCGACTAGGCAGCGCCATTGCTCGAGCGTGATATGAGCGTGCATGAACTCTTGCGAGTGCTTCTTGGCCATATATCGATTCTTTAGATGGGTTAGAGCAGATCTTTGAACTTTTTAATCTAGCGGGTCAATCATTTAATGCGGATACCGAACAAGAAAGGAGAGGTATCCATGACAACGCTATTGAAGGTGCAGGCCAGCCTGTTTGGAGAGAATGGCCAATCGAGTCGACTTGCGAATCGACTGATCGAGCAGTGGCTGCTCGCGAACCCGGACGGTCGCGTGATCACGCGTGATCTAAACGCGATACCGCATCTCACAGCGGAGCGCTTTCAGGCATTCGCAACCAAGGAAAACGAGCGTACCCAGAAGCAGCAGGAGATAGTGCGCTTCTCCGACACCCTCATCGACGAGCTTGAGCAAGCCGATGTCATCGTGCTCACGGCGCCGATGTACAACTTCAGCGTGCCTTCGACGCTGCGCGCCTACTTCGATCACATCGCGCGCTCGGGTGTAACGTTCCGCTATACGGCCGACGGACCGGAAGGGCTCATCAAAGGCAAGAAAGCGTACGTGTTCATCACGCGCGGCGGCATGTACGAGGGCGCCTCGGACACTCAGACACCGTATCTACGCCAGTTCCTCGGCTTCATAGGCATCACCGATGTGGAGTTCATCTATGCACAAGGTCTGGCAATGGGCGCGGAATCGCAAGAACGGAGCCTTGCCGCGGCTAGACATCAGATTGCGCACGCGTTGCCGGTGACTTACCTCGCGGCGTAGTCCGGCGTGATGGCGAACCGCGACGTAGACGACAGGGAGTAACTACGTCGCGCCCGTTTGCGATGCCACATGACTCGCGCTGTTCCTGCTCTGACACCTTGGCGAACTTTGCGTGCTTAGCGAGATCACTCTTGTCAGGCTCGACGCCTCTACAAGCGTGTTCACAAATTGATGGGGCACCAAGAAGATCCGGCAGCAGCGTATTGGTGCCTGTTAAGAAGACCTCTCGCAAAGCGCGCAAAGTTCGCCAAGGTAAGAAGAGACAACTCGATTAAGAGCCTCCTTACGGACATTACTTGCTACCTCCGTCACTCATACGTCCTCCCCTCATGCCTCAACCATCCGCCGATATGACTCCCGTCGGGATCCAGGTGTGTCCAATGAATGACTCCACCTTTTTCATTCCACTCATACTCGCCGAAGAACTCGACTTCATCGCCTTCTTTCAAGGATGAGATTCGCGGAGCGAGATCGATGTTATGCGCCACGAGCACAGTCTGACCCGAGGGCAAACTCAGAATGAATCGTTGATGGCGACTACCCTTGTTGTCGTCAGGCAAGATTCGAAGCACGCGCCCGCGTCCGTCGACTTGAACATTGCTTTGGCGATTCTCGAAAGCACGAGCGACGTCCGACGCGGCAACTAGCTGGCGAGATTCTGGAGGCGCTGAGCTGGGTTGATCAGCAGGATCCTCGTTGAAATACCACAGGACGCTTGCCGCTGCAGCCAAGACAAGGATGAGGAGCTTCTTCATCGGATCGAGCCATCGATGAAGTAGTACGGTGATTCGGTGATAGAGACCGACACTTCTTCTTCTCGAGTCATCGCCTTATCACCTCATCACTTCATCACCTTTCGGTGGGCAACTCCTGATACTGCGGCAGATCGTCATGGATCTCGAACCATTCTGCCTTCGAGCCAACGAAGATATGACCCTGGGGCCCGCGAGTGTGAGGTGAGTCCAACGAACCAAGGCGCACGCGTACGGCTTGCGGCATGGCATCTCGCCGGCTGATGATTGGGGAGCCGCACTCCGCGCAGAAAACTCGATGCACACCCTTCACGCTAAAGCTCTTCAGGAAATCGTTGCCTTCCAGAATCACGAAATCCGTCGTTGCAACGAGCGCACTCGAAGCAAACGCCGAACCGCTCGCCTTCCTGCATCGAGAGCAGTGGCAGAAGTAACCCTCGCCGATTGCTCCGCGGATCTCGTACTTCACTCTGCCGCACAAGCAACTGCCGTTATGCATGGGATCTCCCCTCAATCGGCTAGACCTTCTTCAAGAACTCGGTTCGAAGTACCAGTCCTTTGACCTTATCCGTATTGCACTCGATCTCTTCCTCGCTATCGGTCAAGCGAATGTTTTTGATCTTGGTGCCTTGTTTCAATGTGACCGACGTACCTTTGACCTTCAAATCCTTGATGAGCATGACGCTATCGCCAGCACTCAGCGTATTGCCATAGCAATCTTTCGTTTCCACTGACATCTCTCCTGTCGACACAAGCCGATCACCGACGCTGCAAGCATACCGTGCTGCCGAAAGAAACTGCGCGACGATTTTAGACGGCGCGGGCAAGCGCTGGGCATCAGCGATTCGCATCGTTAGCAACGCGACGATTGACGGATGCCTTACGCAGGTTCGTCAAGCAGACCGGATCCATCAGAACCGGTCGAGCAATCGCTCGTAAACATGAAAATCGTGAGTAGAAAAGCAGCAGAATGTCACTTCGATAATCGGCGACTCATCTCGCATCATCGAGCGAATCGTCGAGATCGCCACTTCGCTGGCAAGCTCGATCGGGTATCCATACACGCCCGTACTGATGCTTGGGAATGCGACCGAATCCAACGAATGCTGTTCGGCTATTTCGATACAGCGCCGATAGCACGAGGCCAACAACTGAGCTTCGTTGTTGTTTCCACCGGACCAGACCGGACCTACCGTGTGAATCACATAACGGGCCGGCAACCGATAACCTTTCGTGAGCTTGGCATCGCCAGTTTCGCAACCACCCAAACTCCGGCATTCCGCCAAGAGCTCCGGACCCGCGGCACGATGGATTGCACCATCGACACCGCCGCCGCCCAATAGCGATGAATTTGCCGCGTTCACAATGGCATCGACATCCAGCGTCGTGATGTCGGCTCGAATGATGCGCAGATTCCAATCCATTCACGCGGCCCCATTCCGTGACCTAACAATAGGCGATTACGGGAATCATAAAGTGCTGCCGCGTCGCTGAGCACCTGTCATTCTGGCCAAATTACGACGTCAATGTACGCTCGGCGCCAAAGCATCCCGAAGAGGCGAAGTTTAGAGCGCGCGAATTTTGATGCTGCGGAAGCGCACTTCGCTGCCATGATCTTCGATCAAGATACGCCCACGCCCGTCTTCGCCGAAATCCGGTAGTACCTTGAACACCGTCTGATCGACGCGCTTACGATAATCCGGCGAGCCGCGCACATACTCGAGCACCTTGACGCCATTGAGCCAATGCTCGACGCGATTGTCCAAATGCACGACGATACGGGCGTGCTGCCATTCACCAACTTTTGGTCCGATACCTACGTTCGTAGGCATCGCGATTCTAGGAATCAGGCCAAATAGTGATGCCAGCGTCGTGCTCGTGATCGTCCCGCTGGTGAAGTCGGGATTGATACTGTCGTCCAACAGCTGATACTCCAGTCCAATGACAGTATTGTTCGAGGCTTGGTAACGATCGCTCACGAAGTACATGATGCCGCTGTTGGAGCCCGGGGTGAGCTTGAACTCGAGTTGCAGATCGAACGCGGAAAACAGCTCGTCCGTGACGATATGTCCGCCGGCTCCACCTGCCTGCAAGATGAGTTCGCCATTCTCGATCTTCCAACCGCGATTCGGAAACGAAGATCGATACGCGCCGCGCCACCCGTCCGTCGTTTTACCATCCCACAACAATTCCCAGCCCTGCGATTTCTCCACGGAGCTCACGTCGTTCGGAATCGTGTTGCGAACGAATATGGTTGCCAGAGCTGCGGAAGGCTCGTCCGTTTCGCGAATCCGAATATTGCGCCACGAGGTGCGCCATCCAGCTTGATCAGGACTTTCGATACTGTGGATCTGTAATGCGATAAATCCTTCCGTAGAGACATCGTCTAAGACGTGGGACACCGGCATGCCGTTGATCCAGGTGCGTATCGATGGGCCGATCGCCTCGATGCGATAGTGGTTCCACTCGCCGAACTTGTATAGCCCACGCGCCATTGGATTGAGCGAACCCGGATAAAGCCAACCGCGACGCTGCTCGTCATACACACCGCCGCTCCAATCGCGCTCCGAAGGATCGATGTCAAGTTGATAGCCAAACACGCGGCCTTCGTTGTAATCAGGGCGAGTGGCGCTCCGGATTTGCACGCCACTGTTCGCCGGGCCGCCGTCCTGCTTCACTTCGAATTCCAAGACGAAGTCGCTGTAAGATTTTTCGGTCGCCAAGAAACTGTTCGGCGATTCGGCGCGTGTCGTGCCCACGATGGCGCCATTGACCGCAACGTAGGAAGCCGTGCCATTCACTCGGCGCCATCCTTTGAGTGACTTACCTTCGAACAACGAGACCCATCCTTCTTCATTCTCGGCGCCGAAAACCGGGGAGGACATCAGTGATGGAACGGCCAGAAGCGCCGTGATGACGACACCCGCGTATGCATTGCTGAATTTCATGTTCTCGTTCTCAATTCATTGGCTCCAACTCGCCCTCGCTCCAAGGCTCCTCGCGATCTTCCGTTTGGCCGCGGTCCCATTTGACTTGCGCGGGCGAGACGGGATCGGATTGATGTCCCCAAGAGCGTCGAATATAGGTCAGGATCGCCGCTATCGTATCGTCATCGAGCGAGCGTAACGGTGGCATTGTCATTTCTCCGCTCGTCTTGCCGCTCAGAACGATCCGCGTAAGTGCCCCCGTACCGCCCGTCACCCATCTCGAGCCAACCAAAGGAGGGGCCAAACCAGGCATGCCTTCGCCATTTGGCTGATGGCAAGCTGCGCACGTTGCGAATGCCTCACGTCCCTTCTCGAACCTCTGCTGCTCCTCGGGAGTCAGAGAGGCAAGGGCCTTCCCAGTATCTATCTTCTGCCCTTTCCAGCGGATGAACTCCAATGCGGCGCGCGCACGAGCGGCTTGGTCACTGGTGCCCCCAGAAAACTCGATCAACGCCTTAGGCTCGGACGGCAGGAATGCGGTGCGCTGCTTCGGCGGTTCTCCTGGAATGAAACGCTCCACTCCATCCAACAGCGCATTGCTCAGCCATGCATTCTGCGGCCCGCCTTCGTTCATGTACGCCAGAAGCTGCTCCATCTGGGTCGCATTGCCAGCCTGCAGAACAGCTGCCGATAACGATGCGAGAACGGGCGTGAGTTCCGCACTCATTGTAGAGGCATCATCCGCTTGTGCTAAGTGCTCTAAGAACTCGAGCTCTCGACCCCGCAAGCTGCTTGCGATGGCATCGGCCATATACGGCCGCGCGCCCACTCCACGCGCGAGCTCCATCAAGAGCTCATCGCCTGCGCCTTGCGGAGCTGCACCGAGTGTCAGCGCCACTTGACGTTGATAGGGCAGCTCTCCCCACTGCGCACGTGCGTGCAATGCAGCCAGCGTACGTTGCGAATCTTGTTTGAGGAATGGCTCAGCAACCCGCGCACCGGCCAGAGCGACCTGAACATCCGGATCTTGCAAAGCGCGTTCCACCGAGGGCCAATCGAGTGCCTTCATCCCATCGAGCGTCCAAAGAGCATGTAAGCGTGCAAGCGAGCTCGAAGAGGTTTGCAAGAGTTTACGCAGCGCGCTAAACGCGGCGGTGTCGCGGCGCTCGACGAGCAAACGTTGCGCGGTATCGCGTCGCCAAGCGTCTTCGTGCTCGAGCTCAGCGACTAGTTTCACGCTCTTCATTTTCGCAAGCGATGGAGAAACTCTGCGAGAGGGTTTACCTTCCGGCACCACGCGATAAATTCGGCCCATACCGACGGGCGTCTGAAGGCCACGCTCTTGGATCTGATTGCGCAAGTATGTGGTGATGTAGATGCGATGCTGAATGATGCCGCGGTACATATCCACGATGTATAGCGAACCATCCGGCCCGTTATACAAATTGACCGGCCGGAAGCGCTCGTCGGTCGAGGTCAAGAACTCGGTGCGCTCGTAGGCATTGCGCGCGCTTGGAACTCCATCTCGCTCTTCAACCAACACGCGCTTCACCAAGTTGCCGGCGGGTTCTGCGATGAACGCATTGCCGCGAAAGCTTGGAGGAAACAGCGATCCCCGATAGATCACCGGACCGCACGCCGCTGTCACCTCCGGCAACGTTCCGTCCTCGCGCAATATTCGGTAACCGCGATTGACGCCGATGGTCACTCGGCTCGGCCACACCGAAAGATCTTGAGGCTTTACGAGTTGCACGTTGGCCCCAAGGGGCTCGACGAGATTGGGGTTTCTCTTCAAGTATTCGGCTGGCACCACATCCATGCGCAACGGATCGCTGTTCGAGTTGTAGAACAGCCGGCCATAGTCATCTTGGGTGATGCCCCACTGTCCACGGAAGATCGTCGGCTCGCGCCGCCATTCACCGGCGTCATATCGAAAGCGAACGGTATGGTTCGCACTGTAGATCCAGTTATCTAGCGCCCACATCAAACCGTTTGCAGTGTGCTCGGGACTCGATGGATTGCCGTAATCATCGGCCACCTTCGTCCTGACATCGGCCTTGCCGTCCCCATTCGTATCTTTGAGGAACCATAGATTCGGCGGCTCGGCAACGAGCACACCATCGTCAATGAGCGCAAGCGCCCGCGGCAGAACAAAACCGCCCGCAAATTCTGTGCGGCGATCCATCCGACCATCCCCGTCCGTGTCCTCGAGCACCGCGATCGTCCCGATGGGCGCATCTTCTCCCTTGCCCTCGACGTTCGGCATATAAGCCCGCATTTCGGCAACCCAGATGCGACCGTCAGCGCCGATCGTCATCGCGACCGGATCGAGAACCAACGGATCGCTGGCAACGATCTCGACGCGAAATCCAGGCGCTACGCGAAAGCGCTTCAACGCTTCTTCGGCCGACAACGCCGGTGCAGGCGGGGATTTCAAATGCGCAGGCGGCGGTCTTTGCTCATCTCCATTGCGATCCCCGCTCTGCGCTAGAGACGAACCCGCAATGAACAAAGCGCTGAGGAACAATGCAATCGAACGAACTCGAAGACGATTCGGCATAGTGGAATCTATGTTTGAAGCGGGATGTCGCAATGAGGTGTAGTGGTCCTGAGCGCAACCGCATGCCTGTCGCGCATGCTTGAAGGTCGTTATACGAGGCGGACGTAATGGAGCACTGTACCGGCCCGGCATCAGGATGGAACCTACGACTTTACCAAGCACCTTCCTCGTTATCACGCACTGCGGGCTTGGGCAGGGTTATGCTGTCGCCTTGCTCGCGAGGAGACTCATGACTAAAGACGAAGCTTCGCCGATGGCGCTGGACGCAGCGTTGCGCGCGTTGTGTCTGGACAGCACCAGCGCGACATTTGAGCCCCTGTTGCGGCATCCAGAGCAACTTGCCATGCGCTTCGGACAGGCAGTTCTCGCGGCCCTCGAGCGGTCCGATTTCGATCTGCACCCGGATCTACTGAAATCCCTGAATGACCTCGCCGCACTCCTCAACCGGATGAGCGCCCAGGCAGGTCGGCTTTGGACGACCGAAGCCGTTCTGAACGATCCGTCCTGGCAGCAAGTTCAGCAGCTCGCCCGCCAAGCGCTATCCGAACTCGGCGGTCAGGCCGACGACCACGGCCCGCTGCATTAATCGCGAGCAAGAGTCCCTAGCAGCCGCGCCCCGTCGCCCGTGAGCTCTTCACGGGTGTCCAACCCGAAAGGAACTCAAAAACGCTCTTCGGCGTTCTGTGGTCAGCTCGGGGAACCGATAAAACCCGCACTGGTAGTGCAGAACAATAGACCGAGCGGCGGTTCATTATTCTTGGCGGTGACGGACATCTATGGCAGTAACAGGCATCGAACGCGTGTCGAAGGGCGCAAGCTCGGATCGAGTATCCAGCGGTGTTGCCGGATTGGACGACATCCTGGGCGGCGGCCTCACCACCGAGCGGCTGTATCTGCTCGAAGGCACGCCTGGTACAGGTAAAACCACCCTCGCATTGCAGTTCTTGTTGGAAGGGGTGCGCGCCGGGGAGCCCGGACTCTACGTAACACTTTCGGAAACCGCGGAGGAGTTGAAAGCCGTCGCGGCCTCTCATGGATGGTCGCTGGATGAGATTGCGCTATACGAGCTGGTCAACGAAGCAGGGCTCGAACCGGAAAGCGAGCAGTCGATTCTGCACCCCTCCGAAGTCGAGCTGGGTGAAACGATCCAAAGCATCATCGCGCAGGTCAAAGCGCTCAAGCCCAAGCGCGTCGTGTTCGACAGTCTGTCCGAGCTTCGGTTGTTGGCACAAAGCCCGTTGCGCTATCGCCGACAGATCCTGGCGCTCAAACACTTTTTCTCGATCTGTAAGTGCACGGTGATGATGCTCGATGATCGCACCTCGGATCCTGGGGACTTGCACTTGCACAGTATTGCTCACGGCGTAATCACACTGGAGCTTCGCGCTTACGACTTCGGTCCCGAACGTCGCCGGCTTCAGGTCGTGAAAATGCGCGGGGTGAAGTTTCGCGGCGGATATCACGACTTCAAGCTGGAGACCGGCGGCTTGAAAGTCTATCCGCGCCTGGTTGCAGCCGAGCATCACCGGAAGTTCCCCGATCTCACCTCGAGCGGGAGGCTCGTTTCCAGTGGAGTGCGTGAGCTCGATCAACTGCTCGGCGGCGGCTTGGTGCCGGGTAGCAATACGTTGCTCGTTGGCCCCTCGGGTGTTGGCAAAACGACGACGGCCGTGAGTTGCATGTTGGCGGGCTTACAGCGGGGTGAACACGCAGCCTATTTCTTGTTCGACGAAGGTCTCGGCACGCTGGTTACGCGCTGTGCGTCGCTCGGCATGGACATTCGACCTTATCTCGAGAATGGGCAGCTCGCGCTCCACCAGGTGGATCCGGCCGAGATGTCGCCAGGTGAATTCACGACGCGTGTCCGTCATACGGTCGAAGTCGAGAACACGAAGTTCGTTTGTGTCGACAGCTTGAATGCCTATCTACAGGCGATGCCCGGGGAGAAGTATCTGCTGTTGCAGATGCACGAGCTGCTCAACTATCTGAACCAGCTCGATGTGATCACCTTCATGATCTTGGGTCAGCACGGATTCATCGGCGACATGCGTACCGAGGTCGATCTGAGCTACCTCAGCGATGCGATTCTTCTGTTCCGGTTCTTCGAGTCGAAGGGCGAGATTCTAACGGCCGTCTCTGCAATGAAAAGCCGCACCCAGGCTCACGAGCGCGCGATCCGGGAATTCAAGCTCGGCTCGCGTGGCTTGCATCTCGGCGATGCACTTCGAGACTTCGAGGGCGTGTTGTCCGGCCTACCCACTTACCGGGGTGCCGTACCGATGCTGGATGCCGAGTAGCTCGTGGAAGAACGCGTTCTGATTCTCGCCCCGAAGGGGCGCGACACACAGGTGATGCGTCAATTGCTCTCCGAGCTTGGCCACGAGACGCTCCCCTGCGCCGACGTCGCGCAACTCACGAAGGCGATGGACGAAGGCGCCGGCACTGCGCTCATCACCGAGGAAGCGCTGCAGGATGTGAGCCTGCGCGATCTTTTCGATTGCTTGCGAAATCAACCCGCCTGGTCAGACTTTCCATTTGTGTTGCTCGCGGCTCGGCAGGTCAGCCCCAGAACCGCGTCGGCTCAAGCGATCGTGCGCGAGCTCGGTAACGTCGTCGTGCTCGAACGGCCCATCAGCGCGCCAACGCTCGCGAGCGCAGTCGATTCGGCCTTGCGTGCGCGGCGGCGGCAGTATCAAACGCGCAATCACTTGATGGAGCGAGAACGCGCCGTCACTGAATCGCGTCAGGCCGAGGCAGCGCTGCGCGCCAGCCGCCAAGCATTGCAGCAGTTGAATGAAACACTTGAAAGCCGCATCAATGCGCGCACACAGGATCTAGCGCGCGCGAACGATCGATTGATCAAAGAGATCTCCGAACGCGAACGAGCACAGGCAGCATTGGTTCAAGCGCAAAAGATGGAGGCTGTCGGACAGCTCACGAACGGCATCGCACATGACTTCAACAACCTGTTGACGGCGATCGTCGGCAACATCGACATGATCGCGCGCCGCACTGAAGATGCACGTCTGAAAAGACTCGCAGGCTATGCGATGGAAGCCGCCCAACGCGCGACTCGCCTTACAGGACAGCTGCTCGCGTTTTCTCGTTCGCAGCGGCTGGACTTGCGCGCCGTTCCCATCGACCAGCTGATCGAGGGTATGGGCGATCTAATGCGTCGATCGATCGGCCCAAGCATCGACATCAAACTTGACCTCGCCTCCGCCACGACCAACGCAATGGCGGATGCCAATCAGCTCGAGCTTGCGATCCTGAATCTTGTGATCAACGCGCGCGATGCAATGCCAGACGGCGGCGTGTTGACGATTACCAGCGCGGTTCGCGAGGCGGAGCACTCGGAGTTGCGCGAGGGCTCGTACGTAGTGCTATCGATAACGGACACCGGTTGCGGGATTCCGCAGCATTTGCAGCAGAAAGTATTCGAGCCGTTCTTTACGACCAAACCGACCGGCAAGGGAACGGGGCTAGGATTGAGCCAGGTGTACGGAATCACGCAACAATCCGGCGGTACGGTCAGGATCATGAGTACGCCCGGGAAAGGCACGACCGTGGAACTGTGGCTTCCCATCGCAACGAGTGAGCTTGAAGTCACGACGCATCCAGCAGGCGTAACGACGATGCCCAGCAGCACTCGAGGCGAGGCCATTCTCGTGATCGAGGATGACTTCGACGTCCGGCGCTTCATCGTCGAATGCCTGATCAATCTCGGCTATCGCGTTCTCGAAGCCGAGAACGGCCACTCGGGGTTGGACAAATTGCAGCGCGAACCACCCGACCTGCTGATCGTGGATTTCGCGATGCCGGGTATCAACGGGGCAGAAGTGGCAACGATCGCACGCGAGCGACTCGCGACACTACCTATCATCTTCGTAACAGGTTACGCAGACATGGATGCCGTCGAGCGCGTCATCGGGCCCAAACATCTATTGCGAAAACCTTTCGACGTGGCCGCTCTTTCAGACACCGTAAAAGAAGCGCTACGCAGTGCTGCGCCGGTGGGGGTCGCATCGAGGCCCGTCTCGCTCGCCTTGAATCCGAGTATCTAGGATGGTGTAAGAACAAGACGATGCGGGTCTCATCGCATCGTTCTTCAGTCTCCCATGACTCGCCTCTGGCACAGTGGCATCAGGAGCAAATGCAAATGTTAGTCTTGGTCTTCACCGAGTGACCACGTGAACGCCACTGCACTTTGGATCGTAGCTATTCTGCTCATGCTCGTCGGCGCGGCAGGCATCATCTTGCCCGCGTTGCCCGGTGTGCCATTGATCTTTGCAGGGATGGTCGTAGCAGCGAGCATCGATGACTTCCAGCACATCGGTTGGATCACGATTACCGTGTTGGGTCTGTTGACTGCGATCGCCTTCATTGTGGACTTCGCGGCTTCCGCACTGGGAGCTAAACGGGTGGGGGCAAGCGCACGTGCGATCTGGGGCGCGGTGATCGGTACGATCATTGGTTTGTTCTTTGGCATTCCTGGCCTGATCCTCGGTCCCTTCATCGGAGCAGTCATTGGCGAAATCACGGTTCATGGCAAAGTCGGCGTCGCTGGGCGTGTCGGTGTTGCGACGTGGGTCGGATTGTTGTTCGGCACAGTCTTCAAGCTTGCGATTGCGTTCTCCATGATTGGCATCTTCTTGTTCGCATACTGGATTGATTGATGGATAACGTCACGCACACGCTGATCGGCGTGCTCGTGGGTGAAGCCTCGGCGACCTACACTTCCAGGACTCAAGCCGGATTATCTGCGCCGCAACGACGCAACTTGCTCGTCACCATCATGGGCGTGGGGAGCAATCTGCCTGATCTGGATTTCTTGTACTCGACCGTCACCGGCAGCAAGCTCGACTATCTGCTGCATCATCGCGGACACACTCATACCGTCGCCGGAATGATCGCCATCGCTGCGTTGCTCGGCCTCGCAGGTGAATGGTGGATACGCAGGCTGGCCGCGCGGCCGGCCACGCGGGATCGTGTGTCGCTGTGGATGCTTTGCCTGCTCGCACCCACCTTGCATATCGCGATGGATGCGGCGAACAACTATGGAGTGCACCCTTGGTGGCCTTTCGATAGTCGCTGGATCTATGGTGATTCAATTTTCATCATCGAGCCATTGTTTTGGGCAGCCTGTGGCCCGCTCGTCTTTCTGTTGCGCACGCCCGTGGCGCGCTGGAGTGTGGCGCTCGTGCTGATCGCAGGCGCGGGCCTTACGTTCTTGACCGGTATGGTGCCAATCGCATTGGCTTTTGCCTATGTCGCGCTCGCGCTCGCATTGAGCATCGCTGGCTGGAGATTATCGAAACGAACCGCTCTCGCTGCCGGGATTTCGCTGTGGCTATCAGTGACTGCGGTCTTTAGTGCGACCAGTCAGCATCTGCGCGAGCGCGTTGCTCATATCGCTGCTGAGAATTTCCCCACCGCAGTAACGCTCGATGCGGTTTTGACGCCGATGCCGGTCAATCCCTTTTGTTGGGAAGTCCTCTTCGTGCAGCGTGAAGCGGATTCGGTCGTCCTTCGCCGGGCGATGATGTCCGCATCGCCGGCCGTGATTGCCGCCGATCAATGTCCCAGCCGCGGCATGGGCGTTCAGATCACCGCACCTCTGCAAGAGATCGCCGCTCCGAGTACGCCTGAGATGCAATGGCGCGGCGAAGTGATCTCACGGATAAGCCAGCTTCGCCGAGTGTGGCGGGACCGATGCCAAGCAGAGGCGATGATGCGATTCGCGCGAGCGCCTTGGCTTGCGCGAATCGATCAGGCTTGGGTCCTCGGCGATCTGCGCTTCGACCGGGAAAGCGAACTTGGATTTGCTGAGATCCCCGTTGACCCACCCGAAGAGCCTTGCCCCGCCCTGGTCCCCTCCTGGACGCCACCGCGGACCGACCTCTTGGGCGAATAGCGCTTTTTTCTGTCTCCATCCCATCATCACCTCATCACCCTTGCGTGTAGGGATCTTTCTCGCAAGATCAAACGTTGTTGGGATCACGAATCGCGGCTCGACAAATGAACATTGAGAAGACCTTGATCAACGAGGTCTGAAGTCCGTGGTCCCGAACGTTAGATGATGAGGAGGCCGCCGTAGACTCGGTGCGCACTTCACATACGGCAGATGCATGAAGACACGCTTACCTATCCCGCAAATACTCTGGCACGCCATTGCGATCTTCGCATTGTGTTGCTTGCCTGCGATCAAATGGAACGAGCTTTGGTGGAGCATTCCGCTGCGACAGCTTCTGCCTGCGGTGCTGTTGATCGGCGCCTATGCAGTGAGCGCATTGCTCGTCATGGTGTCGGTAAAATCCGAAAAACCGCACGCGATGGCGCGAGCGCTGCTGATCACATTGAGCGTCTTCGCGCTTTGCCTATTCGGATTCGTGTTCCTCAGACTCGAGGCACCGCGATATCTATTGCTGCCGACTTTCGTTGCTGCCATCGTTCTGATTCCACTCTCGGTTAGCGCTCCGGCAATTCGTCGCGTTGCCTGGGCATTGCCCGTCATTGCCGCCCTCGCCGCACTCACAGCGACGGTGCGTGCAGTGGCATTCTATGAACCGCCTGCCGTCGCGGTGGAGCGATCGTTCATCAAGACGGCCTTCTATAGTTTGCAAGTCACGACTCACGCAGGCCTGATTCCACCCCCTGCCACGCGTGGAGGGGGACTCGATCAAATTGGCAATCGCGTGCTGCTCGGTACCGGCGATGGTCACCTTTATCTATTGAACCCTTCCGCGGCGGACGGACGCATCGGCGTCGAAGAGCTGCCTCAAATCGTTCCGAGCAACCGAGAGGAATTCGCCGCTGCGTTTGGCGGCAGCTCGCGTTCTCCCACCAAGGCAGTGGATTGGACAGAGAAAGGCGCACCTCGGGTTCAAACCTGGAGGTTCCGAGTCGCGGATGTCATTGCGCAGCCTCGAGGCGATCGAGTGCGCATCTATGCGTCGCATCATTTTTGGAACGCCGATCAAGAATGCTTCTTGATTCGTGTTTCCATGATCGAAGGTGCGGCCAACGATCTCTCGGCTTCTTTGCGCGATGCGAAATGGACAACGTTGTTCGACAGCACGCCTTGCGTGCCGATGGCGGGCGAGAAACGCAAGCGCGGCAAGAATCCTTTCAAGGGCGAGGAAGCCGGCGGACGCCTCGCGTTGTTGGACGAGAACACCTTGTTGCTCACAGTCGGCGATCACGGCTTTTACGGCTTGGAGTCGCTGCAGCTATTCGCACAAGACCCGAATGCGTCTTACGGCAAAACAGTGCGCATCGACTTGAACGGCGGCACATCGGAGATCTTCACGCTCGGTCATCGCAATCCTCAAGGGTTGTTCATCACGCCCGACAAGCACATCTGGCTAACTGAACATGGCTCGCAGGGCGGCGATGAAGTCAACCTGCTCACTCCGGGCGCAAACTATGGCTGGCCTTTCGTCACTTATGGAACCGAGTACGGGACGATGGTGTGGCCGATAAGCCAACAGCAAGGACGCCACGAAGGCTATGTGCAACCCGTGTACGCATTCACACCGAGCATTGGTATCTCGAATCTGATTCAACTACGCGGCGAGCGCTTCCCGATTTGGCGGGGCGATCTCTTGGCAGGCTCGCTTTCCACGCGCTCACTGTATCGTCTCGTGCTGGATGGCACTCGTGTCGTGCTCTCGGAGCCGATCGCAATCAATCAACGAGTTCGCGATCTGCATGAACTACCCGATGGGCGAATACTCGTGTGGAGTGACGATGCCGCCTTGGTCATGATCGATCAGGCCAGCGGCATCGAAGGCGTGATGACTTTCGGGTCCATGTGCATGGGCTGTCACCAAGCGGTCGATGGTTTGTCTCACCGCATCGGGCCGGATTTGTATGGCATCGTCGGCCGCGAGATTGGCGCGGCCCCCGGATACGATGAGTACTCGGCGGCACTGCGCTCTCAACAGGCAACGTGGACGCGCGAGAATCTCGATGCTTACCTGAAAGATCCGCAGGCCTTCGCGCCAGGCACGACCATGGCTTTCCCCGGCATCAAAGATGACGAGCAGCGTGCGGAACTGGTGAAGTATCTGGCGAAGCTAGGGGCCAAAGATTAGGTGACGGCCCTTCGACGCGCTCGGGGTGACGGGTGACGGGTGACGGGTGACGGGTGACGGGTGACGGGTGACGGGTGACGGGTGACGGCAAAAAAGTCTGCGCTCTCCTGCTGCCTGTCAACTTTCAACCGCCAACTCACTTGTGACTGCCAACGGCCAACTCACTTCCGGCTCGGAAACTCTTTCAATATTCTCGCGACTCCTTCTCGCGCTTCGTCTTCGCTCAGCTCTGCGGCGGCAAAGCTGGCATCGAGCGCTCCGCTCCAGATCTGAGAATTCGAATCGACGTCCACGATGTCTATCGTCAGTGTGCCGCCATGCCGATCGCGTTTTCCGACGGGCAAACTCACGCCGATTCCGCCACCGATTCCACCTGAGCCGCCGCCAACGCCAGCACCTACTCGCGGCTTTGCCACCGGACGCTCGAAGGTCGATAGTTGATAGGTGATGCGGCAGTCCGGATTTTCCGTCGACAGCGTGTAGCCTTTTCGCTCGATTTCCGCGAGCGCGGCTGCACGAACTCGTTGGTCCGTGAGCGAGGCCGCTTCTTTCGTGGGCGCGAGCCAGTCGAAGCTTTGACACTTGCCTACATCGGTGTCTGCCTTGTCTACCCGCACGGGCGATCCCGTGCTTGCACAGCCAGCCACTGCGGCAGCACACAAAGCAACGACGACGATACGTGAGCGAGTCATGCGATCTCCTGATCTATTGAGGCCGATCTGCCCTAAAGCGTTCCTAGCAGCGCGGACCGTTCGGTGCCCGCTCGCAATCTTCCGCGACTCGGATCGAAGGCTTGGCGGGAACATACTCGTAATGCCAAGGCTCATTCGGATATTTCAGTGGCCCGACGAAGCTCGTGGCTTCGGTCGCACGCTTCAACCTCTCGGACCATCCTTGACGTTCCCATACCGGCACAGCGGAGGCGAGGTCGGTCGGCGCGACGAGCTTACCTTCGCGGAAGATCGCGAAGTCGATCGCGCGAAGCTGTCCATGCTTGGATAAACCGGGTGCCGCAAGTGCAACAGCGCCAGGCGGGTGCCAACTGCGCAAATATTTCGCGAAGCGCGCGGTCGCCGGAGCATCCGGCGCGGATGGATACTCCTTCTTCGCTAATTGTTGGCGAACGGCGGTATCTAGCGCCTCGGCCGCGGCTTCCACGGATCCGTTTCGGTTCCATCTCTCGATCTGTACGTCCAAGCTTCGTACCTGCGTGTTCGCATATAACGTGAAGCCGTCGTTCTGAGCTTCGAAGCTGTTCTTGATCTGCTGCACTTCCTCGAGCAGCTCGCGGTACTCAGGCGTTTCGGCAAAAGCATCGATCTGCTTCTGCGACCAACTCCAACGGGTATCGATATTCTTTCCCGCCTTCAAATACGAACGCAACGCGAGCAACTGTCGCGCAGTGCCGTCGATGCGCGCCAGCGCAGCACGAGGTGCGGGAGGAAGCTCGGCTGCAAGCGCATCGCGATAGAGCTCGATTCGCGCATCCGGCACCGCATTCGCCGCGATTACCGCGGAAGCTCCAAGCGCGATGAGGGTGCCCAAGATGTGAGCGACACTCTGAATGGATTGCCGGCGCCAGGATGTCCTGCTGATCATAGAATCAAGACTGTCCTGAACCCCGCGCAGTTCCATTGCGCAGCCAACCGGGGCTTCTAAAGGTCTAAGTCTTCCGGCGCACCCTTCTCAATGACGATCGAACCCTTCAAGACGAGAGCAGCAATAGCTCCGATCGCCGCCAATTGAGGAGCAAGCAACGTCCCGACCACACCGATAGTCAACGGGATGTCGACCAGCACGCGACCTTCCTCATTCTTGATGATGACGCGCCGAATATTTCCTTGTCGAATGATCTCCTTGATCTTCGACAACAGCGTGTCGCCACTAAATTGGAACTCTTCGGAATTGGGGTTGGGGGTAGACATGTGGATACCTCATGTATAAGCGCGATCGTGACGAGTGACGAGTGACGAGTGACGAGCAAGAATCGTGGAGACGCCTTCTCTTGCCCGTCACCGGTCACCCGTCACTCGTCACCCAATCAGTTCTTTCAACCTCGCATGCCCCGTCCGCGACATCGGCAGCTTGGTGCCGTCGGAGAGGATGGCGAGCCAGCTGTCCTTACCGTATAGATCGATTCGGGCAAGACGCTCGACGTTCATGATGAAGGAGCGATGAATGCGGACGAATCGCGCAGGATCGAGCTGCGATTCGATGTCGCTCATCGTCTGCTGTTTGCGCAGCCGTTTGCCCGCAGCAGCAAACGACAGATAGTCATCTTGAGCTTCGATGAAGTCGATACGTTCAATGGGCAGAACGTGCACGCGGCCCTCATGACGAATCAGGATTCGCTCCAAACTCCGCCCCGGAGGACGGGCGGCGTTAGAAAGCTCTCGAGCGGATGGCGCCGGGGTTTTTGCTCGTAGCCGCTCGCGCGCGCGATCGATCGCGGCAGCCAATCGCGGCGGCTCGACCGGCTTCAACAGATAATCCACGGCGTGCACTTCGAATGCCTTGAGCGCGTATTCATCGAATGCGGTCGTGAAGATCACGGCCGGAGCCTTTTCGCCCAGCAACTCCAGGACTTCGAAGCCCGACAGCTTCGGCATTTGTATGTCGAGAAAAATCAAATCCGGATTGAGCTCTTCGGCAAGCTTCACGGCTTCGAATCCGTTTGCGGCTTGCCCCACGATCTCGATCTCAGGGATTTTAGATAAGTGCTCGGACAAGATGGACCGAGCCAGCATTTCGTCATCTACGATCAGAATACGCACGCCATTTACCTCGAAATGCTCATCGAGCTAGGGCCGGCCAAGGAAGCAGGCAACAGCACCGACACCCGAAAGTGCTCTTCCTTCGCATCGACATCGACGCTCGCTCGATGTCCGCACAGCGTTTCCACACGAGAACGCACGTTAGCGATTCCCAATCCCGTGCCCCTGGAAGGCGGTCGATCGGGATCGCAAGGATTTTCCACGACGATCTCTAGAAGACCCGCGCTTCGCCGTGCGCGCACGCACACCTCGCCTCCTTCCAACAGATGCGCGACTCCATGATGCACCGCATTTTCGACCAGCGGCTGCAATATCAGCGGTGGCACAAATGCATCGCGCACCTCCTCTTCGATATGGAAGCTCGACTTGAGCCGATCGCCAAAGCGAACCTTTTCAATCGCGAGAAACGTTTCCGCAAGCGAGACCTCCTCCGACAGCGGAATCGACTTCTCACGCGCGAGCGTCAGGCTTTTGCGAAAGAACTGCGCCATCAAGAAACACATCTGTCTCGCGGCAACGGCATCTTGACCAATCAGCGCGGCAACCGAGTTCAGGCTATTGAACAAGAAATGCGGATCGAGTTGTGCTCGCAGCGATTTGAGCTCTGCATCCCGAGCAAGTACTTGTAGTTCCAACGCTCTGCGTTCCGCGTTGCGTGAGCGCTGGAACGCACCTGCGAGATAGTGGCCCAGAACAGCAAGCGATATTCCGATCGCTCCAGCGAAGATCAATAGAGGAATCGTACCGAGCGCTGCATCCGGATACTGCTCACCGGGATCCAGCAACCATAGCGCCCATCCATAGCTGATCGAAAGCCAGATCACGAGCGAGATCATCCCCGCGCCGAACCACGTCGCACCCATGCGCAAGATCGGCGTCTCGCCGGGAGGCATCGACTGCACCAGATACCAAAACGAAAGCGACTGCATCCCGAGCAACACAGAGAGCGGCACTGCGAATTCCAACGACCACTTCGTCGGCGCTCGCCCACCGTAAATCAGCACAACCGCAATCAACAAGCCGAACACCACCCACACGCCGATATACAGCAGAAGTCGACGCCGGCTTTTGAGGATGGGATGCATTAGGAGGGAAGCGGTTAGCGGTTAGCGGTTAGCGGATAGAAGGAGTTTCGGCATCGGCGCCGTTTGCCATTGAACGCGACGACATATGCTGCCTCTTGCAGCATCCGACCAACCGCTAACCGCCAACCGCTAACCGCTTCGTCCATTAGTTCTTCACCTCAACGCCGCTCATCAAATTGAAGCCGCGGATGATCAAGGTCTTCGTCGGCACGACGGTGGATGGGCGGCGGCTGTCGACGAAGCCGCCGATGATCGGTGTCACTTTGCTCGAGACGATCCAATCGGGAGGCACGAGAATTTCGATGCCGCCCCAGAACGCGAACACGTCCAAGGTCGCAAGATCTCCATGCATGCGGGTATCGCGCAAATCCAATTTGACTCCGCCCATCACTGCGCTGATATCTCCGCCGCGGAACGGATACAGCACCGGATGCAGATCGCAGTAGGACATGAAGGCGAAAGAGCGGACGAACTCCGATTGCTCTTCACCCGGCAGCGCAAGCTTACGCTGTGCGGGTTGATCGTTTTCAGCCTTTTCCTCTTGCACCGCGCGCCACACGAGCGTGCCGCCGACGACGACTAAAATGGTTGGCATGATTAGCTGCCAGATGTTGAAGCTGACCCAGCCAACCTTGTCGAGGAAAAGCCAAATGCCTACGGTGATGAGCACCCAGGCCCACGGTTGATTCCTGCCCTTCTCGGGATTGCGCAACATCGAGACGCCGGCCGCGACTAACGCAAGCGGCCAGATGCTGCGCAAGAGAGAGCGCGCATCGAGCCAGCCAAGATTGCCGGCCAGCATGATCGCGCCGATGGCGACAATGATCAGCCCGATGACTAAGCGCGAAGACAAGGGGTTTTGTTGACGCGGCTCATCCATTCATCACCTGTTCTCGCGATCGCGCGTTTTGGGACAGGTGGGGGCGCCGCCATGCATGATGATGGATGCGCCGGTCGCGACGATGAAAATCGGCCACGCATTCCAACCTAGACCGAAAAGATGAAAGACACCGATCAAGCAATACAGCCCGGCGGCAAGCAGCCATACGCCGCCAACGCGATCTAGATTGCCGTTCGGGCTGACGACCCCCCATAGACCCAACGCGATCAGTGGCACCGGAAAGTATTTCCACAGATGCCAAGGCAGATGCACGCCCAAATTCAACGCCAGGAGAACAATTCCCAGCATCAGGAAGATGATGCCTATCGCAAAGCGCGATCGGCCTCGGTGCGGAGGTGGAGAGGCTTCATTCATGAGAATGCGGCGTCACTACAACAATTGTGTGAAAAATCGCGCATGGTGCGACGTAGCGCGAAGGTACGTGTCCCGGTCAAGGCGATCCAGCACCTACCGGCGAACGACGGATCGAAACCGGTGAAGGGTCGGATAGAAGGCGATAGGGGATAGGGGATAGTCAGACTATGGACGGAGCCGTTCTCGTATCCCACATTGCCCATCGCCTTACTTCCTCACCGAACAGGTGAATCGGGCAGAGGCCGCATGCGTCTCGGTTCTTCCATCCCCTATCCCCTATCCCCTATCTCCTATCTCCTATCGCCTTCTATTCCTAACCGAACTATCCCGCCTCCGCCTGCGTTCTAAAGGCGCAATTCAAAAACCAGATTATGCCGGAGGAACGACCACATGAAGGCGCAGGATCACGACATCAAGATTTTGAACACTCTGATCGAGACGACTCTCGATAGCGCAGACGGCTACAAGCAGGCCGCAACGAACGCGAAGAACCCGCAATACAAGGACATGTTTCAGCGATGGGCGACCGAGCGCCGACAGGTCGTCGACCAACTGCAAGGCGAGGTTCGTAGCCTCGGGGGAGATCCCGAGGACGACGGTTCCATTCTCGCCGCCGGTCATCGCACGTTCTTGAACTTGCGCGATAAGGTGACGGGATCGGACGACACCTCGGTCATCGACGAAGTGGAACGCGGCGAAGACTTCATCAAGGCGAAGTACGAAGCAGCGCTCGAAGACGAAGAATTGTCGGCCGAAGTTCGCCAAGCGGTCATTCAGGCTTACGGTTCAGTCAAATCGGGCCATGATCAGGCTCGAGATCTGAAGCGCTCGGTACATCGAAGCTGAAGCTAAGCCTCATTTGGGCACCGAAACGCCTCGCTACGCGAGGCGTTTTCGTTTGTTGATACACTTTGGGCATGAAAAACCCGATTGCCTGCATCGCGCTCACCGCGCTGTCGTTTTGCCTACTGGCATGTTCATCGGCCCCGACTTCAACCGCGCCGCGTGCTGGCGAGACCGCGCAGGGTCCTGCCACTTCGGCAGGTCGCGCCGAATCCATCGCCGCCGCGCTGCGCGCGTCGCAAGTCGAACGAAACCCAGCTCGCGCGCTGGCGCATATCGAGCGCGCACTGACGCAAGAGCCGCAACGCGCAGAGCTGCTGTGGCTGGCCGCTCGTTTGTGCGCGGATGTGCCGCGATGCGACCCGACGCAGTTCGAAGCGAGGTTGCGCAAAGTCGATAGCGGCAATGGCGTTGTTTGGATGGGCCCGCTGACTCGCGCGCAAGACAAAGGCGACACCGCGGCTGAGACTCAGATCCTCGAAGCTTTAAGTCGCGAAGCAAGGTTCGATGTCTACTGGAACTCGCTGCTCTCGCAAGCGGCCGTAGTCGTCAGTCGAGAAGCACGGCAGCCTGCACCGAAGATGCTGAATGGTCCGCTCACGAATGCCATTAACGATGTCGGCAATTGGCTTTCGGCCGTGGCGGTGCCCTCCTTCGCTGGCCTTGCGAATGCATGCAGCCGCGAGCGCACGCACGACGCGCGCGTTGCCGAACGTTGCAGAAAGATCGCCAAAGTCCTGCAGCAAGGAGATACCTACGCCGCTGAAGCAGTCGGTATCGGTATCGCTCAGCGCGCGATCTCGCCCGACTCACCGAACAGCATCGCACTCACGGAGCACGCCGCGGTACTGAGTTATAGACACGACACCGCACGCGATGTGATGGCGGAACAAGTCGAACGCGAAAAAGTCTCCGCCGAGCTCATCCAACTGATGCAACAGCTACGCCGAGAACAAGAGGTCTCCCTCGCAGTGCTGCGCTGGGCGGGATTGCCGCTAACGCCCAACGGGATCCGTGACGGAGTGACGAGGTGACGAGGTGACGAGTCAGAATTCCTTGGCGCGCCTCGATTATCTTTTTCGCCGCGGGTCGCTGGCCACAGATCGCGGACCTTATCCTACGCCGCTCCTTCTGCGCCTCGCCGCCGAGTCAGTGCCAGATCCGAACGCGATAGTCTAAGTGACGGAGTGACGACGTCAGAATTGCTCGATGCCTCTTTTCTGGCCGCGGACCGCTAGCCGCAGACCGCAGACCCTATCCTACGCCGCTTTCTTCTGCGCCTCGCCACCGAGCGCCAGTGCGAGATCCGAAAGCAGTTGCGATAGCTCGCCGGCCATCAGCGCGAAATCCATATCGAACTGCTCTTCCGCGGAAATCTCGCCTTCGCCATCTGCCTTCTCTTTGTTGATGTGCAGGAACTCGAGCCGCTTAATCTGTAGCTTCTCGGTCAGAATGAACGACACGCGATCATTCCAGGTGAGCCCAAGCTTGGTCGCATACATACCGCCCTGAAGATGAGTTCGAATCTCTTTGCCATCGAGCGGGTGTCGCGCGTAGCGAATCGTGGCTTTAGTCTTGTCCACGGACTGCAATTCGAGATCCTGCTCGATCGTGAAGCGCTGCGGCGCATCGCCCAGCATCAACCACGATGCCATCGACATCTGCGGCGATTTTTCCACGTCGAGAAACTGCACCGGGAACGTACCACCCAACGTATCGCGTAAGGTTTCGACGACAGCATCCGCACGCGCGCCGCCTGCAGCATCGATCACGAACCAACCGTTCTTAGGATCGATCCAAGCGTGCGTTTTCGTCCGCCGAGTCAGCGCACGCGCGCGCAATTCTTCGGTGACACGCTCTTTCAATTCTCGCATTTGTCGGCGGCCGACAGGATAGCCCTGCTGCTGCTCGAGATCTGTCGCCCGCTCAGCCGCGACCTGGCGAACGATCGATGCCGGCAGAAGCTTCTGCTCCATCCCCAACGCGATCATGTGATTGCCCTGCGTGGTATGGACATAACGCTTCGCGGCGCTGGAGTGCACCCAGCCGCGCGTCTGCATGTCGAACGCACCGCACGGCTTCAGTGAAGTCTGCGTACATTGTTCCTCGAGCTCCGCTGCGGAAACTGACCAATTCGGAGCAAGGCGATACACGATGAGATTCTTGAACCACATAGGCCTGTGCCGATTGCGCGTACGCAGCCGGTGTGAGTTAGAAAGTGGAGAACGAAACAAGAAGAGCGGCGGAGTCTAAGCGCCACCGCCAAAGATTTCGAGACTGGACGTAGCGAGTCGAGGGGTGTATGCGCCGGCGCGCGGAAGCGTGCGAGCACAAGCGCAGGCGGCAATGTCAAGCGGGTCGTGAGTCGTGACTCGCGGGTCGTCAGAGAAAAGCCAAGTTTGTCGCGCCTTATTCTGACGACCCGCTAATCACGACTCACGAATCACACCTCCGATTCCCTCCCCTGCTCGCGGGGGAGGGTTAGGGTGGGGGCCTCTTTGATCGCTATATCTTCAACACGCCGTTGCTTCGTCAACCTCAGCTTCAAACCCCGATCGTCGCCACTGCGTTCCCGGAGGCGCGTAGTTATCCCGAATCTCCACTGGGCGAAACCCTGCCCACAACATGTTGTGATACGAAGGATTCGGCTCGTCCGCGGCGAGTGGGAAGCCCGTTTCAGTCGTGATCCATCGACAGCCCTCATCGCAAGCGACATTGATCCGCGCTTGCATCAACGCACGCTGCGAACCCAATCGTCGATGTTCCATGCGCGTCGCCGCGAAGGCGAGATACGCCATTTCATCTTCGATGAAGAGCCCAGCTGCCGCGATTACCTCGCCGCGCAGCTCGGCCACGAACACATGCCAATGCGGCCGATCGATCAAGTGCGCGAACATCTCCGCCGCACGTTGCGGGAGATCGAACGCCGGACCAACGATACTCGCGACGCGGTGAGCATCATCGATGCGAGCAGGCCGCACGTGAATCTCGGACTCCTCGACCTGAACCTTACGCGCGGGGCGCACCATCTTTACCCAACTGCGCCGGTACAGAGACAACCCTTGCGCTTGCAACATTCCCCCCAAGCGCATCGGCTGCGCGAAAGGACCCGCATGGATCCAATAGTTCGACACGCCTAACGTCCAGTACCGATCCATGATCTGTCCAATCTGCCGCTCCGTCACAGGGACATCCCCACCGAGCCCAATCACCCGATTGAACAGCAAACTCGGAATCCCGCGGCTGGCCAACAGCAGCACACCATCGGACTCCTCAGCGACAAGATCCAATGAAATGCGCAGCCACAGTGGCGCCGCATTCACGACATCCTTCCACGCGCGCATTTCCACCTTCTCGGCGACCGCCGCAAGGTACCGACCATCCGAGCTCGAAGCAGCCTCACGCAAAGCGAGTTGAGTGCCCATAAGCCTTCTCCTCTATATGGAAAGCGACTCTAGGCCGTTTGCGTAAAGGGACTGTGGAAGGTGGCGTGAAGAAAGCGTGAAAGCGGCGGCTTTGCCGCCGCTGGCGGCGCAGCCGAGTGACGAAGTGACGACGTCAGAAGCGGGCGCGCCCGCACGAGCTTGCGTTCGGTCGCGACGTGATTCCGCATACACCAAGCGAAGCCGCACCTCCTCCCTTATCTGACTTCGTCACCTCGTCACCCCGTCACAATCTCCCCTTGTGGGGCTCTGTGCCATCCATGGCGCATCACCACAAAGAATCGGCTGACTTCGGGCCCTTCAACCCAGTCCCTGAAGTTACCTTGCGCGAACCCATGCCAAGGCTTCGGATCCTTCCGAATACAGCCG
>JAICPY010000262.1 GCA_025929585.1 Steroidobacter sp.
CGAGCTGAAAGCAGGTGCGGTGACCGCGTTGTTCATCATCAATCGCGAGACTCGGTTGGTAGGCGGATTTTTTTGATCGGGTGGTTGAATTAAGCCGGCTGAGATCTGAACGCCTTGCGCATGTCGTACTCCACACCCTGGGTGAAAGTGCCTTTGGACACCCACCGATCCGCATAGTGCCTTTGGACACCCACCGATCCGCATAGGCAAATGCGTGAGTGTCCAATGTGTGGACCATTATCGGGTCATCCGACTGGAAATCGGTGCGTGTCCCAGTGAGTGAGGCGTATCTTGAAAGGCCCAATGTGATCCTAGCCCACAAGGTCAATTCTCAACGCTGCACGCGCGTGTATCGTCGCTTCGGGAACGGAGGTGCTTCATGGCCCGGCTCTTACGAACGGCGGTGACGGCAACACTAACACTGGTCTCGATATTCGCGATCGGCGCTGAATCGGCTGCGCCTGCGGACGTATCGGCAATTGTAGACGTTACTGTTCTGCCGATGACCAGGCACGAAGCCATAACTCATCAAACAGTACTTGTCGAAGGGGATCGTATTGTTGCGATTGGCTCTAGCGATACGGTCCGCGTGCCACGCAATGCACGCAGAATCGAGGGTGCGGGCCGATACCTGTTGCCGGGCCTGATTGACATGCACGTGCATTTCCAGCGGCGGCCCACCGAGGGAGATGCGCCACACGGTCGTCTCCCGGATTACCGCGAGAGCAATGACGACTTAGGTGTGCTGTTCGTCGCGAACGGCGTCACCTCGGTGCGGCAAATGCATGGCCATCCGATCGGAGACGAGCTTCGGGTTCGTAGTCGGGCGGACTGGCTAGGCCCGACCATCTATTCCACCGGACCAATAACAGACGGCGACCCTCCAGATCACCCCTTCGCACGCGTCGTCAGAACACCCATGGAGGCCGCTCGGGCTGTCACCGACGATCACAAGAAAGGCTATGTGGCGGTCAAGGTCTACAACCGTCTCACACTGCCCGTTTACGAAGCCATCGTCACGGCAGCCGCGGCAGCGAAGATCGACGTCGTAGGGCACGTGCCGGACGAGGTTGGTCTTGCGCGCGCCATCGCCGTGCGCCAAGCAACCATCGAGCACTACGATAGCTTCATTCTGTCGCTGCAGCCCGGACCCTATCGCGCACCCCCGCCGGATGTATCGTGGCGCGAGCTGCGCGAGCAAGCGAATCTATCCAAGCTCACGGCCTTTGCCGATCAGCTGCGCCGCGAGGGTATCTGGACCTGCCCCACCGTCGTCGCGACTCACTTTGCCTCAGCGGAATACGAGCAATCTGCCGAGATGAAGTACATGCGGCCGGCATTTCGAGCTGCGCTACTTCAGCATTGGTCGCCTTCTCTGTCTTCTGAGGAAGAACGTGCTTTCGCGCTCTCAGTAGTCAAGCGATTGAACGAGCGCGGCGCAGGTCTCTTGTTGGGAACCGATTCTTATCTCGTCGTGCCCGGATTCTCGGCGATCCAAGAGTTGGGCTATTTCGTCGACGCGGGGTTGATCCCCTATGAGGCCCTTCAGACCGGCACTATTAACGCCGCGCGTGCGTTGCACGAGCAAGACGAGGTCGGCACCATCGAGGTCGGTAAGCGCGCCGACCTCCTGCTGCTCGACGGCAATCCACTGATGGACATATCCAAGATGAAAAGCATCGCCGGCGTCATGCTGCGTGGACGATGGATACCACAAAGCGAACTGCAGAACCGCCTCGAAGCGATCTCCACCGCAATCGGTGACCAGCCGAAGCTGGACACGCGTTGATTTCTAAATGGTTGAAGTGGTGTATTGGGAGAGAGCGCTATCACAGATGCTTCTCAATCGATCAAGTTAGACGAGCGAGGGAATCGCTTGCTCTGATTTCAAGAGCGGTTGATCGAACGGGGTGGGCTGACGCCGCCTTTCGCGGTAACACCTCGCTAGAACACGTACCCAGAATTCTTTCCTGTGCTCGAGTGCAAGCGCTTCAGCTCGAGTAAAGTCGCTCCGAAGATCTGACGCCACGGATCCATGATTGCCCGAGACTGGCAGCGTGCAATCGCATTGCATCGACCTTGCCCATCGCGCGACCGAATAGCGTACGACGTCGGGTCATCAACACCTCCCACGCTTCCGCATCGATTTTGAGCCGCTTAACGATCGGGGGCGCGTCAGCGGCGATGAAACCTCGCTTAGCACGTATTGAGCGACCGCTCCAATCTACGAGTGCAAGATAGTCACGCAGTCGAAATGGAATCGTTGCTCCGCTCCCCTGCTCTTCATCATGGAAGCTCCGCAACGGGACGCGTGGACTCTGTTCGCGTTCGTGATCTCGCAGGCGCCTGATACGATCGTGGATCGATGTGAACTCCGATTCTTCTGGCGTCTTCGCGATTCCCGCACGGATTGGATTGAGATCGACGTAGGCCATCGCGGTGAGCAGGCTCGCTTCGTCGAGCAATGCTTGGGATTTGAACCTTCCTTCCCAGAAGCGGCCGGTACATTGATCCTCGATGTTGGCGCGACGAGCGAGATGCTCATTGAGGCAGCGCATGAACCAACTGATATCTACGAGCCGAGCGCGCCACCTTTCAATGATGTGTTCTGCCGTTTGTCGTTCCACCTCAGGCGCTTCCCCGCTTAGCCAACGCTTCACCAGGTTCGGCGCGCGAAAGAGCACGGTCCAGCGCTCGATGACCTCTTCCCTACTCCACTTTCTAGCTCGCTTCGAATCTACATGCAGCACGAGGTGATAGTGATTACTCATCATCGCGTATGCACAGACCTCGATCGCGAAGATCGAACAGAGCTGCTCGAGGCGCTCAATCACCCACTGCTTGCGATGTGAGTAGTCCTTGCCAGCGTACTCGTCGAAACCCCATAGCCACGCGCGACGAACGCAGCGGGCAATGCAGTGATAGTAGGGCGTGTCCTGTAGAGAGACTAAGTTCTTGCGTGCGTAGCCCATGAGCAGAGGCTACGAGATCTGAACGAAAACGAACGCCCGATTATCTAGGCGATCGGGCTACAAATTCGATGGGTGTCCAATGTGTGTGTGTGGCATGGCGTTACCAAGCGCGGCGAACGCAGCGTGCTATTACATGGTAATAGGGAGTGTCACCCAGTGAGACCAGATTCTTTCGCGCGTAGCCCATGAATAGATCATAGGTATCGGGCTCCGTTCCGCACCTCCACTAACTAGCACGAATGCCTAGATATTCGGTGCGTGTTGAGATGGACGCCTCCCTCACTTCTGACGTGGTGTGCGTCAGAATTGGTGTTGTC
>JAICPY010000124.1 GCA_025929585.1 Steroidobacter sp.
CCCGCTTCAAGTCTCCACGAGCGCGGATATCGAACGCAGCGGCGAAGTTGCCGTAGCGGATTATTTGCAACGTTTGCCTATCTCGGGTTCCGCGATCAATCGCACGAACAACTCGAGCGGCAACCTCGGGTTTCCTCCGGATGGTGGCGGTATAGGCGCAGGCGCGAGCGAGATCGACCTTCGCTATCTCACATCCAAACGCGTACTGGTGCTCGTGGATGGCAAGCGATGGGTGCGTGGCTCCTCTGCAAGTGGCGTGTCCGGCGCGGTCGACCTGAACACGATTCCGACAGCGGCGATCGAACGAATCGAAATACTGCAGGATGGCGCATCGCCGATCTATGGCTCGGATGCGATCGCAGGCGTTGTCAACGTGATCACGCGCTCGGATTACTCCGGCTTCCAATTCGAGACGAACCAGGCGATGTTCGATGAAGGCGACGGCTATACCCAGGATTACAGCTTGTCCTGGGGTGCGAGCGGCGAGCGCGCTCGCGCTTTTTTCAGCGTCGGATATGCACGCCAGGACGGAGTGGACGCTGTGGATCGTGAAATCGGCGAGACGGTTGTCTTTGGCGCCGACCCAGGTGTCGGCGGCAGCTCCGGGACGCCTCAAGGCCGGTTCTTGTTCGTGGATCCGCGAGGCGATGTCGACGGCGATGGTGAAGATGATGTCATCGACGTGACGTTAAACACCGGAGCCACGAACACTGGAACCGCACTGCCCATCTACGATCCGAACAATCCTGCGTCCGGTGATTTTCACGCATTCGGAACTCCGGATCGATTCAACTTCCAGCCGTACAACTTTCTGATCACGCCCAATCGGCGCGTGAATCTATTCGGCAAAGCTCAGTACGATATCGCCGATGATGTGGCACTGACCTTCACTGCGTCGTACACGAATCGGCGCTCCCGCAACCAAGCTGCACCGAATCCGTTGTTTCTCGGATCGGACGCCGGATCAGGTTTCTACCTAGACAATATTTTCATTCCGGCGGATCAGCCCTATAACCCATTTGGCATCGACCTGGACGGTACCGATAATTTAATTCTGATCGGACGCCGACCCATCGAAGCCGGTCCTCGAATCTTCGATCAAACGGTCGATACCTGGATCGTTTCCGGAACGCTCGATGGTGAGCTTGCTTTCGGCGATCGCGCGCTGTTCTGGGACGTATCGCTGAATTGGGGCCGCAACAATGCATCGCAACGCGGCCGAAATATCTTCAATGCGCGACGACTCGCGCTTGCGCTCGGGCCTGAAGAGGAGTGTCTTGCGCTGCCGGGTTGTGTTCCCTTCAACATCTTCGGCGGTCAAGGCGCGAATGGGGAGGGCAGCATCACTCAGGAGATGCTGGACTTCACGACGTTTACGCAAAATGACCAGAGCGAACAGGAACTGAGCGACATCATCGCCAATGTCTCAGGCGAGTTGTTCGAGCTACCCGCGGGTGCACTCGGCTATGCCCTGGGATTCGAATACCGCAAAGAGTCGGGCCAGTTCATTCCCGATGCGACCGTGCAGGCCGGAGAGACAGCGGACGTGCCCGCTGCACCGACCGAAGGCGAAGTGAAGGTGAATGAGTTCTACGTCGAGTTGCGAGCTCCGATCCTCGCTGGGATCACTGCGGTGGATCGCCTCGAGCTTTCCGCAGCGGTGCGATCCTCTGACTACGACCGTATCGGCCGCGATGAAGTATTCAAAGGCGGGCTGTACTGGCGCGTGAGCGATCAGTTCTCGGTTCGAGCGAACTATGCCGAAGGATTCCGTGCGCCGAATATCGGCGAGTTGTTCAACACGGGTTCGCGTTTCGATAGTGCGCTGAACGATCCTTGTTCTAACTTTACGACCAAGGACGCGGTGACGCAGGCCAACTGCATAGCGCTCGGCGTGCCGGCGACTTTCACGCAGATCAATCAGCAGATCAGTGTACAGACCGGCGGCAACCAGGAATTGGAGCCGGAGACCTCCGACACTTATACGATCGGATTTGGCTATAACCCGACTTGGCTCGAGAACGTCGGGTGGATCGAAGAGTTCTCACTCGATGCGAACTATTACAACATCGAGCTGGAGAACGCGATTCAGGCACTGTCGGCGCAGAGCCAGCTGACCAACTGCGTCGCTACGCTATCCCCGCTCTTCTGTGACGGCATCGTGCGTGCAAGCGGTGGATCGATCGTCGCATTCGCAAATCAACTTACCAATATCGGCCGAATCGAGACAGATGGTTTCGATTGGACGTTCAATCTAACGACACCCGAGTTCGGCTTCGGCTCCCTGCGTTTTCAGTGGGCGAACACTTACCTGGCCAGCTACGAGGAGTTCACCCCTGGCATCTCGGGGCTCGTCGGCACGCGGCGCGCAGGTACCGAAGTGGGCTCACCAACGCGCGGCTTGGTGCGCTACAAATCCACGCTCGCTGCCGATTGGATGCGTCAGAGTTGGACCACGTCATTAACCCTACGCTTCCTTAGCGGGCTCACCGAGCAATGTCCCGGCGTATTGTTCGACTTCGGCGTCCAAGATCTTTGCTCGGATCCCGACAATGGGATCAATGAGATGGACGAGCGTTTGTATGTCGATGCCCGGGTCTCCTGGACGCCTTCGTTCTTCAACGAACAGGCGCAGTTCGCGATCGGCATCAATAATTTGCTCGATGAAGATCCGCCGCCGTGCCGGAGCTGCGACTTGAACAGCTTCGACGGCACGATCTACCCAATCCCCGGGCGCTATGTTCATGCGCGTGCGGCGGTGAGTTTCTGATCCGGAAGTTGCGGAGGTTGTCATGCATCTTCGTTTCGTGCTGCCTTGCCTGATTCTCGGATCTCCTTCACTGGGTCTCGCGGCGGATCCAGGAGGTAGCGATGCTCAGGTCTATCAAGTCGTCGTCACGGCGCAAAAGCGTGAGACCGCGCTTCAGGATGTTCCTTTCTCGGTCGCAGCGGCGAGCGAAGATCAGATACGCAATTCCGGTGCGACGAATGTCGTCGAGCTCGCGCGCAACATTCCCGGGCTTGCGATCACGGATTTAGGTCCCGGTCAGAGCCAAGTCGCGATTCGCGGCATCAGTGCAGGTCAAGTGGTGCGAGATCAACCGGGCGTGAAGGAATCGGTTGGAGTGTATTTGGACGAATCGGCAATCTCCGTGGCGCTGTTTACGCCGGATCTGGACTTGTTCGATCTCGAGAGAGTCGAGGTGCTGCGTGGACCGCAGGGAACACTCTTCGGTGCAGGGTCCACTTCAGGAACGATCCGTTACATCACCCGTCAACCAGAGCTGGATAGCTTCGAGGGTGTAGCGGAAACATCGGCGTTCACCGGCACGAGCACTGATTTCGGCGGAGCGCTGAAGGGAGCAGTGAATCTGCCGATGGGCGAAACGGTTGCCGCGCGCGTCGTGGGCTACTACAACGAATTGGCTGGATTCATCGATTCGTATTATCCAGGCCGGCCCGTTCGGGAAGACGTGAACAGCGGTGAGCGCTACGGCGCGCGCGTCTCGATGTTGTTTCAGCCGAGCGAATCCTTGTCGATTACACCGCGAGTCGTATTTCAAAAGCTCGAGACAGACGGATTTCCGCGCGTCGATGTCTACAGTATCTTGGGCAATCCCTTCACAACGACCGAGCCGCCTGTGAGCCCGAGCGATCGCGGGCAGGTTACCCAACTTCGAGAAGGGATCGAGGATGATTTCCTGCTCGCGGATCTGAATATCGAGGTCAGCTTGGGCGATCTGACGCTCACTTCGATAAGCTCGTACACCGATCGCGAAGTGGTTGTCGTACGAGATGCAAGCGCGCTTTCCGGTAGCGTCACGTACGGAAGCTTGGGAGGGACGACAGCCGACGTGCGATTGGATTCTCCACTGATCGATGCCACCGACTTGCAGGCCTTCAGTCAAGAAGTGCGGCTCGCATCGGGTCAAGCGCGATCCTTCGAGTGGGTGGTCGGCGCGTTCTACCAAGAGATCGAACGCGATTACGGACAAACGTTGCCGACACCGGGGTTCGATGATTTTCTGATCCGAATCGGTCAGCCGCCGAGCTCCGGTTTCGGCGCACCGCCCGACAATCCATACTTCTCCTCGGTGCCCTACGACTTCAGTCAGTTCGCCTTGTTCGGCGAAGGCACGCTGCACTTCACTGATCAATGGAGCTTGACGACCGGGCTGCGCTATTACGACTTCGACGAGGACCGCTTGCTGACATTCGCCGGAATCTTTGCCGATCAGGGTTACACAGATGAACCCGGGTCGACCAGCTCGGATGGATTCTCACCGCGCGTCATTCTGGCCTACGAGCCAAGTGCTGACCTGATGTTTACTGGTCAAGTCGCGCGGGGCTTTCGCCTGGGTGGCATCAACGATCCATTGAACGTGACTTTGTGCACAGACGAGGATTTGGTCACCTACGGAGGCCAACCAACCTTCGACGATGAGAAAGTATTGAATTACGAGTTGGGCATGAAGAGCCAGTTCAACGACGGCCGTGTCACTTTCAACGCAGCGCTGTTCTATTCAGAGATTGACGATCTTCAGGTCATCGCCGATGCGGGATCGTGCTCTTCACGCATCGTGCTCAATGCGCAAGGAGAATCCGTCGGTGCGGAATTCGAGTTGTTTGCGCGGCCGAACGAGCATTGGGACTTCGGACTTTCAGCAACCTATGCACAGGCTGAGATCACCGAATCGAGACTGACTGGAGCGGGCACGCCGATCGCGGGAATTCGTGACGGCAACCGTCTGCCTACCGCACCGGAGCTGCAAGCGGCAGCGACCGTTACATACTCCTGGCAATTCGCTTCGGGTCGCGATGCATTCGCAAACTTCACTTTTCAACACGTCGGATCCTCGTATACACAGTTGGCTGATCAAGAGCCGCCATTCGGCTGTGTCGGCTGCCCAGGCGCGCCCGGCTTCTTCGATTTCGGCGACCCGACGATCACTCAGTTCGAGTTCGACCCTGAGTTGCCCGACTATCAGATTGGCAACCTGCGTGTAGGTCTCAGAACCGCGAGTTGGGAAGCGGCAGCGTTCGTGAACAATCTTTGGGACGAGCGAGCGCTCTTGTCTGTCGATCGCGAACGCGGCACGCGCGCTCGCGTCGGTTATTTCACGAATATGCCGAGGACGTATGGGGTGTCGTTGAGGTTGAATTTTTGAGGAACGTGATGGGAGTGAGGAGCGTGATGGGAGTGATGAAGGTGATGGAGGTGATGGAGGTGATGTATGTCAGAGGAGAAGATGAGATGAGGTGACGAGCTAGTGAAGAGGGTGCGGCTTCTTGTGCCTTCTTGACAGCTCTATTGACCTCCTTTGATCGGACGCATACTAGGCATCGGCCTGGTCAGGTGTATCCTCTCTGACCTACATCACTTCCATCACCACCCATAGGTCCGCCATGTCGTTTCCCTGCTCGACTGCGCGAATCATCGCGCGGGCTGTCACGCTCGTAATCATCATCGGTATTTCAGCTTGCGAGCGATCCGAATCGCCAAGTACGGCACCGACCGCGACGGCCGCTGCAGCAAACGCGGCGTGGCCGAGGTTCGTTGAGGATTTCATCGAAAGCTATTTCGTCGCGCATCCGACCTTCGCGGTTTCTGCAGGGCGGCACGAGTTCGATGGCAAGTTGCCGGACTGGAGCGCGGCCGGGATCAACAAAGAGATCGAACGGCTGGAAGGCCTCAGAACTCGGGCGAGTACGTTCGAGGACGCGGCGCTCCTTCCCGATCATCGCTTTCAACGCGACTATCTCATCAGTCGAATAGATGACGATTTGTTTTGGTTGCGTGAAGCACGTCTGCCGTTCACGAATCCATCCTATTACTTCGACTATGGCTTGGATCCCAGCACCTATATCGCTGTGCCGTACGCGCCGGCCGAGCAACGGCTGCAAGCCTTCATCAGCTATTTGAAAGCGATCCCGACTGCACTCGCGCAGATTCGAGAAAATCTCGAAACCCCGCTGCCGCGGACGTTCGTCGATTATGCCGTTGCCGGTTTCGGTGGTTTCGCGGAGTTCTATCGCGGCGATGCGATCGCAGCGTTCGAAGAGGTGAAGAACGAAGCATTGCAGCAGGAGCTTCGAAGCGCAGTGGAGCCTGCAGCTAAAGCGATGCAAGACATGCAGGCTTGGATGGAGTCGCAGCGCGAGTCGGCGAACGATGCGTATGTGCTCGGTCCCGAGAAGTTCGCGTTGATGCTTCAAATGACCGAAAGAGTGGCGACACCGCTCGACAGACTGGAATCGATCGGTCGCGAGGATTTAGACCGCAATCTCGCCGCGCTCAAAGAGGCGTGCGGGCGCTATGCACCCAAAGCAACAATCGAAGCGTGCATGGCAAAGATGAACGCGGACAAACCGAAAGGCGGTCCTGTCGAAGGGGCGCGTCAGCAATTGGCGCAGCTCAAGCAGTTTTTGATCGAGAAGGACATCGTCTCGATTCCCGGAGAGGAGGAAGCTCTAGTCGATGAGGCCCCGCCGTATCAACGGCAGAACTCCGCGTATATCAACATTCCGGGACCGTACGACAAAGGAATGCCGTCGGTGTATTACATCGCTCCGCCCGATCCGAAGTGGTCCAAGGCCGAACAGGCCGCGTACATTCCGGGACAATCGGATTTGATGTTCACATCGATTCACGAAATCTGGCCCGGACATTTCTTACAGTTCCTACATGCGAACCGCGCACCGTGGCGGTTCGGTCAACTCTTTGTCGGTTACGCTTTCGCAGAAGGGTGGGCGCATTACACCGAGGAGTTGATGATCGAGAAAGGCATCGCCGAGAATGCACCTGAGTTACACGTCGGTCAATTGTCGAACGCACTTCTTCGTAACGTGCGATACCTCTGCGCGATCGGATTGCACACCAAAGGCATGAGCGTTGCCGAATGCGAACGCATGTTCAAAGAGCAAGCCTATCAAGATGCGGGCAACGCGCGTCAGCAAGCAGCGCGCGGCACATACGATCCGGCTTATCTGAACTACACGATGGGCAAACTCATGATCCGCAAGCTCCGATCGGATTGGACCGCGAGTCGCGGCGGCGAGAAAGCATGGAAAGCTTTTCATGATGAACTGCTCTCCTACGGTGGACCGCCTATCCCGCTCGTGCGCGCTCGAATGTTGAAGAAAGACTCCGGGGAATTGTTTTAGAACACAACAAACGATTCTGGCCATCAACGATCCCTGGGCCGTTAACGATCACTGGCCGTGGCGCACGCATAGTGCAGCAGCCAAGTCTCCTCGATGGCCTGCTCTGCACTGGATCGAGCTGCGGAAGGGTTTGCGTCGATGTAGGCGATCAAGTTCGTGACGAACTGATCGACGTTGGGCTCGCCGGCATCGCACGCGGTGGATGCTCTTGCAAGAGCGCGAGCGCCTAGGCGAGTGCGAGCGGCTCGATCAGTCCACGATTCTTTCTCTAACTGATCTTCTTCGACTTCGCTCGAGCTCAAGAGCGATGTGGCCTGCAGAAATCCCTTCACATACGCCGCACAGACGGAGCCTTGCTCGTTCTGCGGGTTCGTGCGGTACGAGACGCACCTCTCGTAAAGCTCTTCCGCAGACATTTCCGTAGACATCCGAGCGTCCTGCGGATAGGCGCTCGTGGCGTACACAAATATCGCTGTGAGCGCGATTGCCGGCCGATGACGGTGGCGCGAGACAGCGACGAGTGACTTCGATGGTGATTGAGAGGACATAGGGACTCCTCGCGGCTAACGCGTGGCCTCGGCAGGCACACTCGTATGACGGGTAACAACCAAGAGCTTGCCGACTATCAGGCCAGCAATGCCCGCGATCGCGGAGGCTGTCAGCACGCCGAGCTTTGCGGCCGACAGCAGGTCGTTGTCGTGGAACGCGAGTGTCGCGATGAATATGGACATTGTGAAGCCGATTCCGCCCAAGCAACCGACCAGCCACACCCCACGCCAGGAGAGATCCGCGGGAAGCTGACACCATCCAACGCGCACCGCGGTCCAGCTCGCCAGGACGATTCCGATCGGTTTGCCCAAGACGAGACCCAGCAGCACGCCCATCATGGCGGCGTTCGCCGCGCCTGCTTCGGAATCGAACCCTTCGATCGTCACGCCTGCATTGGCCAAAGCGAACAGCGGCATGATCGCGAATGCGACCCACGGATGAAGGGCCGCTTGGACGCGAATGACGGGCGGCAGCAGCTCTCTTTGCGCGCGTTGCAACTGCTTGACCGGCTCGAGCAAGTTGCGAGCATCGCTTTCTGCTTCAGCCGCAGTAACGCGCTCGCCGAAATCATTCAGTGCATTCTTGACCGCTTCGATAGGCCGGTCGCGACGAATCGCCGGCACGACCGGCGTCATCAAACCCAAGATCACGCCTGTCAGCGTCGGATGGATGCCGATGTGCAGCATCCCACTCCAAATAATGACGCCCGGTAGGATGTATGCGTAAGCCCAGCTGATCCCGATGCGCTGGAACGCAAGGACGAGCAGTACGCCGAACATGACGATGAAAACGCCTCCTAGATTCAGCCCGCTCGAATAGAAGAAGGCAATGATGAGAACTGCGGCGATGTCATCGATGATTGCGAGCGCGAGCAGCAAGATGCGAACCGAAGATGGAATAGACTTACCCAGCAAAGCGAGAACACCAACGGCGAAGGCAATGTCCGTTGCGGTGGGAATAGCCCAGCCTTGCGAGGTGATCGGATCCATGTTGAGTGCGGAATAGATCAGCGCAGGCACCGCGATGCCTCCGATCGCAGCTGCGAGAGGCAAGGCAGCCAGCCGTAGATTGGCGAGCGCGCCTTCGTAGATTTCGCGTCGGATCTCCAATCCCACGACGAGAAAGAAGATCGTCATCAAGCCATCGTTGATCCAGAAATGAAGAGGCTGGGAAACGACGAGATCGCCGAACGAAAAAGCCAGCGGAGCGTGCCAAAAGTGATCGTACGAGGCAGCGGCCGGTGAGTTCGCCCACCACAACGCGCTAACCGCCGCCAACAGCAATACGACACCGCTGACTGCTTCGACGTGCAGAAAGCGCTCGAGCGCGTTGAAAACTTTTTCTGCCACCAATTGCGCAGGCGGCAGCGAACCTCGGGAGGGGGGCCGATGCATAGGATACTCTCCAGCGAACTGGCGGCCCGACCAGTTCTTGCCTGTCGATGCGCCGCGTGACGGCCTCGACACCCAAGCGAGATTAGAACGAACAACCTAAGCTGATGCAAGTAATCACAGCTAATCTGTCGAAGAAAGGCGGCAGCGTGAGGAGCAACAGAGCGAAAAGAATTCAGCTCAGAGGGTGTTCGCGCAGAGGACGTTCTTTGTGTACGTCAGCTTTGTGGCTATTCTCTTACCCGCTGACCTCCTGTATTCGGCTGAAGAATGTGTGATCGAACCAGGGATGACATTCGATCGTTCGGTGTGAATGCCTGCTCGCTCAACTCTCAATCCGCGGCTCATGTTTGCCTTTGTTAAACTCGGGGCCCGACCTGTGGCATAGCTATGTATCAGCTGGAACTCACTAAACCTGATGGGCGCAGAATTACACTGTTCGGTCGGCGTGAGATCGCGCAGGTCGGTGCAGTGCCCAGTCCGCGCAGCGAACCTGTGCGGCCGAACCCGCACTATCGATGGCATCCGTTGCGCGGTGAGTGGGTCGCGTATGCAGCGTATCGGCAGGATCGTACATTCCTGCCGCCGCCTGAGTACAACCCTTTGCGGCCATGCACTGATCCTGCGAACCCGACGGAGTTGCCGACGGGCGAATACGACATCGCTGTATTCGACAATCTGTTTCCGACACTTGCGTTGGACGCGCACGATCCACCGCACCTTCAGATCGAGACACACGCCGGCATCGGTCATTGTGAAGTCGTGGTGTTCACGCAGGATAGTCGCACCTCATTAGGCAACTTGCCTCTGGATCACATCGCCTTGCTAATAGAGGTCTGGGGCGAGCGCACCCAGAAGCTCGCGCAGACAGGCAAGATTCATTACGTGCTGCCCTTCGAGAATCGCGGTGTAGAGGTCGGTGTCACGTTGCATCACCCGCATGGACAGATCTATGCCTATCCGTTCGTGCCGCCGGTTCCCAAACGCATGAACGAGATGGAGGCGGCCTATTGCCGCGCTCACGGGCGAGCTTTGCTGCAAGACTTGATAGCGCAGGAGTTGCGCGGCCAAAGCCGCGTCCTTTACGAAGGCGCTCATGCAATCGCCTTTTTGCCACCTTGGGCCAGATACCCTTACGAGGTTTGGGTCGCTCCGAAGCAGGCGCGCGCACATCTGTTCGATCTTTCCGAGGATGAGCGCGTTGATCTCGCAACGGCGCTCAAGACCGTGCTGATGAAATACGACGGTTTGTGGCAGAAGCCATTCCCGTACATCATGGCGTGGTATCAGGCGCCGACCGACGGTGTCGCTCACCCTGAATCGCACCTGCATGCGGAGTTCTATCCTCCCTATCGCACGCGAGAGAAACTCAAGTATCTAGCGGGCACCGAGATCGCCGCCGGGATGTTCGCAAGCGATGCGCTTCCGGAAGACAAGGCGAAAGAGCTTCAAGCAGTACAAGTGAGGTTCTGAATGCGCACTTTCGTGGATGTGTTCGGCTGCGAACCGGAGGCGAGCGCGTCGGCCTTCGGTCGTGTCAATCTTCTGGGCGAGCACACCGACTACAACGAAGGGTACGTGTTGCCTACGACAATTCCGCAAGCGACTCATGTGCAAGTCGCACTCAGTTCGACACGTCGGTTCCGATTCTATGCCGCAAATCTTGGTGAGTTTCTCGAGTATGAAGATGAAGGCCAGGCACCGCGAGGTTTCGGCCAATATGTGTATGGATGCATCGAGGTCCTTAAATCTCGCGGCGTGAACGTACCGCCGGTGCTGGTTCACATCGCGTCCGAAGTGCCGATGGGCGGCGGGCTGTCGAGCAGTGCGGCGCTGGAAGTCGCGACGCTGCGAGCATTGCGCCAGCTGCTCGATGTCAGCCTCGATGACGTCGAGCTCGCGAAGCTCGCGCAGCGTGCCGAAGTGGAATATGCGGGCGTGCGTTGCGGCATCTTGGATCAAATGGCTTCGAGTCTCGGCAGCCCCGATCGAATGCTGTTCCTCGACACGCGCACGCTCGAGCGCAAATTACTGCCGATGCCAGGTGGCGAGTTGATCGTCGTCGACAGCGGCATCGCTCGCACATTGGCGAGCAGCGGATACAATCAACGGCGTAGCGAATGCGAAAGGGCGGCTGCCTTGCTCGGCGTCAAAGCGTTGCGCGACGAAACCACGCTCGATCGTATCGTCGAACTGCCGGCGCCCTTGGACCGCCGCGCACGCCACATCATCACCGAAAACGCCCGCGTCCTCGAAGCGGTTAGCGGTGTTGATGTCGCTCGATTCGGCGAGCTGATGAACGATTCGCATGCCAGCTTGCGCGACGATTACGAAGTCTCCGTTCCCGGACTCGACACCCTTGTCCATCTGCTGCAACAACACCCTTCCGTCTACGGCGCCCGCCTCACAGGCGCCGGCTTCGGCGGCGCTTGCGTCGCCTTGGCTCATCCAGGCACCGCGTCCAAAGTGAAATCCGACGTGCTGACGGCTTATGCGGCGGCGGGGTTCGAGGGGAAGGCGTTGGTTTAGGTGACGAGTGACAGGTGACGGGTGACGAGTAAGAAACGCGTCACTTGCATTCAATAGAGGCGTTCATTTGGCTTGTATCTCAGAACGTCTGTCTCAGATCATCTTGCCGTCACCCGTCACCCGTCACCCGTCACCCGTCACCCGTCACCCGTCACCCGTCACCCGTCACTTCGTCACTCTCTCAAGGGAACTCCCCCCACTCCCTCCGTATTCCATGGGCATCAATTACAAGGAGATGCGCCATGCTGGAGAAACTGCCGAGTCGGCTGGGTGAGGCGATGCGCGATGTGCGTGCGGGCGCGAATGAGCTCGCGATCGCGGATACCGAGCTCACTGGAATCAATGCCTCAATCGAGGTGAGCAGCCCGGCTTTCGAATACAACGGCGCGATCCCGGCTAAGTACACTGCAGATGGAGAGGGGTGTTCTCCACCGATCGAGTGGGCCGGCGTGCCACCCGACGCGCAAGCGGTCGTCTTCCTCGTGGAAGACGCAGATAGCCCAACGCCCGAGCCGCTCGTGCATGCGATCGTTTGGGATTTGCCTGGCGCAGATACCGCGCTTCCGGAAGGCGCGCTCAACAGCAAGGCAGACGAACGCAACAGCGATGCAATGGGGCAGAACTCGTTCTTCAATGCAACGTATCTACCTCCGGATCCTCCTCCCGGCCACGGCACGCATCGATATGTGTTCCAGGTTTTTGCCCTCGACGAAGTCCCACGCTTCGAGTCTCCCCCGGGCCGCGCTGCGCTACTCGAACACATCCGCGGTCACGTTCTGGCGAAGGGACTGCTGATTGGGACGTACGGGAGGGAGTAAGGGCACCGCGTGCGGCCCGCGTTAAGAGGCGTGTCCGCGAATATCTCTGTCTACACCTTCGAAGCAAGCGAACGGCACACAAGAGGCCCCCTCCCTAACCCTCCCCCGCAAGCAGGGGAGGGGATCAGAAAGAGTTAGTTCGCTGCCGCAAGTAGGAATCAAACAGGATTCATTCGCCTCCCTCCAGGGAGAGGCCGCAAGCGCAGCGGCGGGTGAGGGTTTAGCTCCGCGAACACAATCAACGAGCACGAAGAGAACTCCTGACGCGAACTAGAAGCCCCTCCCTAACCCTTCCCCCGCAGCAGGGGAGGGGAACAAAGAGTTAGTTCGCCTCACGCCCCAGCCGCTCGTGCCATTCCGCAATCGACTCCTGCGGATACTCATCGAACCGTTTATCGTTCTCGCCAAAGTGGGGCTGGACCCACGATGCCTTGGATCCGA
>JAICPY010000216.1 GCA_025929585.1 Steroidobacter sp.
TGGCGCAGTCATTGCGCCGCGCCTTGTATGACCGGCCATTCTATCGGCTTGTGTTCGGCGAATCGGACGCTTTGCCCGGCCTCGTGCTCGACCGTTTTGGCGAGGTCATCGTCGGGCAGATCGCGACCGCCGGCATGGAAGTGCTGCGTCCTGAGATCGAACAAGCCATCCAGAAAGTCCTCGCGCCCACGGCACTGGTCTGGAAAAACGACAGTGGCGTGCGCGAGATGGAAAGCCTGCCTTCGTACGTGCAGACAGCGTTCGGTGAGGTGCCGGAGCATGTGACGATAGAAGAAGGCGGCGTTCAATACCGAGTGGCGCTCGGAGAAGGTCAGAAGACGGGGTGGTTCTTCGATCAAGCCGCGAATCGTCAAGCGTTGCGCAAGTACGTGGGTGGTGCTCGCGTGCTTGACGTGTTCAGCTATCTAGGCGCCTGGGGCTTAGGAGCACTGCGCGCCGGAGCGACTGAAGCAACGTGTGTGGATTCTTCTGCTGCGGCCCTGGAGAATTTGCAAGCGATAGCGACGGCGAACGGCCTCAAGCCCTCGATCATTCGCGGCGACGCATTTGATGTGCTCGAGTCCTTGCAGTCCGAAAAGCGCCGCTTCGATGTCGTCGTCATCGATCCGCCGGCTTTCATCAAACGCAAGAAAGATATTCCCAAGGGGGAAGCGGCGTACAAGCGCTTAAATCAGCTCGCAATGAAAGTGCTGGAGCGAGACGGCATCCTCGTCTCCTGCTCCTGCTCGTATCACATGAGCCTCGAGTCCCTCATCGATGCCATCCAACGCGCCGCCCGCCACCTGAATCGCTTCGCCCAAATCATCGAAATCGGCGGCCAATCCCCCGACCACCCCATCCATCCTGCCATTCAGGAGACGAGATATTTGAAGGCGGTGGTGGTGAGGATAGTCGGGGACTGACGAGGTAAGTCCACAGTCCGCAGTCCACAGTCGGATATTGGTACCTGCCGCCTCATTTGCGTAGAGAGTTGATTAGAGCGGCGAGGACCTTGCTGGTTTCCTCGCTCTTGCGCTCGACGGTCAAAATGGGTGCCGGATCTGCGAGTTCGAGGCGGCGAGCCAGCGACAACTGGTACTGCACTTCTCGAGACGATCCATAGGCAATGTCGAGAAACCGCAAGAAATCGCGTTCCGTATGCCGGGAACAACCTTCGACGATATTCGAAGGGACCGAGAGTGCGGCAGTTCGCAATTGCAAAGTGAAGGCGAAACGTTCGCTGCCGGGAAAGAGCCGCGTGACGCGATGAACTTGTATTGCGAGTTCATCAGCGAGTCTGAACGCATGAAGTTTGGTGAAGTCTCGCATCCTGCGATCACCCTGTGGGGTGCATGCCGATCCTCTGGCTGCGGACTGCAGACTACAGACTGAGGACTCTACCTGCAACCGCTCTGATACCATTCCTGCCCATGCTTACCTACCCCTCCATCGATCCCGTCATCTTCTCCATTGGCCCGGTGTCGGTTCATTGGTATGGGTTGATGTATGTCATCGGATTTTCGGCGGCTTGGGTGTTGGCGCGTAAACGCGCGAGTGAGCCGGAGTCGACGTGGAAGAAAACAGATATCGATGATCTGATTTTCTTTGCCGCAATCGGTGTCATCGCGGGGGGCAGGATCGGGTGGCTGATTTTTTACGGCATCGAGCAGGTGATCGAGAACCCGATCACGATTGTGCAGATATGGAAAGGCGGGATGTCCTTTCACGGTGGCTTGCTTGGCGTGATCGCTGCGGTGGCGCTGTTTGCGCATCGGCGCGGGCGAAGAATGTCGGATATTCTAGATTTCATGGCGCCGCTCCCCGGTATCGGAATTTTCGCGGGTCGTATCGGCAACTTCATCAACGGCGAGTTGTGGGGCAAGCCGACTGATGTGCCGTGGGGTTTCGTGCTCGATCCCAGCGCGTTGCACGACAATCAGCGCGGCGAAGCTCTACGCTTGTGTGAGCGATTCAACGTCGACCCGTGCGTTTTGCAAGTTCATGCCTCGCAGCTTTATCAAGGGCTGCTCGAAGGCTTGTTGGTATTCATCATTTTGTGGTTCTTCACCGCCAAGGCTCGACCGCGTTACGCACCGGCCGGACTGTTCCTGCTGGGCTATGGTGTCTTCCGGTTCCTGGTAGAGTTCGTCCGCATTCCAGATGAGAATCGCGGGTACATCTTGTTCGATTGGGTGACCATGGGGCAGATTCTCTCCCTGCCGATGATCCTTATCGGGCTTGCGCTGCTGATCATCGCGTACCGACGCGATGAGAAGAGTGGAAATTTCAAGTAGAACCGAGTGACGGGTGACGAGTGACGGGTGACGAGTTCAGAATGCAGGCGTGTGGCGCCATGTTCGTGTCTAATTTCCGAGCTCGATCGCCTGCTCGGTTATTAATCCTGTTGCACTGTGCCTTCTTACCCGTCACCCGTCACCCGTCACCGGTCACTTAGCAATGCAGCAGTACCTTCACCTTCTGCGGCACATTCGCGAGCAGGGTGTTCGTAAGACCGATCGCACCGGTACCGGAACGTTGTCGGTGTTCGGTCATCAAATGCGCTTCGATCTCGCGCAGGGTTTTCCGCTCGTCACTACGAAAAAGCTCCATCTGCGCTCGATTATTTACGAGTTGCTGTGGTTCTTGCGTGGGGAGACGAATGTGCGCTACCTGCGCGAACATGGTGTCTCGATCTGGAACGAATGGGCGAATGAGGAAGGCGAGTTGGGGCCGGTCTATGGACGCCAATGGCGCTCGTGGCCCACACCTGATGGCAAGGTCATCGATCAAATTAGCCGCACGGTCGACTTGATCCGCCGTAATCCCGACTCGCGCCGCATCATCGTGAGCGCATGGAATGTGGGAGAACTGGAGTTGATGGCGCTCACGCCCTGTCATGCGTTATTCCAGTTCTGGGTGGCAGACGGCAAATTGTCTTGTCAGCTCTATCAGCGCAGTGCTGATGTGTTCTTAGGCGTGCCGTTCAATATCGCTTCGTATGCTTTGCTGACGCACATGTTTGCGCAGCAGTGCGATTTGGAGGCGGGCGAGTTCATTTGGACAGGAGGCGATTGCCACCTTTATTTGAACCATCTTGATCAAGCGGACGAGCAACTTCGCCGCTCGCCCTTTGCATTACCGCAATTGGAAATGCTGCGTCGTCCGCCATCGATCTTCGAGTACGAGTTCGAGGATTTTCGTATTCTGAATTACGAATCTCATCCTAATATCAAAGCACCGATCGCTGTTTGAATTCATTATCCGGGCTTAACTCAAGCCTCTTCACCACGTTGAATTTATGCCGAAAAAGAAGACCCGAAAGAACGACAGTCGCAAAACTGCAGGTTCAGAAACAAAATCAAAGAAAGCTGCCAAGTCGCTGAAAACCAAGACCTCTCCCCATGCTGTCTCGCCTTTGGTGCAAGCGCGGAACTCAAAAATCCATGGCCGCGGGGTCTATGCGATTGCACCGATCAAGAAAGGCACGCGCGTCATCGAGTATCTCGGCGAGCGCATCTCTCACGCCGAAGCGGATCGACGCTATGAGCGAAAGGGTGACGATGATGGGCATACCTTTTTGTTCATCGCGAGCAATCGCACGGTCATCGACGCCGGGGTCAACGGCAATGAGGCACGCTTCATCAATCACAGCTGTAATCCGAACTGCGAGACGGTGATCGAAAACAGCCGCGTGTTCATCGACGCCATTCGCAATATCAAACCGGGCGAAGAATTGGGTTACGACTATCAACTCACCTGGGAGAGCACCGATGACCCCGAAGAGCTCGCGTTGTACGCGTGCCGCTGTGGGGCGAAGAAGTGCCGTGGCACGATGCTCGACAAAGAGCCGGTCGATAAAAAAGCTAAGAAGAATAAGAAAAGATAGATGCACGAGTCTGTAGCCTGCGGTCCTCCCACGCCGGGATCGCTTCGCTCGCAGTCTTTGGCCCAGAAATCCTGAACAGCGAAGCCCCTCGTTCTGGCTGTAGACTACGGTCTGTAGACTTAGGACTAGAGACGAATGCTCCTCTCCATCGTCGTGGCGGCTGCAGAAAACGATGTCATCGGTGACGGCAATGGTCTTCCTTGGCGGTTGCCTGACGATCTGAAGCGCTTCAAGGCTGTGACTTTCGGCAAGCCGGTACTCATGGGGCGTAAGACCTACGAATCGATTGGCAAGCCGCTAGTGGGTCGCAGGAACATTGTGGTTTCGCGGCAGTGCGGCTTGAGCATCGAAGGCTGTGTGGTCGTGAGCTCGATCGACGAGGCGGCGGCGGCTGCCGGATCTGCGCAGGAGGTCATGGTGATCGGAGGCGCCGAGCTGTATCGGCAGATTCTGCCGAGAGTCGATCTCATCTATCTCACTCGGGTCCACGCCGAGGTGCATGGCGATACGCGATTTCCGCCGATCGTGTGGGACGATTGGATCGAGCTCGAGAGCGAGTATCACGAGGCGGATGAGCGGCACGCCCACGCGTTTACTTTCTTGAAGCTGGCGAGATCCTACGTCGTCTGAGCCGGAAAAAAATGGAGCTTGAACTCGCACGTTGCGGCCCCTAAGCTCGCGCACCTCGAGTTCGAGCCTCACGTTCGACTGCGTCCTATGAAACCGCGCTACAACTGTTTGACGTGCCCCGGTTATTGCTGCAGCCATTCGCGCATTGCGGTGAGCGATTACGATATCGCCCGGCTCGCCAAGCACTTCAAGCTATCGGTCGAAGAAGCGAAGCGGCGCTTTACGTACCGCTATCAAACGAAGGAAGTCGACGAACAAATCCTGCGTCATCAGCGCGATCACGTTTATAAGTCGATCTGCCGTTTCTTCGACACGGATGAGCGGCGCTGTACCGTTTACGAGGCCCGACCTAACGTGTGCCGCCGGTATCCCTACGGCAATCAGTGTGGATATTACGACTTCCTCAAGTTCGAACGTGCGCATCAAGACGATGAGGACTTCATCCCTTCAGCTTGAAGACCCGTCGGGCCGTTGACGGTTGACAGTTGACAGCGAGAAAGAGGCACCATTGCGCCGCATTACCTCGCTTGTCTCTGGCCGTCAACGGTCAACTGCGCTCCTTCCTCTCTGACCGTCAACTGTCAACCGTCAACGCGCGCATGCGCCTCAATAAGTACA
>JAICPY010000105.1 GCA_025929585.1 Steroidobacter sp.
AAGCATTCCGCGGCGCTCGCGCGCCTGCGTGAAGATGTCGAGAAGCAGCAGCACAAACTGCAGCAGCTCGAGACGCGCGTTCACCTGCCGATTGCCGAAGTCAAAGAGATCAACCGCGAAGTTGCAGTCGGTGAGGCGAAGGCTCGTCGTGCAAAGAAAGAGATGGTCGAGGCGAACTTACGTCTCGTGATCTCGATCGCGAAGAAGTACACGAACCGCGGCCTGCAATTCTTGGATTTGATCCAGGAAGGCAACATTGGTTTGATGAAGGCGGTCGACAAGTTCGAATACCGTCGTGGCTACAAGTTCTCGACGTATGCGACGTGGTGGATTCGTCAGGCGATCACACGCTCGATCGCCGACCAAGCCCGCACGATTCGTATTCCGGTGCACATGATCGAGACGATCAACAAGCTCAACCGCATCTCTCGCCAAATGTTGCAGGAGATGGGTCGCGAGCCGACACCGGAAGAATTGGCGGTGCGCATGGAGATGCCGGAAGACAAAGTCCGTCGCGTCTTGAAGATTGCCAAAGAGCCGATCTCGATGGAGACACCGATCGGCGATGACGAGGATTCGCACTTGGGAGACTTCATCGAGGACACTTCGGTGGACTCGCCGATCGACTCCGCGACGATGGAATCCTTGCGCGAGACGACGCATTCCGTTCTTGCAGGCCTGACGCCACGCGAAGCAAAAGTGCTGCGCATGCGCTTCGGTATCGACATGAACACCGACCACACTCTTGAAGAGGTCGGCAAACAGTTCGATGTCACCCGCGAGCGTATTCGCCAGATCGAAGCGAAAGCACTGCGCAAACTTCGTCATCCCAGCCGCAGCGAGCAACTGCGTAGCTTCTTGATGGATGATTAAAGAGAGAAGCGGTTAGCGGTTAGTGAAGATAAGGCCGGTCGAATGACCGGCCTTATCTTTTGTGCGTGCTTCATCGCCCTCTAATCGTCAGCGTACGCGTCAGCACTCGTCTTTTTTCTCAGAGGCCCCCTACCTAACCTTCCCCCGTAAACGGGGGAAGGAAACTTTAAATCCATGCGCACATTGCTCCGCTTGTGCGGTGGAGGACCTCAAGGTTTGTGCGGTGGAGAACCTCAATTGATGCGCCCCAGTGCGCTCTAATCCTCTAGCGCGGCAGTGCTTCCGATCCCCCCCTAGCGCGCCAGCGCTTCCGATCCCCTCCCCTGCTTGCGGGGGAGGGTTAGGGTGGGGGCCTCTTGGTGGGAGCCTCTCGGTGGGAACCTCTCGGTCGGAGCCTCTTGGAGGAGGCCTCTCGGACCGCCGCATCTTCCAATCGCGCAGCGGAGCTGTTCGATGAACACCCAAGCCACATCACCTCCCACCCGCCCGACGACCCGCGAGTCACGAGTCACGAATCACTTTCTTACCTCGGGAACCTGTAGCCGAAAATCAGCGTCTAACGGTCATAGGTATCCGACAGAAGGAGCGCAAAAAATGCTCTTCTATATTTTACTTTTCTTCATGACTTGCGCGTTTGGCTGGTGGGCGCGAGGCAAAAGTGTGTAACTAGGACGTGTATGCGTGTGGAGGAATAAACGTGTAAAGCCGCAACGGCGGCTGCTGCTAAACACTTCTGCCGATCACAGCGATTTCAACACCTTCATTAATTCACCACGGCGCGAGGTCACTCGCACGTGATCTAGCTCGAGCCAATGTGCTAACGCCACGAGCTGGGCTTTCAAACGCGGCGCTACGGCACTGACGTCCGTCGTTGCCTCCACGCTGCCGCCCCGCACCTGCAACGTACCTGCCTCGCGATCTGATTTGAGATCCACTCGTCCGACGAGCTGACCATCCATGAGAAATGGCAACACGTAGTAGCCATGCTGGCGCTTGGCTGCCGGTGTGTAGATCTCGAGCCGAAAATGAAAATCGAACAGCCGCTCGGTGCGTTGCCGCTCCCAAATCAGCGAGTCGAACGGCGACAGCAGAGCATCGACGTTGATGGAGCGCGGACAGCGGGCCTGCGAATGCATATAGGCTTGCTGCTTCCAGCTCTCGACCGAGACTGCTTGCAACACGCCCTCCTCCACCAATTCATCGAGCCGAGCAGCAGCATCGGACGTCGGCAATCGAAAGTAGTCGCGCAGATCTCGGAGCGTCCCGACGCCGAGCGCGCGCGCTGAGATTGCCATCAGCGCGCGTTGGGCGTCTTCTTTGCTCGGAGTGGGTGCTGCTGCGATGTGCGGCGGCAAGATGCGCTCGGTGAGATCGTAGAGCCGCTCGAAATTACGTCGGGCGGCAGTGGTGACCTGGCCCGTCCAGAACAACCATTCGAGGACTTCTTTGCCGTGGCTCCAACCCCACCAGCTTCCTTTAGGGCGACCCGCCTCAGTCAGCTCGCTTGCACCGATCGGTCCACGCTCTCGAACTTGCGCAAGCACGGAGGCAACAGCATCGGCGTGTTCAGAGACGAAACGCCGCAAGCGGCCCCATATGCCTACGCCTTGCTGCGCGTTCTGCATGCGCCAGCGAAACAGCGGCTGAGATTCAATCGGCAACAGCGATGCTTCGTGACCCCAGTACTCGAAGAGTTGGCGTGTCTTCGCGTCGTAGGCAGCGCGCTCCAGTAAGGCGCGCGAGTACGCGCCATGGCGAGAGAACGCGGGCAGATAATGCGATCGAGTGAGCACGTTGACTGAGTCGATCTGCACCGCGCCGAGCCGCCGCACGAGCTGTGCGAAGGCTTCCGCGTTTCGAAGCTGCTGCGGCTTCGAAGAAAAGCCCTGAGCCGCGATCGCGACCCTACGGGCTTCGGCGAGCGACAGTCCTTGCTTACGAGCCATTGCTGCCCATTACTGGCCCATCACTGCAACGGGAAGAAGTGCGGCAAGGTCCAGCTCAATCCCAGCCACATGATGATGGTCAGCGGTAATCCCACTTTCAGGAAATCCTTGAATGAGTAACCGCCTGCGCTGAAGACGAGCAAGTTGCAGTTATCGGCCATCGGTGTGGCATAGCTCAAATTCACGCCGAACAGCACGGCGAGCACGAACGGCTCGGGGGGCAGGCCCAATTGACGCGCCACCTCGATGGCAATCGGCGTGCCGATGACGGCTGCCGCGCCGTTCGAAATCAAGACGCTGAGCAAGGCCATCAACAATATGGTGGCGCTCAATACCGCGACCGGCGGCAAGCTGAAGCTCGCCATGACCAGCAGCTTCGCAATGGAGGCGGCGCCGCCCGTACTCACGAGCGCCATACTCAAGGCGAGACTCGCAACGGTGAGCAAGATGAGCGAAGAGTCGAGCACGCGGGTCGCATGCCGCCACTTCAGACAGCCGGTGACGACCATCAGCAAGACGCCGCATATCGCGGCGATCGACACTGGCGCGAGCTTGAACGTCGCAACTAACACGATACCGGCCATGATCGCGACCGCGAGCGGCGCTTTGGTTGCGAGCGGAACATTGCTGGTGGCATCCAGCACGAGCACCTCGCTGCGCCGTTTGAGCGAATCGATTTGTTCTTCGCGACCCTGCACGAGCAGCACGTCGCCCACACCCAAGCGTACGTCTCTCAGTGCTGTTGCTTGGGTCAGGGTGTCGGATTCTCCCGGACGATGAATCGCGAGCGGCACCAGCTGATACTGCCAATCGAAGTTCGCTTGCGCGAGCGTGCGATCGCGCAGCGGAGAGTTCGGCGTCAGCACGAGCTCGGCCGTTTGCTGATCCGCCGCGGTGAGCGGATGCTCTTCGTCGACGCGAGTTTCGCCCGAATACAACGTCGCGCCTAGAATGCGGGCGTACTCCATGAGCCGCTCAGAAGTATCGCGAATAGTGAGTTGATCGCCCGCCTTGAGAACGACGTCGGGAAGCGGCGAGATGCTCAAGCCAGGTGGGCGCAGCAAGGTTTGAACGACCATGTCGCCGTTCGTCATCTTCTTGACGTCCGCAAGCTTTTTGCCGCTCGCGGCGCTGTGATCCGTGAGATGCAGCTGAGCTTCAAAGATACGAAGCGACGTCCCCTGAAATGGAATCGGCCGATCTGGCAGCAGCCGTGGCGCGATCAACCACAAATACAAAATCCCCGGAATCGCAGCCAACGCCGCGGGGGCGAAGAACTCGAAGATGTGAAAGCCTTCGATTCCGAAGCGCGCAGCGCTGCCGATGACCAACAAGTTCAAGGAGGTGCCGATCGGAGTGCCCATGCCGCCGATCTGCGAGGCGAAGGTCATAGGCATCAAGACCTTCGAAGGCGACATCCCCGAGCGAATCGCCGCCGCAGTGAGGATCGGGATCATCAAGACGACTTGCGGGGTATTGTTCATGAACGCACTCAGACCCCACACCAAGGTCAATACGGCGCCCAACGCGAGCAGGGGACTCGCGGCCCAGAGACGGCTAATCAAATGCCCGACGGGTGCGAGCGCGCCAGTGGAAACCAGCCCTTGACTGGCCATCATCAATGCGCAAATCGTGATCAGCGCTTCGTTGCCGAAACCATTGAAAAAGTCGATCGGCTCGATGACGCCTTCTCGCGTGCTGTATGGGAAGACGCTGAAACCGATCGCAAGCAAAGCCACGACGAGCAAGCTCGAGGTCTCGATCGCAATCGAATCCCGGGAGAACAGGTACAACGCAAACAGCGTCAGCGCCATCACGGCGAGGGCATGGGGTTCAGGTAGTGTCATTGTTATTCGGTGGAGAGTTGCGGCTCAACGACCCACCGATTGAGCAGGTTCCTTCGCTCGAGCATTCACGCGCTCGGGATCTGTCGATGTGCTCAGGGTCGATCTCCTGTTGGCAAACGATTGCGGCACCCTCACTAGGTGCTCGTGGAAAACCTCAATAGCAACGGTGTCGAGTCAGGCGATGCGTCGGATTAAGGTGAATTCCCTCACCACGGGCCGCGCGGATTATGTGCGCTTGCGCACCGTTTCTTGCGTACCCGCCTGGCTGTCCACGAGTGCGGCCCAGTCAGTCCTCAGGTTACGCCCCCTGATCTATATCCTTGCGTGGATGAATGACGATACGCGCAAGGCCCCTTCAGAATCGATCTGCCTGTCAGCCAACCCTGGGAGAACCGCATGCGCCGCTCGATAGATTCGCCAGCCTACGAGCTCTCTTTGGACCTGACCGCCCAAGAGCTCCTCGGTCTACCCCAGTCCACCCACTTGGTGGAAATCGATGATATCCGCGATGTAGATCCACTGCTACACGGCACGAGCGCCGCAGCGAATATGGAGATGACGGGATCGGACGACTCAGTGGAGATTGAATTGACGGGGGAGCAGGTTTTGGCGCTGCTCGATGAGCAGCTTGTCTAAGTGAGGTGACGAGTGACGGGTGACGGGCAAGAAACTAGGATCGTTCGTCTCACCGCACATCGAGATGCCAGAATCGGAGCCTTCTTCCCCGTCACTCGTCACTCGTCACCCCGTCACTTACTCCGTCACATATTCGGCCTTCCCGGATACTGCCGCATCAACTCCGTGACGACGGCGTTGATCGTGACTTTGGGGTTCTCCATGGCTTCCTTGGAGACGCGGCCTTCGGAGATGCCTTCCCAGACCAGTTGTTTTTTCTCAGCATCGACGATGTCGACGTTGATCGTGCCGACTTTGTAGGTGACGGTGCGATCTTCCTCGTACATCGGCCACGCGTTGTACAAGCCGTATCGATAGCCGTAATAGCCATAACCCGAGCCGATGCGCGAAGGGCGGATCTCGGTGCGCTCGGTGGTGTTCATGAAGAAGTTCACCAGCAAGTCGGGGTGCTCCTCGGTGTACTTGTATCCGCGTGCTTCCATCGCCGCTGTCACCGAGTTCTTGAAGTAGCTCGTGACGAGCGTGGAATAGCCACCTCGATCGGTGCCGGTTTCCTCCGGAAACCCGAACGTGCGATAGACGGAGAAGTCCGCGGACTTGTCGTAGTCCACGCGCGTATCGGGCCCTCGCGTCGTTACGCAGCCGCTCAACAGCGCAAACCCCGCGAGCGCCGCAATCGAAACCAATTTACTTTTGAACATACCTAAAAACCTCTTACTCGGCAGCCGCTCGTCTCCATCGACGCCTGATCTGAAGACCATGTGCCTCTGACTATCCGCTAACCGCCAACCGCTTCGTTCCTTCCCCGTTAGTACAGTAGATGCCAACGAGGGTTCCCCCCGCAGTGTCGCGATCAGAACGCGACGCACTTGAATGGGTCCTGAATGGGCCGGGCACTATAGATTGAGGTTCCCTTGCCCCTTTTCCAGGTCCAGCAAGATCCGCTTACGCCAGATTCCGCCGCCATAGCCGCCTAAATCGCCGCTGGCATTCACCACCCTGTGACAAGGAATGAGGATGGCGATCGGGTTCATGCCATTCGCCATGCCAACCGCCCGGGTCGCACCTGGATCACCGATCGTGGTGGCGAGTTTCAAATACGACCAGGTCTCTCCATAAGCAATGTTCAACAGCGCCGACCACACGCGCTGCTGAAACTGCGTACCGCAATTGTATGACAGCGCCACGTCGAACGTTCGACGCGTGCCCGCGAAGTATTGAGCCAGTTGGTTCTGAAGTTCCTCGAGCACATCATTCCCTCTGATCTCGATAGCGCCGGCAACGCGCGCTCGGAGCGCTCGCAGGCGATCCTCGATCGAGGAGGAGTCGATGAACTCCAACAGGCAAACTGCATCGTCGTATGCACCGGTGAGCAACGATCCAACCGGTGAATCGATGAGATCCACGCACATGCGCGTTGCCGAAGGCGAAACCGCATCGCCTAGGACGTTCTGGAAAACCTCGCGAAAGGTTTCTTTCGATACACTTTGATCGACGGATCCAGCGGCCACGGCAGTACTCGGCGCGAACATCAGGTTCTAAAAGCTTGCTGAAACGCAGGATAGCATTGCACCAGTGGCTTTGATCCGCGCTAATGTTCGGCATCCGATGAGCGCGAGAGCTTATCTTCCAAGCGCGCAAGCAGCACGAGCACGACGACTGCAAATCCTGCGGCGATTGCTGCGATCGTGTAGTAGCCACTGCCGCACGCAACACCGAGTGCCCCTGCAAGCCACATATTGGCGCCGGTCGTGAGCCCTTGCACATTTCCGCGGCTGCGAATGATTGCGCCCGCGGCTAGGAACGCGACGCCCGCAGTCACGGCTTCGATGATACGTATCGGATCGGAGTTCACCTCGCCCCCAGCTCGGCTCACTTCCTCATGGAGCTCGAAGGTGATCACCGTAAACAAGGCAGCCGCGAGCGAGATCAAAATGTGCGTTCTCAATCCAGCCGGCTTGTTGCGCTTCTCGCGGTCCCATCCAACGATCCCGCCGACCACGATCGCTATGCTCAGGCGCACGAACACCTCCCACGGAGCGAGCAGCGTGTGTTCGCCGGCAAACCATTCGAGCAGATTCATGTGGGACTTTCCTCTACGACGCCGACCGAACGCGGGTCGACTTCGTTCAGTTCCAGTGTGTCGGCGTAAGAACTCGGGAGGTGCGCACGAGTCCGATCGATGAAGTTCGGGCGGAACCCGATGGCGATACTCGAGGCTAATGGTTACCCTGCGCCAATGATTCGACTACGTCCTTTGCTTACCGGCCTTCTCCTCGCGAGTTTGCTTAACGCCGCAGCGAGCCCTGCGCTGGCCTCGTCCGATGCCTATCGTGCAGTGCGCGCGGAGTTTCAGCGCGCCTATGCTCAAGCCGCGGTCGCCGAGGAGACGCCTCGCCGCGCAGACAGCGATGCCCTTCGCGACTATCCCCTATATCCGTATTTGCAAGCAGCGAGAATCCGCCGCTCGCTGGAGCAATCAGGCCCGGATTTAGGAGCCGCGGATCAACGAGCTCAAACCTTCATTACCTACCACGAGGGTGAGCCCATCGGGCGTGATGTGCATCGAGCGTGGCTCGCAAGTCTCGCCTCGCGCGAGCTGTGGCAGACCTACTCGAAACATTATCGCGAGCAGATCGCGGATGCCGCGCTTCAGTGTCATAGCTACACCGCGCGAATCGCGCTGAACACCACCGAGGGGCTGGCGGAAGAGATCCGCGCCCGATGGCTGACGCCGAAAAGCTTGCCCGAGTGCGAGCGCCCGTTTAATTGGTTGAAGGAACACAACGAGCTCAGCGTCGAGCTCATCGAACAACGCGTTCGGCTGGCGTTGGAAGACAACAATTATCGGTTTGCTCGTGAGATTGCAGCGCAGCTGCCGCCGGAACGCGCAGGGCCGATGTTGCAGTGGGCAGCACTGATCGAACACCCGCAGCGCCAGATCGATTATTTGATCTCGCATCCAAACACAGACGTCGAGTCCGATGCCTTGCTTGCGGGTTGGACTCGGTTCACCCGAAGGGATCGCGACGCAGCCAAGGCCAAATTCAATGCCTTCATGCGCAGCCGCAAAATGAATGAAGTGGACGCCAGCCCTTACGCTCTGGCACTCGCGCTTGCACTTTCATGGGACCGCAGGCCCGATGCATTGAAATTCTTCGAACGCGTGCAAGGCCCGCAGCTGGATGACTATGCTTTGGAGTGGCAAACACGCGCGGCGATCTGGGCGCAGGACTGGCCGCTCACGACTAAGTCGATCGCAGCGATGTCGGATGAATCGCGCAAGCTCGCTCGCTGGCGTTACTGGGCGGGGCGTGCGGCCGAACGCATGGGCGACGGCGAGCTCGCGCGTCAATTGTTCGAATCATTGCTCACTGACGATAATTTCTATTCGATGATGGCCGCCGCGCGTTTGGATCGATCCCTGGCTCCAAACCCGGAGAAGCTCGTCCTGGACGAGGTTCAGCTTGCGCAGATCGAGCAGCTTCCGGAATTCGTGCGCGCCCGCGAGCTATTGCTGAGCGATCTGCGGCCGCTGGCGAATGTGGAATGGTCGGTCGGATTGGATCGGCTGGCCGAGGATGCACGCAAGCAAGCAATCCATTTGGCCGCGCGCTGGGGCTGGTATCAGCAGGCCGTTACGACCGCTACTCAACAGCGGGTGTTCAATGACTATGCATTACTTTATCCGCGGCCATTCGATCGCGAAGTTCGGCAGGCGGCGAAGGTTGCTGGCCTCCCGGATGAATTGATCTACGGAGTATTGCGGCAGGAGAGTCTTTATCGCCACGATGCGGTCTCTTCCGCCGGAGCGCACGGCTTGCTGCAGTTGATTCCCGAAACAGCACGCCGCACTGCCAAGGTGTGGAAACAACCGCGGCCCTCGACGGAAGATCTATTCGATCCGAAAGTGAACGTTACTCTCGGCGCCGCTCACCTTCGCACGTTGCACGATCGCTTCAATGGTCAGACGGTCGTGGCGCTCGCCGGCTATAACGCAGGTCCAAACGCCGCGGCCCGCTGGCTACCTTCAGAACGCATCGATCCGGATGTCTGGATCGAAAACATTCCCTACAACGAAACACGCAACTACGTGCAGCGCATCCTATGGCACACCGTGGTGTTCAAATGGCTGCAGACCGGCGAGCCTCAAGAAACGCACAATTGGCTCGCACGAGTGGGGCCGCCAGATAACTCCGGCGTGGTGGGAATGGCGGCGGAAGCCGAGTGATGGAAGACAGGTAAGTGATGTAGGTGATGGAAGTGATGTAGGTGATGAAGGAGACGCTAGATCGTCGCGACCCGCTTCTTCCCTCCATCACTTACCTCATTTACATCACCTCCATCACCTCCATCACGTCCTCCTCCAGTTACCTCGCGCTGGGTACCGCCTAACAATCCACTCACCGCTTCCAGTGCTTCCTGTGTCGTCGTGACGACGCAATCTGCGCCGCTTTCTTTCAGGCGTTCCACCGAACGAGAAACGTCCGACTCTGCGAGCGTCGGGCGCAACACCAGAATCTTGACGCCGGGGGCGTTCGCGCGCAGGCGACGGCAGTAGTTTCGAACTTCCGATCCTCTGGTGGGTGAGATGGCAACGATGCAGACGAGCGGCGTCGGCTTGTCGAGCACACATTGGACTGCATGTTCGGGCGACAAATCCTCGGGCACGATCTCCATGCATTCCGCGCTCAATGCGGTAGCGAGCATTTCGAGCACCAGCTGGTCAACGGGCGTGCGCACAGCCAAACCCACGACTCTTGGCGAGGGCACAGCGGGCTGTTTGGGTGGCGAGATGAGTTGCGCTGTTTCCGACACGACATCGAGCACGAACTCGGCATCCTCATTCGTGATTTCTTCTTGCGTGCGATGTTGGATGAGCAGCATCAAAGTGGGAATCAATACATGATCGATCACGCCGATCGGACCCAGCTCTGCAGCCTTGCGCTCGACCAACGCGTTCGCCTCGTCCTCATCGCGTGCCAACAAGCGCTGATAGAAGCGTACGTGAGGAGTGAGCGCTGGTTCGTCAGCAAAGATGATGGAGAGGAAACGCAACGAACGCACGTGACGTCCGAGTACTGCGATACAAACCGTCAGCGGAGTCGCCAACACCAATCCGATCGGGCCCCACACCCAGATCCAAAACAGAGCCGACATCAACAGCGCGAAAGAGGACACCCCCGTGCGATGACCGAGCACGACCGGCTCCACGAAATACGCGGCGATGAGATCCAACGTGAGGAATAGTGCCAAGGTTTGCAGCGTCTCGCTCCATCCGGGGAACGTGGCAAAGGCAAGCGTCGCCGGAATCATCGCGGACAGGATCGAACCCACATAGGGCACGAAACGCAAGACCGCAGTGAGCCCGCCCCATAGCGCCGCGTACGGCACGCCAATCCAATACAGACCCGCGGTGATGATCGCGCCGAAAGCCAGATTGATCAGCGTTTGTGCGATCAGAAACCGGCTGACGCGCTGCGCGGCTTCGTCCATCAGACGAGTGGTCATCGTGACGCTATCCGCCCCGATCAAGCGGATGAGTCGATCGCGTAGATCTTCGCGTTGCCCGAGCATGAAGGCGACGAGCACCAGTACGATAACGGCGCTGGTGATCGGTTCGAACACCGAATGCACGGCGTCTTGCACGCGCTCGACAGGCGTCATGCGAGCCGGGATGACGCGTACCGGCTGGGCGCGGCGCAATTCATCCGCGTTATCGTCGAGCTGCTCAGTGACACGATCGACGGTGCGAGTGAACTGACTGAATGCTGCATCGTCTCCCATGCGCAGATCCGCGACCTTGCGGCGCATCGAGGAGGTGTACTTGGTGACCTCTGCGGAAAGCTCGGTGAATTGGTTGAAGACCACATACCCGATGCCGCCCACTGCCCCCAGTGCCAGCGACATCGTCAGAGCGACTCCGAGCGCACGCGGCAAACGTAGCCGATCGAACCAACGCACCAGCGGCGTCAGCGCAAAAGCGAGGATCACGCCGAGCGCCAGCGGCAGCAGAATCGTTTTCGCGGTCCACAAGACCACGACGATGAGCATGACCGTGAGCAACGAGACCCACGGTCCATAGACACGCGCTAGGAGTTTTGTTCTGGCCACGTCGCTGAGAATCCCCGACAGAGCCTCAGGAACTCGGAACGCGCACCCTCAGTTCCCCGACAAGTGGTGAATGGAGCACACCGGAAAACTCTCGCAAAGAACGCAAGGCCCGCAAAGGAAGACTGGTGAAAGAGGAAGCTGCAAGCGAGTAGTTTGTACGGCGTACGCTGCAGGTTATTTGGACTGCGCGTTCGCGACGAGGGGCAGTACCCCTCGAAGAGTGGCTTTCTTGAATTTTGCGCCTTCTGCTGCTTGGCGTTCTTTGCGTCCTTGGCGAGAGTCCTTCTTATCACGCCATCGAATGCTCCTTCGTTGGCCGGTGTCAGCTAACCCTCTTCCGAACCGCCGCTGGAGCGGCGGGCGGTGCGGGCGGAGGAGAGTTGCAGGACGCGCAGGCGAGAGCTGGTGTCGATATCTTGCGGCGCGGGTGCGGAGGCCGCGAGGGACCTCAAGTGTTCGCCAGCATGAGACAAGAACAACGGCACGGTGCTGGCGGCAATCGGACGCGACACCAGGAAGCCCTGCACTTGCACGCCGCGGTCGGTGAGCAGCACTCCGAGTTGCGAAGAGCGCTCGACTCCTTCGGCCGTCACTTGTAGCCCTAAGCTGTGACACAGACCGATGATGGAACGAACGATCGCGGGAGCACGTTTGCCTGTGTCGATCGATGCGATGAGGCTTCGATCGATCTTTACGCGCGTCAGCGGCAGTTGCTCCAACGAAGTCAGCGATGAATAGCCGGTGCCAAAGTCATCGAGCGCGATGCTGACACCCAAGTCGCGCAAGCGGCGCAGCGTAGCGATCGTCGTCGGCCCGGTCTGCAGGACGTTCTCGGTCAGCTCGATCTCCAGACACGAAGCAGGCAGCGAGTGCTGTTTCAAGAGCTGTGCAACATGCTGAACGAAATCGCCGCTCAAGAATTGCTGCGAGGAGATGTTCACCGCGACTCGAGCTTTCGGCCAAACATCGCTCTGCCACATTGCCGCCGCTTCGATAGCCGTGCGCAATGCCCAATAGTTGATTTCGGTGATCAGGCCGGATTGCTCGGCGACCTCGAAGAACTCACTCGGTGCAATCACCTGCCCGTCGGGCTGCCGCCAGCGGAGCAATGCTTCGACCGTGTGCGTCTCGCAGGTTTCGAAGCAGACTTGTGGCTGATACAGCAGCTCGAACTCACCACGCTCGACGGCGCGGCGCAGCGATTGTTCCACTTTGAAGCGCGAGGATGCCGCTTCGAACAACTCCGGTGCGAACAAGCTCCAGCATGCGCGACCTAGTTCCTTGGACCTAAATAGCGCGGCATCGGCGGCGCGCAGTAACGCGTGAGGGTTGTCCGCATGATCGGGATAGACGCTCGCACCTACACTGACGCTGATGCGCAATTCCCGGCCGTGCACGATGAGCGAGCTCTGAAACTGCTCCAGCAACGCAGCGCCGATCGATTCCGCGTCGTAGACGCCGCGTACGTTTTCACAAATCACCGTGAACTCATCGCCGCCGAACCGCGCGCTGAATGCATGTGCGCTCGGTGCGTGAGAGCGCAGTCTTTCGCTTACGGCTTGCAGAACGGCATCACCGAACGCGTGGCCGAGGCTATCGTTGATGGTCTTGAAATTGTCCAGATCGATGAAGAACACAGCGATGCGTTGCTTTTCTTTCTGTGCACGGGCGATCGATGCCTCTAGATGCGCGAATAGTTGACGCCGATTCGGCAGCTGTGTCAGCGGATCATGGTGGGCAAGGTGCTTCAACTCGCGCGTGCGCTCATCGACTTTCGTTTCGAGCTCGGCCTGATAGGCGCGCACTTCGCCTTCCGCATGTTCCAGCTGCTCCGCCATTTGATTGAAGGCAGCCGCTAGCGCATCGAGCTCTCGGGCACCGCCGCGGGCGACGCGAGTTCGCACGATTCCGCTTGCGACGCGCCGAGTCGCGCGCGTCAGATTCCGCACTGGACGTGTCACGCTGCCGACGGTCGCGACTGCAATCACGATCAGCAACGTCATCACGATCGCGCTGACCCAAACGAGCTGGCGATCTGCTTCCTCTGAGGCATGGACCGCAAGCTGATCCGCATCGGCGAGTGCACGGCGAGCAGGCTGGACCAGGCGCGTGACGACCATGCTAGCTGCATCGGCACCTTGATCTCTGAATGAGCCGGCATGCTCGTCGAAATCCGCGATGGCATTGAAGGCCGCGCGGCGGGATGCGACGAGCTGTTTGAAGCCCGAGCTCACTTCCTCGACCCACGGCGCTCCATGAAATGTTTCCAGATCCGGCGCATAGCGCTTCAGCAACGAGGCGAATGCGTTCTCGCTTTGAATGACGCTTTGAGCGGAATGAGTTGAAGAAATGCTGGCCGCAGTGCTGACCCGCTCGCGTACCGTGCTAAGGGCGCGCTGCAACTGCATCACCGATTCGCTTGCGAAGACGGCGCCGGCGAACCGGACTGCGCGGTCCTGAGGCATGTTGAGTTTCGCTTCCAATCGGTCGAGGCGCGACCAATATTCGCGCAGAGATGCGCGCCTATGTTGACTGCGCTCCAACAGCCGCGCACCCGACGCGCTGAAGGCTTCGAGCTGTGTTCGAAGCTCGGGGATCAGGAACTCATCGTTTGGGAACCGCTTCGCGGCCTCTTCATACGCATCGAGCGCCTCTACGATTCGCAATTCGGCTTCTCGAACCTCGGTGTCGGAAATCGTGGCTCGATCGAACTGATCGACGATGACTCGCTCGTGCCGAGATACGGCATCGGCCAAGGCTTCGGTGGCGCGCACGAGCGGCTCATGCTGCATGAGCAACTGCCGCATATGTTTTCGCGCCTCATCGGCGCTTTCGCGCGTGATCAGATTGGCGCCGAACACGGTCAACGCCACTGCCGCAAACCCAATCGCCACGCGCATGGAAATGCCTGGCCGATAGGACCAAGCTCGGGCCGGTTTAGAGCTGTGCTCTGATTTCTGTTCTACCGAACCCATATCCGCTGGCTTCCCCAACCGCAGAATGCGGCAATGTGCCACCAAGCTCAGCTCATGGCAGTAGGGCATTGTGCGGAGTGTGCGGTAGGTCTCAGAAGGCAGGTTACGTTCAGTGAGCTTGATAGAGCGGCGCAGCGCCAGCCGTCATGCCCGTTGGGGCAGCTGGAGGAAGGTCTGCGGCCACAGCCAGTTGATTGGTGCGTTAGCGCGGCGTACGGCGTGCGTTCGGAGGCCCCCTCCCTAACCCTCCCCCGCAAGCAGGGGAGGGAACCAGACTTTTCCTCTGCGTCAAACATTCGGTCTGCGCCAGGGCTACCCTTGAGGCGAGGCCCCCTCCCTCACTCCCCCGGCTCCGCCGGACTGGAGATCGCCGCCCGGAGAGACGTGCCCCACCATGTCGGGGTCGGCGCGCACACGCATCTGCACGATTGATCTTCGCCTTGAACTGAACTTCGAGTTCATCAAG